>JAADIR010000176.1 GCA_013151245.1 Chlorobiota bacterium
ACGGACGTAAGAGAAATTGAAGACGGAACGGTTCCCGAACAATTCGTTCTCAAACAAAATTATCCGAATCCTTTCGGCAAATCTTCAATCGCCGGAAACGCCGTAACGACAATAGAATATTCAATTCCATTGGTAGAGGCGCAAAATATTGCGCCTCTACCAATTGTTTTAAAAATCTATAACATTCTCGGAAGAAAAATCGCAACTTTGGTTGACGAGGAACAAACGCCCGGAATTTACCGCGTGAATTTCGACGCGTCAAAGTTGTCCAACGGCGTTTACTTTTATCAACTAAGAGCGGGCGCTTTCGTTCAATCGAAAAAGATGATAGTATTGAGGTAATATCTCTTTAACATGTAAAGATTCATTTAACGGTACGCTTGCAAGTTTTTATTATCGTATTAAAAGCATTTTCTTTGTCAGCGATTTACTTCCGTATTGAAGTCTGTAAAAATAAATTCCCGCCGAAAGATTTGAAGCGTCGAATCTTATTGAATATTCTCCGGGCAAGCTCTCTTTATTTACAAGCGTTGCGATTTCACTTCCCAAAATATTATAAACCTTCAATATTATTCGTGGAGAGGCAAGATTTTGCGTCTCTATCAAGGGAATGGAAAATTTAATAACCGTTGAAGAACTCCCGCCGCTTCCTTTTGAAAACGGATTCGGATAATTGCTCAGTTGAAATTCTTCCGATAAATTCGAATTGTCGTTTATTGCCGAAGAGCCTGAGAGATTCAATTCAATCACGCTGAGAAAATCGTTAATGGGAATTGAAATGTTCGTCCCGCTTAATTCCGAAACGCCGCCGTCAATTTCATAAAACTTTACGGTCGTCGGCTCGGCGGTTTCAAACGTAATCTCTCCGCCGTTAACGTCGTTGTATGAAAAAACAAAAAAATGGTTTTCATCGGATTTATCGACATAGAATTCAATGAAAGAAGTAGCCGGAGCTTGAATATCAAACGGAAGATTCGGCGCAAGGCTAGCAAAATCAACGGCATTCGGAAATTGCCGCGGCTGCGATAGAGCCGTTCCCCATTCGTCTTTTGTTCCGTTTTCGCCAACAAGCGCGACGTTTTTATTTTTCAACAAATTAAATTCTTCGTCCGAAATTGATTCCGCGCCCGCAAGAACCGCAACGTCGACGTCCGTCAAATCGTCCGCCGTCATTGTTTCCAGCGGAAGAATTCTAAACGGAATATGCTTCCGAATCAATTCGTTAAACGCTCCGTCGTAAGCGCCAAAAGCAGATTCGCTTTCGAAAGAGTAATCTTTGCTCCGCATCGGATAAATCAATACGGCGTTTTGAAAAGGAACGCGCTTGCTTAAAATCGGCTCTCTCAATAAATCCATAAACGAAAAAGCGTTCGCCGGAAAATCCGCGTCCGCCGTAGGATAATAATTTCCCGAATGACAAAGCGTAATTGAAAACTCTCTTTGCGCCCGCTCCGCCGTTTCGGGCCAGCCGAGGAACCACATCGGAAAGTCTTGATTTGCGTCGCGCGTAGATTTAGACATTCGGAACGCCGCGCGGAAATCTCCTTCCGGCTCTATTTCGGGCGAGCAAGCGATATCTCCGCTAATTGTGAAAGGAACGTCGTTAGCGAGAAAAGTTCCGTTTTTAAAATCGCACGAAGAGCTTTCGAAAAATGGCGTCATTCCGTTTGCGCGCGCAACTTCCGCCATTTCGCCGAGATAATCTCGTATAACTTCGTGACGGAAGAAAACAAATTTTCGCCATGTCTCCGAATTCCAATCTACGCTCGACGGAATCGAAAGTCCGTAGCTATCTTGAAACTCATCTTTGAAATATGGATCGGACGAAGCCCATTTTATTCCAAAGGCGTCGACTCCGGGCAAAAACGTCGCGTCGATATAAACGCCGTCCAAACCTGCGTTTGCAAGCGAAATCAAACGTTGCTTAAAAAAATCGCGCCAAGGCGAAAGGGGCGAAGCCCAAGCGTCTTCCGAGTTCTCCGGTATCCATTCGGTTTCTTCCGTTGTGTACCAAACCATTTTCTCGCCGGTTACGTCTATTTGAAGCCAATCGGGATAGTTGCGCGCCAAGGACGGAAGGGCTTGATTTGTAGTCGCGCCTACGGAAATCGTTTCCAAACCGTTGAGATAACAAACGACTTTCAGATTCCTGTTGTGCGCTTCTCCTACGAGAAATTGAATCCGGCTAAGCGTTTGCGAAAAACCGTTTTCGTCAACAAAAGTTTCATACGACTGTTCGTCGTCAATATAAAATATTACGACGTTTGCGCCTGCGTTAACGGCGGCGTCTAATTTTCCTCTAATATCCGCGTCGGAAGTTTTTTCTTCTCCGTTAATTCCCGCAAACGCCGTATCGAAAGGATAGAGAACGTCGAACGGCCAGACTTTCATTTCGCAAGCCCAATCGGGATAATCGTTTTGCGCGAAAATCGCCGACGAAACCATTAACAAAATTATCGCGTAAAATATTTTAATTTTTAAATTTCCCATCGTCATTTGATCAGCGTCATTTTCTTAGCTTTAAAATATTCGCCCGCTTGAATTGCGTAAAAATAAATTCCGCTCGGCAGATTCGACGCGTCGAAATTCACTTTATAATTTCCGGGAGCTTGCTCTTCGTCAACCGGCGTTGCAACTTTTCTTCCGAGAACGTCGTAAATGGATAATTGAGAATGGACAATGGAGAATGAGTTTGGAATTGTGTATTCAATTGTTGTTATGTTGTTGCCGGTTGTTGAAGATTTTCCGAAGGGATTCGGATAGTTTTGCTTTAATTTGAATTGAGCGATATTCCCTTCTTCGTCTCCTATTCCCGTCGCGCCCTTTTCAACGC
Organism: Chlorobiota bacterium; assembly: GCA_013151245.1. Classification (GTDB taxonomy): domain Bacteria; phylum Bacteroidota; class Ignavibacteria; order Ignavibacteriales; family Melioribacteraceae; genus JAADIR01. Next base: position 2,834 of record JAADIR010000176.1, read on the forward strand.
TTACGTTTCCGGTTCCGTTTAGCGTAAAGAAAATCGTTCCGTCTTCTCCGGCGGCTGCGGTTTGTAGCTGCGCGCCGTTCAGAATTATTTTATAATTTTCATTCGGTTCGAGGTCGCAGACCAAATTGTTTAACGAACCGGAGTTGGAAGATATTTCATAATTTACTTTACCGTTAGTCGTTTCTTCTTTTGAAAAAAGGACGACCCAATTCCCGATTTGTCCGCCGATAACTTTTTCAGATTCAATCAATTTAGCGTTGTCAATTTCCGACGCTTTTCCGCTCGCGGTTTCAATAACGTTAAGCATATTAACGGCTTCGGCGTCTTCCGGTTTAACCGCAACGTGCCATTTTCTTACGCTCGGGGGAATCATCCATTCGTCAACAAGCCCGTGATCGGCGTTCCAAACGTCGGCTTCGTTTATTTTTTCAATTGTAATATTTGAAGGATAAAGAACTTTATCGTAAAGGAATTGATTTCCGCTTTCGCTTGATTGAGTAATTAAGTTTCCGTTAACCGCCGGCTCCGTAAGGGAATGAAGAATATACTTCGTCCAACCCGCGTCAACAGTGCGGATGCGGTCGTAAACGAAATAGAAATCGGGAGATATTTGAACAAACTGTCTCGCGTAAGAACTTACCCTCTGCGAATTGCCGTCCCATTCGTCGTAAACTCGGTTGTATGAATCGCCCAAATCGGCGGAAGAATATGCGTACAGCGGATTTGAGCCGATTTTATATTTCGTTATCGCCGGCTCTCCGAGGCTTTCCAAATATTCCGCCGACCCCATAGCGTTTATTCTTTCGTCCCCTTCGAAATCGCTTTTAATCAGCATCACGTTGCTCGCTTCGCCGTCGTAAATTTGATATTTGCCGTTTATTAAAAAAGTAAAATCGTAATGCCTTACCTGCTTGGTTAAATACTCTCCGTTTCTAAAAATGTTGAAATGCCCGCCGTCTTGAAATTGGTGATCGATATTAGTCCAACTTGCGCAGAACGTGCTATAGCTAGCGTTTGAAGTCCAATCTGAACGAAGGAACATCCAATCGGTTCCTTCTGAAAAATGAGCGCGGGGCAAACCGGCGTTAAAATAATTTACGTGATTTCCGCTTCTGTCGTACCAAAGGAAAAGTTTCCAAACGTTCATTTCAAGGTTCTCCGGCGAAAGCTCTCTAATCCAATATCTTCCGTAAGCGGCTTCGTCGGTAAATCCCATATTCTCGTCGATAAAGGTCGTTATCGCAACGCAATGATTTCTTCTTATCCAGTAAGTCGCATTTTCGTCTTCCTGATCATTGTAAGTTAGAATGTGATCGTTTGACGGAGGCGTTAACCAGAGCAGCGACGTAATAAGGTTTTTGGGGAATTGCGATATCTCGGGATTCTCCGTCCAGCGGTCGATTCCGTTTGCCGTTCTTTCGCCTTCCGTTAGAGCCATTAAAAAGTAAAGCGTATTGTAGGAATACTGCGAGCCTTCGGGCCAAACGCCGCCGTACGATTGAATTATCCAAGGAACGATATTTTGATCCCAAAGTTCGCGATTGCGGTTAATCATTGTTTCAGCGGAAGGATTATCGCCGTATGTCGCTACGCCCCAAAATAGAGCCGTTTTCGCGCCGCCGATAATTTGATCGGAATCGTGCGGATCGACTTCAAAATCTCCCCCGCCTTGATCCCACGGCGTTTGTCCGTAAACGTAAGCGCGGTTCATCATGTCAATTACGTCGGTTTTCTGCGGCTGCGTAAATCCGGCGTAATTATAAAGCCAATCGAAACCAAGTCCCACGTTTTCATAAATGTGCGCGTATTCGTCGCCGCCGACGTAAAACGGGTCGGTCGCGCCGAGTTCGTCCACCCACTTTTCCATAAAATAAATCGATCTGTCGGCGTAAGCCGCGTTCCCCGTAAGAAGATACGCCATCGCAAAAGTGGAAATGCCGTCGAGATACTCTCCGCCCCAAGGATCTTCTATGATATAAGCGTCGAGATACGCTTGGAACATTTGCCATTCGGGAGTATTAGCATTCATTCTGTCTTTCAACGTTTGAATAACGTCGTCGTTCAAAAACAATCTCGGATGTTCCGCTCCGGGCAGCCCGCTTTGAGCGACCGAAAAGACGAAAGGAAACAAAACAATCGAAAGAAGAAATATTTTAAAATTCTTAAATAAATGTAAAAATTTCATTTTGCCCTCGTTTAATTTAAAATTAACATTTTCTTTGTCGTTATAAAATAATTTGTTTTCAAAGTATAAAAATAAACCCCGCTCGGCAAGTTCGACGCGTTGAAGTTCACTTTATAAGTTCCGCTAAGTTGTTCTTTGTCAACCAAAGTTTTAACCTTTTTCCCGAGCGCGTCGATAATGGATAATTGAGAATCCACCGGATGCTGCGCATGGACAATGGAGAATGAGTTTGGAATTGAATATTCTATTGTCGTTACTGCGTTTCCGGCGATTAAAGATTTTCCGAACGGGTTCGGATAATTTTGTTTTAGATTGTATTCTTCCGGCATTGCGTCCGAATCATCCGAAATACTAACCGTTACATATCCCGGCGGCGGAGTCGTCGTTAGTTTTCCCAATGAACGTCTTGTGGAATAAGGGATAAATCCGTTTCGATACGATCTTGCGTAAGCGGAACCCGAGTATTCAAGCGCGTATTCGCAATCAAAAACGGGAAGTCCAGCCGATAAATATTGATTTAGAAAATTCAAATAATATTCCGTGAGCGAAGGATCGTTTTCAAAATCGCGCCCGTTAGGATCGTTCCAATCGTCGGTCGCGTCGCCGTCAAACCAAATCGCCTCTTGCGCTATTGCGTCGATAACATTAAAGAGTTCGGGATGCTCGTCGCACAAAGAAGCGGCGTTTTGTTGAATGATGATAAAATCGGGATTTCTCGCCTCCGCGTAATTTCTCATTTCTTCAATAAAGAAAATCATCTCTTCCGCCGGATCTTTTCCCGCAATTTCCGCGGCTTCAATAACGTCCTCGTTTTCAAACGCTTCCACCCAATCGAGATAAATGCCGTCAAATCCGTCGCGGATTACTTCGTCGATTATGCTCGCGTAATCGCCGTAAGGCTCGCTGTTCTGATTCTCTCCATAGATAACAATATCTTTCCAAAGCGGATCCCAGAAAGCAACGGGATAATTTCCGCCCCAGCCGTCGGGATCGCAAGTAATAATAAACCCGGGCCAATCTTCAGGCATAGGCGGCTCGCAGTTCCAATCTTGCGACCAAGTCCAATACCATCTCCAATCTTCCGCTTCGCCGATATCAATATAAGCGATTACGAGTTTTCTGTGAATTCCGTCGCTTGCAAAACTGTTTTTTAATCCGTCAACCATTCCCGCCGTATCAAACAATTTTGCGTCGGACGACCAATCGGTTCGCGTCGGCTCCAACACAAGCATATCGTAACTTGAAACGATAAGACTGTCAACCGCTCCCGCGTCGGTTATCGCTTGAATTTGATAGCCCCAATATTTTATTTCATTTAACGGAGTCGGCGATAAATTGCTTTGCGAATAGCCGTTAGAAAAAGCAAAAGTTAAAAAAGCCGACAGCGCAACAATTTTTCGGGGCGATAAAATAATATTTCCGTTTATATTTTTCATTTCGATATTACTTGAATGTTGGATTCCCCTTCTCCGTTTTCGCCGGAATTGATTTCTTTCATTTTAGCTTTTACTATTTTCAACTCTTCGGTTCTGTTCTCCATTTTCAAAGCTTCCGCAAGATGCGAAAGCAAAACGATATTTTCTTTCTCCCGTTTTGCAAGCAATAACCAGTCGTCAATCAGCCTGTTCAAATTGTCGGTCGCTCTGTTAAGATTCAACAATTTGCGATAAATATCTTCCCTTTCCGCGTCAATTGTCAACGCTCTTTTGTAGGCGAGAATCGCTTCGTCAAGTTTCCCTTCCGATTCCAATATTCTCGCCATTCCGAGATGACCTTCAATAACTTCGGGATCCAATTTTATTAAATCTTCATAAACCGCAAGCGCGCTTTCATTATCGTTTTCTCGTTCGAGACTTTTTCCCAAATATTCGAGAAGACGAGGATTTTTAGGATAATCTTTTCGCCAGAGCTTTATTTGATCAATAAAAACTTCCGGCTTACTAACCGACGACAAAAACTCCAAACTCTCTTTCAGAAGATTTTGCGTCTCTTCCATTTCTTGATTATCCTTTTTTATTTGCAAAATATTTTCGTCGTTGAATTTTCTTTCGCCCTCTTTTAACTGCGATAAATACTTTGTCTGGTACTTTGATATTTTCATTAATGATTTTTCGATTGAAGCGGTTTCGTTTTTCCAAAAAGCGAGAGTATCCCGTTTGGCGAGTTTCAACTTTGCGTAAATATGATACGGCGTCGGTTCCGCCGCCCCCAAGTCAATCGCCTTGCGGCAGCTTTGGCATGCGAACTCGCTTAAATTATTTTTATCGTAAACCGCGCAAAGTCTTATGTATGGATAAGTATCCGACGGACGAAGTTTTTTCATTCTCAAATAAACGTCAATTGCTTCCGCTTCGGAAGAATCCTCAAACGCGGCTCCGAGTTTACGCAACAGTTCCCAATTCTCCGGCAGTTTTTCAAGTCCTTCTTTTAAAACCGCGACGGCGGATTTTTTGTTTTTCTCCGCTAAATAAGTTTCCGCAATTTTTAGATAGATTGTCGAGCTGTCGCCCTTTGCCAATAAGGCGTTTCTGTATTCGCGTCTCGCGTCGCCGTATTTTTCAGCCGTTTCATAAATCCCGGCAATCTTTCCGTAAATCTCCGCTTTGTTCGGCAAACGTTTCAGAGCTCTTTCGTAAACCGACGCCGCTTTATCGAATTTCCCTCTGTATTTATAGAGTTCCGCGTAATCGTCGTAAATTCGTTGATCGTTCGGCGCGGTTTTTAACGCGCGTTCGTAAATTGCAAAGGCTTTATCTCCTTGATTATTAAAGCGGTAAAGATACGCCAGCTGCAGCGCGCCGTCAATATCTTCCGGAAAATATTTGTAATACTTCTCGGCGATTTTTTGAGCTTCTTCCGGTTTATTCTTATCGGCGTAAACTTGCGTTAATATCTTCAGCAGCGTTTTTTCTTTCGGACTTACTTTAAGCGCTTTTTGAATTGCTTCTATCGCTTCTTCTTTTTTACCCGTTTCGTAAAGCGTAACGGCAAGGTTTTTAAACGCTTGAATATTTTGACCGTCGCTTTCAACCGCTTTTCTAAAATATTCTTTCGCCTTTTTCTTTCTGTTTTTCCGATATTCGATTACGCCAAGATTTAGATAGCATACGGAAGATAACTCGGAAAGATTTTCATGCTTGGGATTAAGTTTTTTAGTTCTCTTAAACTGGTCAAGCGCGTTTTCAAAATCTTCCAAATTAAAATATGTCACTCCAAGCGAATAATGAACTTCCGCGTTATCGTCCGCAATTTCAGCGCATTCATTTAAGACGGTTTTAGCGTTTTCAAACTGCGCGGTTTCAATATAGATTTGTCCAAGAATCAGTTTTGCGTCAATATATTCGGGATTTGACGCTATCGTCAATTTTAAAAGATTAATCGCTTCTTCCGTTTTTCCCGCTTGATATTTTTGAACCGCTTCCGTCGTTGTTTCCAACGACTGTTGGGCGGAAAGATTCAAAGAAATAAAAAGCAAAACCGTTATTAATGACAAATATTTAGATTTTAACAATTCTCCATCCGTTATTTGTTTTTTGCAGCCGCCGCTTCCGTTCCTTCCGAGATATTTTCGTGCTTCGAAGTATCCAGCGAAGAAACAAAATAATACATTCCTTCCTTCCCGTCAAGATCGAAGAAATTAGTTTTCACAATCGGTTTGTCGTTTAATTTCTTTTTTATCCCGTTCGGCAAATCCGAAACGTAAACGTTATATCCGAGCAAATCGTTTACCTTCACCGCATCCCAAGCGATAGAAACTCCGTGAGAACTATCTTTTGCTTTTACATTTTCCGGCGCGGGAGGAAATGTTGCGTCGGCGGGAGTTACCTTTATCATCTCCGTTCTTTCGCTTTCGTTGCCGGAGCTGTCAACCGCAACCGTTTGATAGCCGTAAGTTTTTCCTCGACGAACCGTCGAATCAATCGCGGCGTAAACGCCGTCCGGAAAACTTTTAATTTTTATCGATTCCCCGCTTTCGTCGGAACGATAAATTCCATATCCCGCAACGTCAAGCGACATACTAGGCTGCCACGAAATTTTAACCAATCCGTCGTCTGTTACGCCGGCGTACGCGCTTATCGGTTTATGCGGCGGTTCGTTATCCGGGATTACTACTTTTACAATTTGCATTTCGCTTTCGTTGAACGCATTGTCAACCGCGGAAACTCCGTAATAATAAGTTCTTCCTTGCCACAATCCCTCGTCGTTATAGCCGGAATCATAAAATTCCGTCGTGTCCGCCGGAATCGGAAGACTTACGGCTCGCAAAAAATTTTGATCGCTTCGTCTGCCGTAAACATAATAGCCTTTTAAATCGATATCCTTCGGCGCGTTCCATTTCAAAGAAACAAACGTTCCTTCCACGGTTGCGGTAACGCTGTCCGGAGGCGCGGGCGGTTTGCTGTCCGCCGGTTTGCCCGATATTGAATTTGAAAATTCGCTTACGTTTCCCGCAAAATCAATCGCTTTCACTTTATAGTAATAAGTCGGACCTCTGTAAACGCTGTCGTCGTAAAAAAACGGCTGATCGTTCGGGACCGGCGAAGCGTTGATTTTCTCATACTTTCCGAG
>JAADIR010000014.1:0-446 GCA_013151245.1 Chlorobiota bacterium
TCAACCCCGAAGGGGGTGGCATTATTGTAGAAAAAAGAAAACCATAAATAAAAACCCCGAGGGGGTGACATTATCGTAATTGTAAAATCAATGCGCAGATTGACCGTCCCGATGAATCGGGACTAATCTCCGTAGGAGTCCCGTGGACAATCTGCGTTACATTGGTTGCGCTTTTTTTGTCAGATTGATTGCCCTACGAAATAGTTGTTGAATCCGCCCGATAAAATATTATTTAGTTTCCTTTCTCTATATATTAAAATTTTATAAATTATAGCTTAAGTTTTACAAACTTATTACTTGAGGGCATAAATCATTTTTATGATTAGGGCTGCGTTTTTTGAAAAACAGATTTCGATAATTAATTATTGCCGATGAAGAAATTCAAGAAAATTCTGATTGTTAATCGGGGGGAAATTGCGGTACGCGTAATTCGCGCTTGTAAAGAG
>JAADIR010000014.1:453-5630 GCA_013151245.1 Chlorobiota bacterium
TGGGAATTACTTCCGCCGTCGTTTATTCCGAAGCGGATAAATCCGCGCTGCACGTTCAACTTGCAGACGAAGCATATTACATCGGCAAAGCCCCGGCGCCCGAATCATATCTTAACGCCGAAAAAATTATTTCCGTTGCAAAAGAAAATAATATTGACGCTATTCATCCCGGATATGGATTTATGTCGGAGAGAGCCGATTTTATAGAAGCCGTTGAAAATGCGGGAATTACGTTCATTGGACCTTCATCAAAATCGGTTAATATGATGGGCGAGAAAACGACCGCGCGGCAGATAATGAAAAAAAGCTCCGTCCCGATTGTCCCCGGAACGACCGAGCCTATTGACGAAGTTGACGAAGCGGTAAGGATAGCAAAAGAGATCGGTTTTCCGGTGATGCTTAAAGCGTCCGCCGGCGGCGGCGGAAAAGGGATGCGTAAAGTGGATTCGGAAGACGGAATTGCTCCGGCGTTCCGCGCGGCAAAAAGCGAAGCGGCAAAAGCATTCGGCAACGACGCCGTTTACATAGAAAAATTCATAGAAAATCCGAAGCACATTGAAGTGCAGATTATTGCCGATAAACGCGGCAATTATCGTCATTTATTTGAAAGGGAATGTTCCGTTCAGAGGAGGCATCAAAAAATAGTAGAAGAAGCCCCGTCGGCGTTTGTGGACGAGGAAACGCGCGCCAGACTTACAACGGCGGCAATCAACGCCGCTAAAGCCGCCGAATACGTTAACGCCGGCACGATTGAATTTTTAATGGATAAAGATAAGAACTTCTTTTTTCTTGAAATGAACACTCGGCTTCAAGTCGAGCACCCCGTTACCGAGATGATCAGCGGAATCGATTTGGTGAAAGAACAAATCTCAATTGCCGAAGGAAACGAAATTTCTTTCGCGCAGGAAGACCTTCGCATTAAAGGGCATGCGCTAGAAACAAGAATTTACGCAGAGAACATTGAAAATAATTTTACGCCTTCTACCGGGAAAATTGATTTTTATTTGCAGCCTTCCGGTCCCGGAGTCCGTGTAGATAGCGGAGTCGCTTCCGGGAGCGAAGTTTCTATTTACTATGACCCGATGTTGGCAAAGCTAATTACTTTTGGAAAAACGCGAACGGAAGTAATAGAACGGATGATTCGCGCGTTAAAAGAATATCACATTGCCGGCGTTCTTACGAATATTCCTTCGCTGATTTGGATACTTAAACATCCCGCGTTTCGGGACGCTTCATTCAACATCAATTTTATGGATGAAGAATTTATTCCGCTTTTGCCTAATGGCTGGAAGGAAAAGGAATCGGAAGCTTTGGAAACGGCAATTGCCGCGCTCAGCGTCTTTTTGAAAAACAAAGAGAATCAATTGAGCGTTACCAAAAATATTGTTCACTCTGCAAACCAATGGGCGGCGGCTTATTATGAATAACTATGTGGTTTCGTTTTCCGACAAAAAGAAGGAAGTCGAATTTTCGAAAGAGAATAAATTAATTTCAGAAAACGTTGAAACTGAATTTGAAATTGAAGAGATCGACAAGTATTTTTATATTGTTAAAATTAACGGGCGCGTTTTTCCAATTTCGCTTGCAAAGAACGGCGGAGAAGAAAAAACCTTGTTCTCCGACGGGAAATATATTAACGCAATCGTCCGAACCGAGCTGCAGGAAAAAGCAAATGAACATCGCTTAAAAAGCGGCGGTTCGAAAAGAATGAATTTAATTAAAGCGCCGATGCCGGGACTTTTGCTAAAGATGCATAAGCTTGTCGGAGATTATGTGGAAAAAGGAGAAGCTCTTTTTATACTTGAAGCGATGAAAATGGAGAACGAAATCAAATCTCAGGTCAGCGGAACGGTAAAAGAAATATACGTTTCCGAGGGAAGTTCTCTGGAAAAAGACTCAAAAATTCTTTACATAGAATAAAACGATTTATTTGATTTAATTAAGCGCAAATTCTTATATTAAATAGCTTTTATCAAAAAAAAGGAGGAATTGTTTTGAAAAAACTACTACTAACTTTGCTTGCTGTATTTTTCATCAGCGGAAGTATTTTTGCGAGCGGTTTTCAGATTAATGAAAGCGGCGCAAAAGCAATGTCTATGGCGGGCGCATTTACCGGCGTTGCAAACGACGCTTCGGCGGGTTTTCTTCAATCCTGCCGCAATGACGTTTTTAGAGGGAACGCAGGTTATGGCGGGCGCAACTCTTATTTCGCCCACCGCCACTTTCAGAGGCGTCGCTCCGGCGATTGACGAGTATAAAATGGAAGAGCAGCTTTTCACGCCGATAAATTTTTATGTTACTCATAAATTTTCGGATGATTTTGCAATGGGTATTTCGGTTAATAATCCTTACGGTTTAGGCACTAAATGGCCCACCGATTGGGTCGGGAAATATTTAGCCGTGGAAACCGAAGTAAGAACGTTCTTCGCGAATGTGAGTATTGCTTATAAAATTGTTGACGAGTTATCTATAGCGATCGGCGGAAGCTACGCGTATGGCGATGTAACAATTTCCAAGTATTCTTCGCTCTCTCCATTCAACGCGGACGCTTTTGTTACTCTTAAAGGAGATGCAAGCACGTTTGGTTTCAATGCGGCAATTTTTTGGAATCCCATTGACAAAATTCGTCTTGGCGCAACATTTAGAAGCGAATCGACTTTCGATTTCAAAGGCGACGGAACGGCCGACTATCCCGCGCAATTTGAAGGAAAAATCCCGACGGGAAACATTTCCGCTTCGCTTACAACCCCAATGAATTTGACCTTTGGCGGTTCTATCAAAGCGGCTGAAAATTTCATGTTTTCGTTCGACTGGCAGTGGGTAGGCTGGTCAAGTTATGATAAGCTCGAAGTTACTTATGATAATTTCTTGGGCGAAGACGGACAGCCTTATGTTTCTACCGCGGAACGTAATTATACAAATTCCTTTATTTACAGATTAGGAACCGATTGGGGAATTTCGAAAACATTTAGTTTAAGAAGCGGTATTATGTATGATTTCAGTCCCGTAAGAACCGAGTATGTCGAACCGTCTCTTCCCGATGCGGACAGAATCGGTTTTAATCTTGGACTCGGTCTTGAAGTTGCCGACGGATTCAACATTGACGTAGCTTACATGTATTTGATGTTTAAAGAAAGACACGTTTATCATTCGGCGGTTAGCTATACTGACGGGGATTCGGGATTTAACGGTGTTTATAACTCCAGCGCCCATTTGTTAGGGCTTAACTTATCGTATAAATTTTAGTTGGGAGGATTAAAAGATTATGAAAAAATTAAGCATTTTATTTATGGCTATTTTCATAGCCGTATTCTTTATAAACGGTTGCGAAAACAGAAGCGAATTGATTGAACCGACTGTCAGCGCCGGCAACGCGGATTTCACTACTTTCGTTACAATAGGAAACAGTTTAACCGCCGGCTATCAAAGCGGCGCATTGTATGAATCATCGCAAAAATATTCAATCGGAAATATTATCTCGATGCAGGTGAAAGGAAAAACTTTTGAGCAGCCGATAGTTTCCAATCCGGGCTTGGTCGGCAGAATGGAAGTTTCTTCTCTTTCTCCTTTTACAGTTGTTGAAAATCCGGAAAGCGGCGCTCCTACGAATACCGGTTACGCTAAACCGTATAATAACCTTGGAATTCCGGGAATCTTGTTAGTTGACGCTTTGGAAACAAGACAATCTCCTTCGGAATATTCGGGCGAGAATCCTTTTATTGATATGGTTTTAAGAGGGAAGGGAACGGTTGTTGAGCAAGCTCTAAGCTTACAGCCAACGTTTATTACGGCATGGTTGGGCAACAACGACATACTTGGATACGCAACTTCGGGAGGTCTTCTTCCGCACACTCCGCCTGCGACTTTCGATTTCTTGTATAATACATTTGCGGGCGCGTTAGCGTCTTCCGGCGCTCATGTTTTAGTTGCAACTTTACCGAACGTAACCGGAATACCTTTCTTCATCACTGTTGGACCCGGCGTCGGTCAGGCGTTAAAAGATATGCAAGCGGCAAATCCGGCAATCCTCGGTTTGTTTTACCAAACTTCCACGGCATACGGATTAGCTACTCCGGACGATCTTCTTCAGCTTAAGACTTTGTTAACGCTTACGGGTTCCTCGGCTACTAAATATTTGGGAGACGTAACAGGAGCTTATTACACTGCCACAGGCGCTCCGGTTCCTCCGGGAGTGGATATCAGTCAACCGTTCGGTTTGCATCCGGCTAATCCTTTTCCCAATCAATATGTTCTTGATCCGGCCGAATTGGCGGAAACTGAAAGCGTTATCAAGTCTTTCAATACTTCAATTAGAAACGCGGCTGCGCAGTTTGGATTTGCTCTTTCCGATATTTATGCTTTCTTTAATAAAGTCGCCGAAACCGGATACGACATTAACGGATTACACTTTACAAATACTTATGTATCCGGCGGAACTTTCGGTTTGGACGGGGTTCACCCGACAAGCAGAGGCTATGCCGTTATTGCCGATCAATTTATCTCGGCTATAAATACTAAATTCGGATCGAAAATTCCTTGGATTGACGTTTCTACAGTTCATCCCAGTATTGATTTGGCGGGATATACGCCCGGGAAATATGGAATTCCAAATATTTCCAGCGATGTATTTAAAAATCTTTATTATTAATTTCTATTTTATTTGGGGAGTTGGTTTTCAGCTCCCCAAAAACTTTTATGTTAAAACCAGCTAAATATATTTACCTTTTCCTTTTAACCGCTTTCTTATTTTCATGTTCGTCTTCTAAGAAAGCCGCGGAAGAAACATCCGATAACAACGCCGAGGAAGTTTATGTCTTCGACGACGTAGGCGGGTATGGCGAACAAACCTCCGACGCAAATTCGTCGAATGTTGTCGCTAACCAAAACATACCGGAAGAAACCGGACGCGAATATATCGTTCAAGTCGGGGCGTTTACTTCGCAAGCGAGAGCTGAAAGGTTTGTTACGGTTAATCAAAGCAAGGTCGGTTTTCCGATGCAGATTTCATACAGCGATAAAGTCAATCTTTATGTAGTTCAGCTTCCGCCTTTTCCTACGAGAAAAGATGCGGAAAATGTTAGAGACAACTTATGGACTATCGATACTTTTCGCGACGCTTTTATTGTTACCAAATGATTTTCGCTAAATTTTATTTTATATTTATAGTATTACAAGTT
>JAADIR010000014.1:5713-15290 GCA_013151245.1 Chlorobiota bacterium
ATTTAAGAATGAATGAATGGATGATGGACTGAATGAAAAATTCAAATCGGTTGAACTGAAATAACTATTGTTACGCTCAAAATTCCAATTTCCATTTTCCATTGTCAATTATCAATTGCGGTTTACCGCGATATGTTTTACATTAATTAATTGAGGAGCAGAGTCATGGCATTTTCATTAAACAAAGTTATGTTAATCGGGAATCTCGGGCGCGACGCCGAACAGAGATTCACAAGCAATAATCTTTCGGTTGTTTCTTTTTCGATGGCGACCACGCGCAGTTTCAAAAAAAATGAAGAATGGACCAATGAAACTACATGGCATAACATTGTCGCTTTTGGACTTTCCGATTTCTATTTCGAAAGATTGAAAAAAGGGGCTAAATTTTATGTCGAAGGCCGTATCTCTACGCGTTCTTACGACGACAAAGAGGGCAACAAAAAATATGTCACCGAAGTAGTGGCTGAAAAGCTGATTCCGCTGGATTCGCGCCAAAGCGATTCGACCGGCGAGCCGCAAAGCGGTTATAATTCTGCGCCGGTTGATAACGCTTCTCCTCCCGCGGGAGGCGGCGGCGACGATTTGCCGTTCTAAATTATTTTTGGATCAACAATTCAGAGCCGAAAATAATTGGTTGGAAAACAACAAGTTAGAGAGATAGATAACAATAGAGCTTCTGCAAAATAAGATATTTAGATGATTTGTTATTTCGACCAAAGGGAGAAATCTCTTATTACGTGTAATAATCAGAAGATTTCTCATCCGGCGGCTGCCGGATTCGAACTTGTCAGCCTCCGGCTGAATGACAGAACGCTTATTTTGCAGAAACTCTAATATTTTCCCGGTAATAAAAAATATAAAAACCGGTGAACCGGTTGTTTTTCCGAAAGCGGAATGTTCCATTTATCGGGAAGGATTTAATTTGTAATACTTTATTGGCGACCGTTTTATCGGTTTGTTGTTTTGCAAAGAATTTCAAAATTTTGACTCTGAATTACAATTTGGATAGTTGATTCTTCCGTTTTACTTTTAGACATGTGATTTTTAGTTCTTTGCGACGCCGTAATATGCGGCATTGCAAAGAACAATTTAATTGTTATGTTAAATAATTGAGGTTATATAAAAATTATTGGAAGCTGATTGGTTGTTTCAACTTATTCTTTTAATTATTCTTCTTATTTTTTCTGCAATCTTTTCCGGCTCCGAAGTGGCGCTTTTTTCTTTGGACAAAAAAAGATTAAAATCTTTAAATAATAATAGACTGACTACAAAATATATTAAAGAGCTTACAGATTCACCGCGAAGACTTCTTGTTACAATTCTTTTGGGGAATACGTTTTTTAACGTCGCCGCTTCTATTGTTTCGGTCGCTTTGGCTTTGAGCTATGCCGAAGCTCATAATATTTCCGTCGATCTTGCGCTGATAATCCAAATAATTCTGCTTACGCTTCTCGTTCTTCTTTTTGGCGAGATAACGCCTAAAATTTGGGCTTCGAAAATTCCGCTTACATTTGCGAAGATTGTCAGCATTCCGCTTTATTGGACGGGGATTATTCTTTATCCGATTACAAAAATCTTGGCGAACAGTCTTCAACTTGTTTTTTCCCGCGTTGGGAAAAGAAATAAGGAAAGCGCAATTCATACTTCGGAATTAGCCCATCTTGCAGATCTCGGGGTTGAAAAAGGAATGATTGAAGAGGACGAACAAGAGCTCATTCATAGTATTGTTAATTACGGCACTACGACTGCAAAAGAAATTATGACTCCGCGCGTTGATATAACCGCAATTTCCGTCGGCTCGACTTTTGATGAATTGATGAAAACGATTACGAAATCCGGGCATAGCAGAATTCCTCTTTACGGCGAAAATGTCGATGAAATACTCGGTATAATTTACGCAAAAGACCTTCTCCCATTTATTAAAAGCGAGGAAGGGAGAAAAAGTTTTTCACTGAAAAAACTTGCGCGTCCGGCGATGTTTGTCCCTGAAACAAAATTAATCAATCAGCTTCTGCAGGAATTCAAAGCGAAGAAAATGCATGTGGGAATAGTGGTTGACGAATACGGCGGCACGGCCGGATTGATCTCGCTTGAAGATATTCTCGAAGAGATCGTCGGCGAAATTCGAGATGAGTTTGATAAAGAAGAAAAGGAAATTACAAAAATCACAAACGATAAATTCATTGTTCTCGGAAAAACTTCCATTGATGATTTGAATGAACTTCTGGAAACCGATTTTAAAAATGAAGATGATGATTATGAAACGGTCGGCGGATTTATTTTCAACCAAGCCGGCGAGATTCCCGAAAAAGGATTTAACTTTGTTTACAACGGATATAAATTCAAGGTTAATTCGATAAACAATAAAAGAATTGAAAGCGTGATTATTGAAAGAGTGAAAACCGAAGAAAGTAAATGATAAAGAAAGGATGTTTTTTTGTCTTTGTGATTATTCCGGTTTCAATTGGAATTCTTTACTATCTTTACCAGAAATACGGGGAAGAGCTGATTCAAAAAGGCAACAAACAGGTGATTCGGCTGGTCGGCGAAAAGATTCAAAATGAATTTAAAGAACTTAACGGCGGAAAGTATTCCGATTCGCTTAAAGTTTATTTCGATGATTTTATGGATAAAATATCGGAAGAAAATAGGGAATTGGCGGAGAAGAAAATAAAAGAGGCGTATGAGGAACTGAAAAATACCGTTGATAAAAATATCGGCGATTCCTTAAATTTCGAAAATATTAAGAAGGTATTATTAAATTATGAAAAATGAAGTAAAGAGCAACGTTAAAGTCGGCGTTACTGTTTTTGCGGGCGTAATCCTTTTTGTGCTGGTAATTATTTGGGCGAAAAATCTCTCGTTCTTTTCGGAGCAAAAGCACATAGTCGTTTCCTATTCAATGGTACCCGGATTGGAGTTGGGCGACTTGGTGACGGTCAACGGCGTGCGCAGCGGAAAGGTTGAAGAAATATCGCAGAAATATTCTCACGTCCTTGTTACGATTGGGTTAGACAAAGAGGTTAAACTTCAAAAAGACGCTTCGTTCAACTTGATGATGCTCGATTTAATGGGCGGGAAAAAGATTGAAATTTCGCCTGGCGTTTCCCCCGACGAGATGGATTACAACGAAATTCAGCAAGGACTTTTTTCGGGCGACGTTTCCACTATGATGGTTACGCTGAATTCGCTGCAGAGCGATTTGGTCGGGATTATTAAAGACGTAAGGAAATCGCTTGATATCGTTTCCGATCTTTACAACGAGGGGGAATTGAAAGACGAGCTTTATGATATTCTTAAATCCACGAAAGAGTTAACGAACGACGTTTCCGCGCTTGTTAAAGAAAACGACGAAACAATTAAATCTTTATTGAGCCGATCGAACAAGCTGGCAGAAAACGCGAACAATCTAATTGAAGAAAACGATGAAAAAATTTCTTCGCTTCTGGAAAAGTTAAATGAAACCGCGGCTAAATCAAATGAATTGATTACTAGTATGAACGCTTTTATGGACGAGACGAAAAACAAGAATAACAATCTCGGTAAAATTCTTTACGACGAAGAGATGTTCAAAAAACTTACCGAAACGCTGAACGAATTGAACGAGCTTTCGAAAATTATCAACAAACAAATGAAAGGCAGCGGCTTTAAAGTCGATGCGGATATTTTTTAAGGAAAGAATTGTAATGACGCGGAGCAGCGCTCAATATAGAATAATATTACTATTTTGCAGAAACTCTATTGAATAGGCGCGCAATTTTTTTAACGCCGGCGGTTTTTTGTAATTGTAATTCCCAACGGTATTCTTACAAACAGCAGTTTACAATATGTTCGCGATAAAGTAGAACGATGGTTTAGAATTGTAGCGGTTGTTTCTATGCCGCAAACTGTCATTACACACACGGGCGTTTGCATAAAAAGTTCCGTTTTGTTTCTACGAAAGTGGAATAATGATAAAACCGAACAAATTGAAAACAAGAAAAATGAAATACAAGTAAAAATAAAAACCGACCGGCAATAACGAATTGGAAATTATTGAAAAAGAGTTGAAGCGTTTTATCAATTACATTGTTGAGAACATAGAAATATGAAACAAGAACAAGCCGTTATTATTTATAAAAGCGGAGAAATTGAATTAAAAGTCTCGGTTGATAAAGAGACTATATGGCTGAGCGCCGAAAATATTGCAAAATTGTTCGACGTTCAAAGACCGGCGATAGTAAAACATATCGGAAATATATACAGAACAAACGAATTATCTAAAAATTTAACATGTTCCGTTTTGGAACAAGTTGCCAAGGACGGAAAAAAACGTAAGAAGAATTATTATAATTTAGACGTAATTATTTCAGTGGGCTATCGCGTTAACTCAATTAAAGCGACACAGTTTAGGATTTGGGCTACAAATGTGTTAAAGAAATATATTTATAGCGGATATGTTATAAACAGCGAAAAAATTACATGCCAACGATTTAAAGAATTGGAAAACGATGTAAAAATGCTGAAAAGTAAGGTGAATAAAATTACCGATACATTAGAAAATAGCAAATCCGTTTCCAAACAAGGAATTTTTTATGAAGGACAAATATTTGACGCTTATGTTTTTATTTCCGATTTAATTAAGAAGGCAAAAAAATCCATTATATTGATAGATAATTATATTGACGAAACCGTTTTGACTTTGTTTAGTAAAAATCAAAATATTGACGTAACAATTTTTACCGCCAATCTAAATAAGCAATTATTATTGGATTTGGAAAAACAAAACGCACAGTATAAGCCCATTGAAATTAAAAAATTTAAACAATCGCATGATAGATTTTTAATTATAGACAATAAAGAAGTTTACCACTTTGGAGCAAGTTTAAAAGATTTGGGTAAAAAATGGTTTGCTTTCTCTAAATTTGATATAAACGCAATAGAAATACTTAGCAAACTAAAATAAAAAAAAAAAGTAAAAACCGTGTTTGAATTAAGCCCGCATATAGATAAAAATGAAATATTCTTGGTTAATCTTTCGGAAATTAAGGGAAGACTGGACCCACACCCGTATCATTCGGAAAGAATAAATACTTTTAAAAAATTAGCTTCTTTACAAAACTTGCAAAAATTGAAAAAAGTTGTCATTTCAAAAAAGACTCAAACTAATAATATTTCGCAAGATGATATTTGTATAGGTTTAGAAAATATTGAAAGAAACACGGGAATATGTATCCCTACAAAAGAAAAAAAAGATATTAATAGCGAGAATATTTTTAATAAGGGACATATCCTATTCTCCAAACTTCGCCCTTATTTAAACAAAATTTATTTGGCGGAATTTGACGGTTTGTGTTCAACGGAATTCCATATTTTTACATCTAAACTTGTTAATCCTGAATATTTAACAATTTATGTTCGCTCTGATTTAATTGTTTCTCAAACAAAGCATTTAACGGCAGGTAACGCTTTGCCAAGATTACAAACGGAAGATATTGATAATTTACATATCCCGATTTTAGCAGAAGAAAAGCAACAACAAATAATCGACCTATACGAAAGAAACCGAAGCAAAAGAAGTTTTGGAACAAGCAAAACAGAAAGTAGAAAAAATGATATTAGGCGGCTAATGGAAAGCATTAAAAAAACCTTTGAAGATATAAAAAATACAATTATATATATTCGCAACTTATCAAAAAGTGTTATTGCTAATTACGAAATAGCAATAATAGATATAAAGGCGTTCATTTGATAATTCAAGAGTTTTGTGCAAATTAAGAAACGAATTAAACGAGCTTTCAAAAATTGTAATCGAACAAATGAAAGAAAAAGGATTCAAAGTTGACTCGGATATTTTTTAACGAAAGAATTGTAGTGATACGGAGATAAACCGGATGATAAAATTCATAAGATTTTTAACAATCGTGATTTTAGTTTTTTCGTTTTCAATTACTGTAACCGGCAGAGAACCGGTGAAAGCGAAACGCGGAATAGTGGTTTCCGTTAGCAAATTGGCGTCGGAAGTCGGCGTCGCAATTCTGAAGAAAGGCGGTAACGCTATTGACGCGGCGGCGGCGGTCGGTTTTGCGCTTGCGGTTACTCATCCGGCGGCGGGCAATCTCGGCGGCGGCGGTTTTATGGTAATTCACTTTGCGGACGGGAAAAACACGACAATCGATTTCAGAGAAAAGGCTCCGGCAAAAGCGTCTCGCGATATGTATCTCGACAAAAACGGAAATTACGTTTCCGCCCTTAGCCGCGGAGGCGTTACTTCGGTCGGCGTTCCAGGCAGCGTTGCAGGTTTAATTTACGCGCTCGATAAATACGGCGCGTTACCGTTGACGGCGGTGATACAGCCCGCTATCAAGCTTGCGTACGACGGTTTCCGGCTGACGTGGCGGGAAACTCAACTTGTAAACGAATTTAATGATGAATTTAATAAATATCCATCGTCTAAAGATATTTTCACCAACAACGGCGAGCCGCTTCTGATAAATCAAATTTTCCTTCAAAACGATCTTGCGGAAACATTGACAAGAATTAAACTTTCGCACGGCAAAGATTTTTATGAAGGAAAAACAGCCGAGCTTTTTGTCAAACAAGTTGAAAAGTTGGGCGGGATTATTACGCTTGAAGATATGAAAAATTATTCGCCCGTCGAAAGAGCGCCTATCGAAGGAACTTACCGCGGATATGAAATAATTTCAATGCCGCCGCCTTCCTCCGGCGGAATTGCGCTGCTTGAAGCGCTGAACGCATTGGAAAATTATTCTTTTTCAAAGGATGATTGGGGCAGTTCTGCTACGATTCATAAAATTGTCGAAATATTGAAACGCGTTTACGCCGATCGCTCAAAACATCTCGGCGATTCCGATTTTTACGACGTTCCGGTTGAAAAACTGACGTCAAAAGAATACGGTAAAAAGATTTATGAATCGATTACCGAAAAAGCAAAGAGAGCGGAAGATATTTTTCCCGCAAACTACCGCGAAAGTTCGGAAACGACTCATTACAGCATCGCAGACGAGAAAGGGAACGTCGTGAGCGTTACAACGACAATCAACTCTTCTTTCGGAAATAAAATTGTGGTAGAGGGCGCGGGATTTTTGATGAACAACGAAATGGACGATTTCAGCGCGAAACCCGGCGAGCCGAATCTTTACGGACTTATCGGCAGCGAAGCCAATTCGATTCAGCCCAATAAAAGAATGCTAAGTTCCATGACGCCGACAATTGTTCTCCGCGATGGAAAACCGTATATCGTTACGGGAGCTTCCGGCGGTTCGAGGATTATTACTTCCGTACTGCAAGTAATTATGAACGTAATCGATTTCGGAATGAATATTCAGCAAGCTGCAGACAAGCCGAGAATTCATAATCAATGGCTGCCGGATAAAATATTTTATGAAGATTACGGTTTAACCGAAGACGTAAAAAACGCTTTGATTGCGATGGGGCACAAAATAGGGAAGAAAATAATCGTCGGCAGAACGCATTCGATTCTCATCGATTCGAGCGGCGTAAAATGGGGAGCGCCCGACCCAAGAACGTTTGGAGCCGCGGTAGGTTACTAATGATTTTCGGAATAGGAATAGACATAGAAGAAATCTCCAGAATTAAGCGAAGCGTTGAAAACTACGGCGACGCTTTTCTGAACAAAATATATACTCGAACAGAGCTCGATTATTCCCTTTCAAAGAGGAATAAATACCAGCATCTCGCCGCCCGCTTTGCCGCTAAAGAAGCGATTGCCAAAGCTCTTCAAACCGGGTGGAACAAAGATTTCCGCTGGAAAGATATCAACATTCACAACGAAAAAAGCGGACTCCCTATTGTAGAACTTTCAGGGAAATTAAAAGAATTTCTCGGTAACGACAAAGCCCTCAAAATATCGATGAGTCATTCGGAAAATTATGTTACCTGCGTCGCGATAATTTACACTGTGAAAGAAGTATGACTTAATTTTAAGCCATATAACATACTACAGGCAATTATTCATGTCGAGTTGAAAACCGTCTCAAACAAAGATTTCCACTCCGTTTTTCACTATATTTTCGATTCCAATTTTAGAAAGGTTAAAAGCTTGAACAAAAATAGAGTTATCGTTGCAATGAGCGGCGGAGTAGATTCTTCCGTCGCCGCGGCGATTTTACATAAAGAAGGATACGAAGTAATAGGCGTTACGATGAAAACGTGGGGATTTATGGAAGTAGGCGGCGCGCCTAAATACGAAAGCGGCTGCTGTTCGCTCGACGCGATTTTCGACGCGAAAGCCGTAGCGACGAAATTCGATTTTCCTCATTACACGGTCGATTTTACCAAAGCGTTTGAAGAAACTGTGATAGATAATTTTGTGGATGAATATTTTCGAGGAAGAACGCCTAATCCGTGCGTCTTATGCAATCGCGCAATCAAGTGGGAAGAATTGCTGGAAAAAGCCGATTCGCTCGACGCGCATTACATAGCCACCGGACATTACGCCAATGTGGAATATAACGAACGAACCGGAAGATTTATGCTGAAAAATTCCGCCGATTTCAACAAAGATCAAACTTACGCTTTGTGGGGATTAACGCAGGAAAGTTTAAGCCGCACTTTACTTCCGTTGGGAAATCTCACAAAACCCGAAGTGAGAAAATTAGCGGAAGAATTCGGTTTGAAAACCGCAAACAAACCGGACAGTATGGAAATATGTTTTGTGCCGGATAACAATTACGAAAGATTTTTAAGAGAAAGAGTTCCCGAAAAAATAAATGAAGCGCCGGAAGGGAATTTTATTTACAAAGGGGAAATCGTTGGCAAGCATAAAGGAATACCTTTTTACACCGTCGGGCAAAGGCGCGGACTGGGAATCGCTCTCGGCAAACCGATATATGTGAAAGAGATAAATCATCAGACAAATGACATTGTTTTAGGCGACAAAGAAGATCTGCTCGGTTTTATTGTTGAAGCGGAAGACGTGAATTACGTTTCGGTCGGCGGATTGGAAGAAGATCAAATGGTTTCGGCAAAAATACGCTATTCCGATAAAGGTTCTCCGGCAAAAGTAATCGAATCTTATTCCGATTCGTTTGCTCTCCGTTTTCTTGAACCGCGGTCGGCAATTACGCCCGGACAATCGGTTGTTTTATACGACGACAACGGTTTTGTGCTTGCCGGCGGAATTATTAAAAAAATTCAAGACGCCGAATAGAATTTCTATGGATGGGATGAGTCTGTTTACATGGAAAGGCGCTCTTATAAAAACGGGGGTAATAAATATGTCAAGCGGAGGAAAAATTGTAATTGAAAAGCGATTCTTTACTTATTAACAAATATTTTGATTGCAATTAATCACTAAAGCCGGATTCCAACCGTCGTTTGTTTTCCGTCTTTCGTTTAATTCTAAAAATTCGTTTGTCGTCATTCATAGTCATTTGTCTCCGCTACGCTTCGACGTAATTTGTTGTGAATTGCTTTGCTTACGAGCGTTTTTCGTCTCACGTTTTTCGTTTTTCATCTTTCGTTTAATTCTAAATATTCGTTTGTCGTCATTCATAGTCATTTGTCTCCGCTACGCTTCGACGTAATTTGTTTTGAATTGCTTTGCTTACGAGCG
>JAADIR010000275.1 GCA_013151245.1 Chlorobiota bacterium
GGGAATGTGCTTGTCGCCACCATCGGCATATTGTCTTGCGACATGCTGCCGTGCAAGTATTTTCCCGAATTATCGAGCGCTTCCCAATCGGTAAAGTTTGCTCCGTCTCCTTGCTTGAGATGAATAGCCGAAAAAGATTCAATTGCGTTGTATTGATCGCTTCTGTCTTCGGGCAAAGGAGCGCCTTGCGTATTCTGCGCGCCCCAAGGTCCGGCGGGCATTAAAATTACGGGAGCAATCCAACGGACTTCGCCCCAATCGCCGTGAAACGCTCCCGGATACCACGATTGGTATCCCGGCGGATCCCAACCGCTCAATAATCCAAAATTCTCAACTCCTTCTATTTTCATTTTTCCTCCGTCCATAAACCCAACGGCTCTATCGAAAACGGAAGTAGGTTTGTTGAAACTTATCTTTTGCGAATCATTTTGTTCTTCTACTTTATTCCGCTGCGCAAAAAGAAACGTCGAACTCAAAAGCAAAACAATCGCAATTATTAAATATTTCATATTACTTTTCAATATCTTCCTCCGCCAAAATGTATTTCCACTCCGAGATAAATTGTTCTCGGAAGACCAAAGTTATTGTTGTTTCTCGAATCCCAATATGTTGACGATTTTGTGTAAAAACTTGCCGTCCCGGGATTTGTAGCCGAACCGGTTCGCGTATAACCGGAAATTACGTTTTTTCTATCGAACAAATTCTTTACTTGGAAAAGCCCGATAATTTTCATCGATCCGGCAAACCACATTTTAGAAATTCTCAAATCAAATCTGTGAGAAAAGGGCCAGCGCGCCGAATACGGCTCGACGATAACGCCGCCGGGAATCGTCGGCGTGTATGGCATTCCGCTGTTTCCGTAATAGAAGACCGCAATATCAAGATTCTGTAAAATTTTTGAACCGAATAAAGAAGGTCCCGAATTGCGCGGAATATTGTATTGAAAATTCGCGCGGATAACGTGCGTCTGATCCCACGGAGCGGTCGTCTCTTTTTTCGGCAAATCGTCCGAAGTTGCGCCCGACCAATATCCGTCCCACGAAGTCGGCAGCAAAACTTTCGCTTCGGAATACGAATAGTTAATGTTAAACCCGAAATTATCGCTCAATCTTTTTCTGAAATTAATTTCCAGCCCTTTTGCCGACCCGAGATTGTTGTTTACGAAAACGGAATAAGTGAACGGATTGTTTCCGCCCGGATCGGAATATGCCGGAACGACCACCGAACCGACTTGATTGACGGTTTCCTTCGCCCACAAGTTCAACTTAATCACATAGTCGTCCATAAACTGCTGTTGAAGCGCAATTTCGTATTGCACGGACTTTTCCGGCTTAAGGTTCGGGTTGCCGATTATGTTCCCTCTGACGACGCTTATTTCGCGATTTTCGGTTGACGCGCGATACATATCGCGATAATTCGGATTCTGATAAAAATGCCCGAAGTTAAACGAAAGAACCGACGTAGCGGTCAGCGGATATGCAATCCCGATTCTGGGACTCAAACTCCACTTGGGATCGACTTTATAAACGGGATTATATTTTACGGTATCCGAGGTCGGGTCTTGATCTCCGAGCGGATCGAACGGATCGGACCAAAACGTTCCGCCGGAGTTCAGATAATCCAATCTCAACCCGACGTTAAAAATTAAATTATCAAGCTCAGCTTTCGTCTGAACGTAAACCGCTCCTTCCAAAGGATTGTAATGATAAATAGTCGGGAACGGATCAACGCCGGTTACGTTTTGATAAGAATGATAATTCAAATCAATATAGTTGAATTGAAAACCGGTTTCAATCATATATTTGGGATGAAACTGACTTGTAAAATCGCCGCGGAATTCATAGTTCGTGCTGTTGTCGCCCGAATACCAGCGGTTGTCGGCAAGCATATAAAACGCTCTTTCAAACGGGTCGTAAACCGCGTCGCCGCTCGCGTAAGGAATATATTCTTCCGGCGTTTTGATGTTGTCGTCGGACGCGCTGAAAATATTTATCCAGCTTGCGTATTTATTTTCGTAATCTTTTAAGACTCTGATTTTTCTTCTTTCAAAAAATCTTGAAACGCGAATCTTGTAAAACGTTGTGTTGGATAGAGTGTGACTTATCGTAAGCGTTTGTTTGTCGCTGTTCAGCATCTGAACGTTTTGACCGGGCATATTGTAATCGTAATAAGCGTTGAAGCCGTTAAACTGTCTGTAACGCTGATCCAAAAGGAACGAGAAGATTACGCGCAAACTTTTTGCTGCGGGAAAAGAAAGTTTTCCGAAAACGTTGTAATAGTTGTTCCAGCCGAGTCCCGTCCAGCCTCTGTATCTGTCGAGCGGATTTATTATTCTTCCGTCCGGTCCGATAACTTTTTTCCAATTAGAAGATAATCCTTGCTGCACGGAATCAAGACTTCCGGTTTCAAGATAACCGTTAATAATATCTTCAGAAGTCGGGAGTTCCAAAGTCTCAAGAATTCCGTCGCCGTCTGTATCTACTTGAATTTTTCTGTAATCGTCCCAAACGATATCGTCAAATTCCAATGTAGTACCTGTGCTTGCGCTTACTTCGGATGAAAGGAAATAAGAAACGCTTCTTAATAAAGGAACTCTCCCGCTCAAACTTCCTTGAAAATTTTGCAGACGCAGTGCCGCGCCGCGGTCGTTAGTAAGGAAATCAACGTCCGCCGGATACGACGTGTAATATCTCGCCGTTCCCTGCATTTTCTCCCCGCCCTCTTTGGTAGTAAGATTTATTACGCCGGAAAGAGCGTTGCCGTATTTCGCGCTGTAACCGCCCGACTCGATTGAAACTTGTCTGATTGCGTTTTTGCTGATTTGCGTTCCGAAACCTCCGAAAACCGGATTCGACACTTTCACGCCGTCAATCATCAGCGCAACTTCGTTGCTTCGTCCGCCGCGCATTCTGATATCGTCGATGCCCCGTTCGTTGTAACCGGCTTTTGCATTGGGAGTGTTGGAAAGAACGGCTACGTTTGATTGAGTGGATAAAATTTCCTGAAGATTTTCAATCGGGAGCTTATCCAGCTCGTCGGCGGAAATTGTAGTTACTTTGGAAGTGGCGTCTTTTTGAATTAATTCTTCATCCGGCGTTATCACAATTGTTTCGTCCAATTGCAGAGATTGATCTTGCAAGGTAAAATGAAGATCTGTCGTTAATCCCGGTTTAACGACAATTCCAACCATCTTTTGAGATTGATAGCCGACAAACGAAGCGGTTACGCTGTACTTGCCGGGAGAAATGTTCAAGATTATGAATTCGCCGTTGATATCCGTGCTCGCGCCAATTGAGTAATCGTCAACCATAACGTTTGCGCCGGGAAGCGGTTCGCCCGCGGCGTCTTTAACCGTACCGGATATTTTACCCGGGACTTGCGAATAGATTGAAATTGAAATGAAAAGAAGAAATGAAACTGTTAATAAAAGTTTTGTCTTATTCACGTTCACACAATTTTATTATTGTCTAACCATAATTTAAGATTTATTTAATAATTTTCCAAATATCGCATAATTTTATTTTCTTCGTTTAAAGAATAAAACTATTGTTTTAGTATAGCTTTCTTGTGTTTTTTATAAATTTCTTGTCAATAGGAAATGACATTAGTCATTGGTCATTGGTCATTGGTCATTAGCGCGGACAACTGTTAGCGTTTGGTTTTTTTTGTTTTACGTTTAATTGGAGGTCAGTGGGAAAAAAGTCATTAGTCGATGGTCATTTTTTTGCTTCTCCCTTCTTACCTCTTACAAGAAATGGTAGATTGCTTCGCTACACTCGTAATGATGGGTAGTTGTTACATCACGCTATAATTTTAACCCCGTAGGGGTGATATTATTGTAGAAAAAGATAGAAAAGAATATTAAAAAAACTCCGTAGGAGCGACATTATTCGTCGTCGTCATTGGAAAAAATGTCACCCCTTCGGGGTTTCGTTTTTCGGGGTATTTACTGTTGTTATAATCATTTCACCGCTTCGCGGTTTTGTAGCGCAGATTGCTTGCAATCTGCTGCCGGCAATTACAATCTGCACATTGTAGCAACACAGATTGCCCGTCCCGATGAATCGGGACTAAGCCCGAAGGGATCCCGTTAATAATCTTTTTTGTCATCGTTCACGGTGAGTGCGTATTCAGTAAACCGCCGAAGCGGTTTGTCGTTGTCGTCGGGTGAGTGTTTAACCATGCGCTTAAGCGCGTGGTTAATGTAGATTTGTGCAAACGGTAAAACGCTGATTGACGTCGTTTTGTGAGAGAATGGCAATTTGCCATGAAAACTACGCGCCGCGCAAGCTGAAGCTTGCGGATACATCTCCTCTTCCCTCTCCCTTCTAACCTCTTACACGGCGCGGCAAGCGGCAGATTGCAAGCGATCTGCGCTACGTTCCACAACAAAATTTCGTTTTTCGTTTCACGTTTAATCGTTAGATATTATCCAACAGCATAAAACTTTTTTCGGAAGTCGATTTTTTGTTGTCGAGATTTTTCTCTTCGTAATTGCAGATTTTTTTAAGCGGACAAACTCCGCACGAAGGATTTTTCGGTTTGCAGATTTCGCGCCCCAAGCGGATTAGATTTGTGTGAAACGAGTGCGCGATTCCTTCGGGAAAATTTTCATTCAAAAGGAAAAAGGTTTTGTCTCTGTCCGACGCTTTGACAATCCCAATTCTGTTTACGGTTCTGAAAACGTGAGTGTCAACGGGACAAATGTTTCTTCCGAGCGAAAAAAGAAGGACGCAACTCGCGGTTTTAACGCCGATTCCTTTGAACGAAGTCAATTCTTCAATCGCCGGAAATTCATCTATTTTTTTTATGAAATTAAGCGAGATTTTCTTTTCCCGCTCTAACAATCCGTTCAAAAAATTCTTGATTGCCGCGGCTTTCTGTTTCCCGAGTCCGGCGACTTTAATTTCTTTTTCGATATCATTTAAAGAGGCGTTTGCAACGTCATTCCAAATTTTGAATTTCTTCTTCAAATTTTGAAACGCTTTGTATGAATTATTGTCGTTAGTGTTCTGCGAAAGGATTGTGCCGACGGTCATCTCCACGGGGTCGGGAAGTTTTTTATTCCTCGGCGGAACGCCGAAGCGTTCAACCAACAAATCGTTGATTTTTTTAATTTTATTCTGCGAACGTTTGTCCAATTTAATTTACTTTTTTATCAAGTTTATTAAGAAGCGACGCAAACCGGCGAATCAATAAATATAAAACTTAGAAACAAATGAATTAATTTTTATTCTTTGAACGGGGCGAACGGGAACGTTTATTTCCCGACTTATATGATTTCCTTTTTTCGCTGCTGCGTTTTTTATCGGCTGCGAAAACTAATTTCATCAGACTTTCAGGAATTGGTTTCAACAGTTCATCTTCGGGAAAAATACATTTATTCTTTTTGCCCAAATATTCTTCCAAAGCGCCTAAAGCGTGTCCGTCTTGTTCGTCGGCAAAATTTATTGAAATTCCGCTGGCTCCGGCTCTTCCCGTTCTTCCGATTCTATGCACATAATCTTCCGGGTCTTCCGGCATATTGAAATTAATAACGTGCGATATTCCTTCTACATGAATTCCTCTCGAAGCAACGTCGGTGGCAACCAATACCCGCACCTTATCTTCACGAAAACTCTCCAGTCTTTTAATACGCTGAGTTTGTTCTACTTGTCCTGTTAAAAGCGCGCATTTTATTCCCAATGCCTCAAGAAAATCTTTCAATTTTTTAGCTTCGTCTCGGCGGTTTGCAAATACCAGAACTTTTTCAAGTTTTTTCTGATTAATAATATTATACAACAGAGTCGTTTTTTCATCGACCGTTGTGATGTAGGTAATCTGTTCAATATTTTTCTGGGCTATGTCGTCGGGTTCAATCGTAACTTCAAGAGCCTGGCGCGTCCATGATTGTGCAAGACGCCCCACGTCGCCGGTCAATGTAGCTGAAAAGAACATTGTTTGGCGTTTTGATTTTTGCGGAGTGCTCAATACAATTTTCTTCACGTCCGGAATAAATCCCATATCAAGCATTCTGTCCGCTTCATCAATAACGAGAATTTCAATTTTCTGCAGATCGACAAACTTTTTGTTCATAAAATCAATCAATCTTCCCGGAGTGCAAATTAAAACATCGATTTCATTTTGCTTGAGCAGATGTTGCTGTTTTTTATAATCGATTCCTCCAAGTAAAGCCAAAATTGTGCATGGAACATACTTCCCCAATTCTCGCGCGTCTTTTTCAATCTGCAAAACCAATTCTCGCGTGGGCGCTAAAATTAAAGATCTCGGCGTTCCGTGTTTTCTTTTTTTCTTAATCGGATATTTTTGAATATGATTAAAAATAGTAATCAAGAACGCAGCCGTTTTGCCGGTGCCGGTTTGAGCTTGAGCGGTTATATCGTCGCCGCTCAAAGATTTAGGAAGAGTTTCAGCCTGAACTTCGGTGCAATATTCAAAACCCAAATCATTAATCGCGTGCATAATTTCATTAGATAGATTGAAATCATGAAATCTGGTTTTCCCTTCAGTTTGCTTTACCTTAAATGATGAAACATTCCATAAATCTATTTCCGGTTTTTCTACGGGTTCATTGATTTTTTCGGAAATACTCTGAGGTTTATTGGATTTATTTTCTGCCTTTCCATCATTCCGTCTTTCCTCGGCAAGCTTAGCGCGACGCGCTTTATATTCTTCGGGAGTTTCCTTCTTGCGATAATTTTTTCGCTGTTTATTTCCGCCTTTTTTAAATTGCGACGATTGTTTTTTGCTTGTATGAGCGGTTGATTTTGTTTCTTTTGCGTTTTCAAATTTGGAAACTACCGGAGTTTTCTTTCCGCTGAAAATATTTTTCAGCGTGCGGGCTATTTTTTTAATCAAACTATAAACTTCATATTTATTTTAAAATTTTTGAATTGAATTATAAATATAGAGAAATTAGAGATGAAATGAGAGAAAGAAATAACCAAAACATCTAAAACCATTTGGCGCAGAATTAAAATCGGCGGCAAAAGAATTTAAGAACAGATAGAGATAACTAGGAGAGATTAAAATTTCTCGTTGTTTTCCAGCGAGAATCAACTCTTTAAACTAAACTGAAATTTCGTTTTACTTACGAACGGTCATTCCCCTAATATCCTACATAATCCGAAAAACGCTTAATATTTTTACTACCTTCGTTAAACCTGTTGCCGGTTTTCTTTAAATTCAACAAAAAAATAATGAAAGAACCGTTAACTTTTTCAATTAACTTTAGTAATATTCCAATAAGAAAAGTTTTCATTAAGTAAGAATGAATTTTAAGAAAAAGGATTGATTTATGTCGAAATTAATGGTAAGCGTTTCCGGAATTAGGGGAATAGTCGGAGAAACTCTAACGCCTCAAACAATTGTGAAATTCACTTCGGCTTACGCGCAGTTTTCAGGGAAAGGGAAAATCGTAATCGGACGCGACGCAAGAATCACCGGCGATATGGTAAAAAACATTGTCGAGGGAACGCTATTGGCAAAGGGCAACGACGTTGTGGATATCGGAATTTGCCCGACTCCAACGGTTCTTTACAACGTAAAAAAACTCGGCGCAATAGGCGGAATAATGATTTCCGCAAGTCACAATCCGAACGAATGGAACGCGTTAAAATTGTTAAACCGGAACGGCGAATTTATGACGCCCGAAGAAAACAAAGAACTGCTCGATATTCTTTCAGGAGAAAGGTTCGAATATTCCAGATGGGATAAAATCGGAAAGAGTTCCTTTTACAAAGACGGTTTGAAAAATCATATTCGGGACGTTTTACAAATGTCAATTATCGACGTCGATTTAATTCGCGGCAAAAACTTCAAAGTTCTCGTCGATTGCGTTAACGGCGCCGGTTCTTTTTTTATGAAAGAATTTCTCGAAGAGTTAAACTGCAAAGTAATTGAAAAGGATTGCGAAAAAAACGGCGTATTCCCCAGATTGCCCGAGCCGATACCGGAAAATTTGACGGGAACAATACAAGCCGTAAAAGACAACAATGTGGATTTGGGAATCGTCGTCGATCCCGACGTTGATCGCTTGGTTCTTCTAACAAATAACGGAGAACTTTTTATTGAGGAAAACACAATTGTGCAAGCGGTACAGTTTGTTCTTTCAAAAAAGAAAGGGAACGTTGTCGTCAATCTTTCAACAACGCGCGGAGTTGACGACGTCGCCGAATCGTTCGGCTGCAAAGTTTACCGCTCGCCGGTCGGCGAAGCAAACGTTGTTAAACGGATGAAAGAGGTTGAAGCGGTTATCGGCGGCGAAGGAAGCGGCGGAGTAATTTATCCCGAAGCGGTTTTCGGACGCGACGCAATTACCGGAACGGCTTTAACTCTTCAGCGCCTTGCCGAATTCGGCGGAACGTCTCAAGAACTTAAAAACTCGCTTCCGAAATATGAAATAGCAAAAGCTAAAATCTCGCTCGGCAAAAATAATCCGGATGAAATTGTACAACAACTAACCGAAAAATACTCTTCGCAAAAAATCAACACGGAAGACGGACTTAGAATTGATTTTGAAGATCATTGGGCGCATCTGCGCAAATCTAACACGGAACCAATTATTAGATGTATTGTAGAAGCAAAGGACAAAGCAAAATCTAATTCGGTTCTAAAAAAATACGTCGGAGAAATCGAAGATTTATTGATGTAGCGCAAAATATGTTTTTAAAGCGGTTTATCATAATCCAAGCTAATTTTTGTAAATTTGAAGATTGAAATTTTTGTATTAAATAAATTATAAGGCTAAGTAAATATGAAAAATCTTATCTACGTTTTAATGATATCGCTCTTTCTTTTCTCTTGTTCTTCCGATAAAAAAGAAAACAAAACTAAATTTAAAGATCAAATAAAAACAGAAGAAAACCAGACAACTGAGGATTCGCAAGTTCAAAATAATTCCGTTACATCTGAAAATAATGAAGCGGTAAATGTCCTTCAAAACGGCGAAAAACTTTATAACCTTTTTTATAAATTTCCCGAGAATAAAGAATTAAAATATGTTGTAACTCAATCAAGCGATACCCAAATCCGCGCTAAGCAAAAGGATTCAACCGAAACAGTCTCAAAAAAAAGATCGCTGACTAATAACGTCAAAATCAAACTTACAGAAATACGCAAAGATAAAACTTACCTTTTCGGCATTACGGTGGAAGATTTTAATTTAGACTTTGACGTTAACGGAGAAACAAAGAATTATTCATCGGAAAATATACCGGAGAAAAGAACTGAAAAGAAAAAAATCGATTATCATATTGCCCTATTGAATAATGAGTTTTCTGTTTCTATGACAAATAAGGGTAAGATTCTTCTAATTGCGCGAACAGATGATATTGTTGAAGAATTGCTGAAGATCAACAGTAAAGGGCAAACAATCGAAGCTGTTGATAAAGCGCCATATTCCGAAAAGATAATCGACAATGTTCTTTTACCTTTCACAAAAAACATTTTCAGAAAACTGCCTATCAATCCGGTTAGCGCCGACTCGGTTTGGCATGAAAAATTTAATCAGAGAATAGGACAATTTATTTTAGATAATTCTTACGATTATCAAATCGAAAAAGTATTGGACAA
>JAADIR010000130.1:0-477 GCA_013151245.1 Chlorobiota bacterium
GTAACAATAGTTATTTCAGTTCAACCGATTTGAATTTTTCATTCAGTCCATCATCCATTCATTCTTAAATTAATCTTCAAAATTTCTTTACCGCTGTGCAAAAAAACAGTTACACGCGGCATGAATAAAAAACAACTTGTCCCGATTTATCCCGATGCTTTTTGTCGGGGTGTTTTTTGCGCAGCATTCAACGAATATCGAGAAGATTTACTTACTAATGCTATACTTCGTTAATCGGCGTTCTTAAATCGAAAAGAATAAAAATCAAAGTACAGTTTTTCCCGGCGCTTTGATTTACGAATATCGAACAAGGAATTAAGATTTTAGAAGTAAAAAAATCTTAATTCAAAAACCTCCGATAAATCGGAACAGATTGTTAATCATTATTCAAATATTGAGAACAACTTCACATAAAAATATTTTGAGTTACAAATATTGTTACAGTAAAAAAAGCGCTCTATTTAATCAAATTGTCAT
>JAADIR010000130.1:510-14072 GCA_013151245.1 Chlorobiota bacterium
AGCAATGGATTCCCGCCTGTCTGCCGACAAAGGCAGGCTTAAAACGTGCGGGAATGACTTGAAAGAATTAAATGTAAAGTTCAGTCCTTTTTACTAATAAATTAACTGTTCGTATGTATATAACTCACTACTTTTTTAAGTAAACAAATATTGACGATTAATCGAAAAACTCAAATCAGCCAAACCGAAACATCAATTACACTCTATTGCTCCAAAGGAATCCTTGGGACAATTTTCCATTTTCCATTCTCAATTTTCCATTATCAACCGCGGTTTATTTTACTTTTACCGCGTCCTGAAGAATTACATTATATTTGTAGCCGTAACCGTAATCAATATTTGTTTCAAGTTTAGCTTTGATAGTAACGACGTCGCCAACATTAAAAGATTCTTTCGTTGTCGCCACTAAATCGCCCGTTCCTTGGAAATTTGTTCCGTCTTGAATGTGGAGCCAATTTTTGCCCATAATATCGGGAAGGAATTTTGTTATTTTACCTTTGAGAGTAATTTCTTTTCCGCTAAGGTCTTCGCTTTTTTCAAATATTTCGGCAACGGTAGTTTCGCCGGCATTTTTCTCAACTTTAACATCCGGGGATTTATTTCCTTTCTGGCTACCTTGTCCGCCGCCTTCCATTTTCCCGTGGGGGCTAACCATTCCGGTCATTCCGGCGTTCTTTCCATTTTTTGCTTGAGTTAAAGCGTCGGCGGTGTGAGCAATTGAAGATACAAATAAAATTGATTGAAAAGTAGTGTCGAGCGTAGAACTATGAAAATCTCTCATTTCAAGCGGTTTTGTAAAGTAGATTGATTCTCCTTTTTGGACTTTTGTAGTTGTTACCGCAAGCCAAAATTCCTTGTCGGCGCTTTTTACAAAAATGTAAGTATATTCCGGAACATCCACAAATTTGATTATTTCGGCTTTGTGTATTCCGTTTGTCGATAAAACAGAATCAGCGGATGCAGCGTTGTTCGGAGCCGATTTTTCCTTCGCATTTTCAGAGCATGCAGTTACTGAAATAAATAGAGCAAAGAAAAGAAGTATTGCCGTGTATCTCATTTGTTCACCTTTTATTTTTATAGAATTTATTATCTAAAAATACTAAACCCTATTGGAAAATGCGAAGGAAAATTTTCAGAACAATAAAAAACAACGCGTTTGGACAAGAGTTTTTATTTATTCCCCAAAGATTATGTGAGAAACGGAGCGCAGCGCCGCAATCTGCAATCTCGTCGGCAATTACGAAGGAGCCCTGCGGATGTGCCGGACGACTGCGGCGCTCCGCCGCATTTCGCACAATTCAATATATTGCAACTCCGCCCCGAGTAGAGTAATTATCGGGTAATTCAAAGGCTTCTATTACATGTTTCAAAAATGCGAAGAGAATCAAAATATCCCCCAAAAAATAACTTTAATATTTCAAAATAGTTCCGATAATTAATGAGGATTTTTAGCGTTACAACAATTGAACGGAAGGGGAAAAATGAAAAATAAATCCTTCGAAAAATTGACGGCTGAAAATAAAATTAGACTTCTGAAAAAATTCGACCGCATAATTAATTTCATTGAAAAGAACACCTTTATTTTCTTTATTTGGAAAAACGAAGAGGATTGGCCTATCGAGTACGTTTCCGAAAATGTTTCGGAACTGCTTGGATATACGGCAAAAGAATTAATAGAAGATAAAAAGATATTTTCCAAAATAATTTTTGAAGACGACGCTAAAGCGTTAAAAGAAGAATTAAAAGCGCATGAACCCTCCGAAGATTTAACCAGAAAAGAATATAGACTGGTGAAAAAAAACGGCGAAATAATTTGGGTTGAAGACCGATCGATTATTATCAGAACCGAGAGCGGCGAGATCAGTTATTTTGAGGGCGTTATTATCGACATAACCAATCGTAAAAAG
Organism: Chlorobiota bacterium; assembly: GCA_013151245.1. Classification (GTDB taxonomy): domain Bacteria; phylum Bacteroidota; class Ignavibacteria; order Ignavibacteriales; family Melioribacteraceae; genus JAADIR01. The sequence continues at coordinate 2,418 of JAADIR010000130.1, forward strand.
CTCGAAGAAACATTGAAATACAGAATTGAACTCGAGCAGAGAATAGTTGAAATATCAAACTATATTTTCCGTTTTGAAATAACCGACATAAACGAAGCGTTATCTTACGCGATGAGACATATCGGCGCTTTTATTAAAATGGATATCGGTCATGTTTATTTGGTTGACCGTATGGAAAACAAACTTGAACTTAACGATGAATTTATTAGATCGTCTCTAAATGACGATCACAGAATTTTGAATTTATATAACGAGTTTTATAAGCATTATTACAAATCCACAAAAGAAGTAAAAGTTTTAATTATTCAAAATTTAAAGGAATATTGTAAGGAAAATAATTCTATTCACGGCGAATTATGCGAGAGCAATGTAAAATCGTTAATAGCCGTCCCTTTCTTTATGAACCATGAACTTGCGGGATTTCTCGTCTATTATTATTTGTCGAATGAGATTAGCGTTTTTGAAAACGATTTGGAAATATTTGAATTATTGAGCGATATTCTTGGAAATATAATTAATAATTTTGCGGCTCAATTTGAAAAACAGAAAATAAATATTCAAATGCGAAAATTGCAGAAAGCAGTTGAGCAAAGCGCAAATTCAATAGTAATTACCGATATCAACGGCGATATTGAATATGTTAATCCGAAATTCGAAAGTTTAACGGGATATTCGCTGGAAGAAGCGATAGGAAATAATCCGCGAATATTGAAGAGCGGTCACACAAAACCGGAAGAATACGAAACTCTTTGGAAAACAATTTTGAAAGGGGAAACGTGGACGGGCGAATTTAAGAATATTGCAAAGGACGGTTCCGCATTTTGGGAAACCGCCACAATTTCCCCAATTAAAAGCAATGATGGAATTATTACAAATTTCATTGCTATAAAAGAAGATATTACGGAAAGAATAAAGGTGGAAAATCAGCTTGCGTTATCGCAAAAAATGGAATCCATCGGGCAGCTTGCGGCTGGTATTGCGCATGAAATCAACACTCCAATGCAGTATATAGGCGATAATATAAATTTTCTGGCGGATTCTTACGATTTGATATTAAAATTGATTTACGATTTCAACGCCTTTCTCGAAGACGGAAATAATTATACGAACGACCAAATAAGAGACTTCTATCAAAATGCAAAAGAAGAACTTGATTTGGAATTCATTCTGGAAGAAATTCCCGAAGCTATGGAGCAGACAAAAGCGGGCGTGGAGAAGGTAACTAAAATTGTCCGCGCTATGAAAGACTTTGCGCATCCCGGTTTTAAGAAAAAAGCGTTTCAAAATTTGAATAAAGGAATAGAAGACACGGTTATTATTTCGAAAAACGAATGGAAATATGTAGCCGAAGTTGAATTGGACCTTGATCAAAGCATTACAGGCGTATATTGTTTGCTTGACGAATTGAATCAGGTTTTCTTAAATATGATTGTAAATGCGGCGCAGGCAATTGCGGAAAAAATCGGCGACAAACCAAGCGGAGAAACGGGGAAAATAAAAATATCAACTAAAAAGGAAGGCGGTAATGTCGTAATTACAATTTCGGATACCGGAACGGGAATCAGCGCTGAAAATCAAAATAAAATTTTCGATCCTTTTTTTACTACAAAAGAAATAGGAAAAGGAACCGGACAGGGTTTGGCGATTGCTCATGATATTATTGTAAATAAACACAACGGAGCTGTTGAAGTAAAATCCGAAGAGGGAATAGGAACAACTTTCATAATTACTTTGCCAATAGACAGAAATATGGAGAAAAAAAATGAAACTTGATATTTTGTTTGTCGATGATGAAGTAAATGTTGTCCATGGACTAAAGAGAATGCTAAGACCGTTGAGAAACGAATGGAATTTCTATTTTGCGTACGGCGGTAAAGAAGCGCTGGAAATAATGAAAGAACATCGCATCGACGTTATTGTGTCCGATATGATTATGCCGGAAATGAGCGGAGCCGAACTTTTGGAAAAAGTAAAAGAGAAGTATCCTTCGGTAATCAGATACATTCTTTCGGGATACAGCAAGGAAGCGTTTGCGCTGCAGTCGGCAAAAACCGCTCATCAGTTTATAGCCAAACCGATTGCGCCGGAAGAATTAAAAGAAAAAATCACGCGGTCGCGAAAACTGCATTCAATTCATATCTTCACGATGAAGAACTGAGAAAAGTTATTAATGGAATACAAACGCTTCCTTCGGTGCCGGAAACATATTTAAAATTAGAAGAGGCGTTATCAAAGAAAGATTTTTCTTTAATGGAAATTGTCAAAATAATTAAAAACGATATTGCAATGAGCGCAAAAATACTTCAGCTTGTTAATTCGGCTTTTTTTACAATGACTTCCGATGTTTCCGATATTTCGACGGCAATTAACTTGTTAGGCGCAAATACGATAAAATCGCTTGTCCTGTACGTAAATGTTTTTGAATCGTTTGAAGGGAACAGAGAATTAAACAATCATCTTTCTGAAATTTGGAGGCACAGCTTAACCGTTGCGAACGTTTCCAAAAAGATATTGGCGCTTCGCGTAACCAATAAGGAAGAACTTGAAGAATGTTATATGGCGGGCTTGCTTCATGATTTGGGGAAGATAATTATTCTAAATGAAAAAAGTTACGGAGGACGGATTTTTCAATTACAGAAAGAAAAAGGTATTTCTTATAACGAAGCCGAAAAAGAAATAATGAAAATTACGCATGCGCAAATAGGCGGTTATCTTTTAAATCTTTGGGGTTTGCCGGAAAAAGTTGTCGAAGCCGTTCTTTTCCATCATTCGATTAATGATTTGACGTTTAATGAATTTAATTTATCGTCCGCCGTTTATTTGGCAAATTTATTTGTCAATAATCCCGAAGCCGAAACAGAGGTTATTAAAAAATTTGATATTGAAAACGAAGTCCGTGAAATTATAAATTTGTTTGCTAAATAAATAGAGTTTCTGCAAAATAAGCGTTCTGTTATTCAGCCTCCGGCTGAAGGATAATATCATATTTTACAGAAACTCTAATAATTTTATCAAGGGAGCAAAATAAAATGCACAAAGTACTTTTAGTTGACGACGAAAAAAATATACTTTCAGGATACAGAAGAAATCTCCGCACAAAATTCCATATTTATGTTTCCGAAAGCGGCAAAGGCGGATTGGATATTTTAAGAAACAACGGACCTTTTGCGGCGGTTGTGTCCGATTACAAAATGCCGGAAATGAACGGAATAGAATTCCTTTCGAAAGTTAGAGATTTATATCCCGATACGGTAAGAGTAATGCTGACCGGTTACGCCGACTTAGACGCCGCAGTGAACGCGATAAACGAGGGAAATATTTTCCGTTTTTTGTCGAAACCCTGCAAGGTAGAGCTGCTGGCAAAAAACATCTACGATGCAATCGGGCAATATCAATTAATTACGGCGGAAAAAGAATTGCTGAATAAAACTTTGAAAGGAAGTATAAAAACGCTGATTGATATCTTAGCCGCCGTAAACCCCGAAGCGTTCAGCCAGGCGGCGCAAATGCGTTCGATGGCGAGAAAAATTCTCGCTCGTCTCAGAATTCAAAATTCATGGGAAGTTGAAATCGGAACTCTTCTTTCAAAAATCGGTTTGGTTACGGTGCCTCAATCAATAATCCGGAAGAAATATCAGGGAGCGGAATTAACCGCCGACGAAGAAAAGATGTTTTTTCATCACGCGCAAATAGGAAACGAACTGTTAAAACATATTCCGCGACTCGAAAAAATTGCGGAAGGAATTAATTATCAATACGCTTGTTATAACGGAGAAGGGGAGAGCATCGATTTTAAGGTCGGCGATAACATCCCGTTTCTCGGCAGACTGTTGAAAGTATTAAACGATTTCTATTCGCCAATCAATAAAGGAGCCGCTCCGAATGAAGCGTTAAGAATCATACAGAAGAAACATGAAATTTACGATCCGGATATCTTGGGAGCGCTAATCGCAGAAGTTCAAGGATTATCGGAAGGCTCAATAATTTCGATGAAGAAATTAACCGAACTGAAAATAGGAATGCTGCTTGCCGAAGGAATAAAAGATATTAACGGTTTTCTTTTAGTTCCTAAAGGGAATGAATTGACAAATATATCGCTGATGAAAATATTGAATTATAATAAAATGACGAAAATCCAAGAGCCGATAAAAATAATTGAATCCACTATCTAAAAAAAACGAACCGCGGAGCGGTTCAATTTTATGCGGGATAAGTAGAGTTTCTATTTATTTTAGACGGCGGCGTAAATAATTGCGATAATTATTTGTCATCCTAAAGTAAATTATTTTTAACGGCGTAATTTATCAATTTGGAATTATTATCCATTTCCATTTTTTCAAGAATTCTGCTTCTATAAGTGCTGACGGTTTTAGGACTGAGAAAAAGTTCCCTGGAAATCTCGCCCACAGTTTTCCCGTCGGCAATTAACAATAAAACTTCAAATTCTCTTGAAGAAAGTTTTTCGTGCGGCAAAATTTCGGGGGCGGAATCAAAAACAAACCGCTCGGCTAAGTTTTTACTGATATAAGATTTACCGGATTGAACGGTTTTTATTGCAAGAGACAATTCTTCCGGAGCCGCCGATTTAGTTAAGTATCCCGAAGCTCCGAGTTTTAAGCTTCTTTTTGCAAAAAGTTTTTCCTCGTAATTACTCAAAATAAGAATTGGAAGTTCGGGGAAAAGAATTTTGATATTTTGCAGAACAGATATTCCGTTTTCGTCGGGAAGCGAAATGTCTAAAAGGATCAAGTCGTAAGTATTGTTTTTTAACGCTTCATAAATGCTTTCCGCGTTTTCCGCTTCGTCGATTGAAACGTTCTTAATTGAATCGGTTACAATCTCTTTTACTCCTCTTCTAACAACGGCATGGTCGTCGGCAATTAAAATATTCATATTGAGCCATGGTCCTTTTGCTTTAAGGGAATTACTATTTTTATTTTTGTTCCTTTGCCGGGAGCCGAAATAAAATCAATTTGCCCTTGTAAAGCAAAAACGCGTTCTTTTAAGCCGAGCAACCCCAAAGATTTTATATTGTGGATTTTCTTCTCATCCAATCCGATTCCGTTATCGCGGATTGATAAATAAAGAGAATGATGCCGTTCTTTTAATTCGATGGTAACTCGCGTGGCTTTTGAATGACGCCAAACATTTGTCAAGCACTCTTGCAGCATTCTGAATATATGAATTGAGAGATTATTATCTACAAATAACTCTTCGGGTTCAATTTTCTTATGAATTTCAATTCCGCTTTTTCGTTCAAATTCCTCGCAGTACCACTCAATAGCGGTTGGAAGTCCCAATTCGTCAAGCATGCTCGGTCGCAGTTCGGCGGAAATGTTCCGCACTTCAACCGTCATTTCATCTACGGTATTTTTTAACCGCGACAATCTTTCCGAAATTATTTTGTCGTCCGATAGATTCTTCTGCAGCCAAGCGGTTTCAAATTGCACCGCCGTTAAAGACTGACCGAGCGCGTCGTGAATTCTTCTTGCAATTTCTCCTCTTTCTTTTTCTCTTACGTTCTGCAGATAGTTTGTCAATCGTTTCAATTCTTTTCGGGATTTTTGTAATTCCGCTTCGTATCTTTTCCTTTCGGTTATGTCGATAGCGATCGATAATATCCCTTTTGTTCCGTCCGGAAGATCTATTAATTTTTCCTTTAGGGCAAGATGAATTTCAGTAGAATCTTTTCTGATATTTATCACTTCGTGATTGTAATATTTTGCGGAAATAATTTTTTGAACATTAGCTTTTATTCGTTCCGGCGTTTCGGAAGAATTTAATTTTGTAATGTTCATGCCAATGAGTTCTTCCCTGGAGTAGTGAACCATACTGGAGAAAGTCTGATTTACATCAAGGATATTTCCGTTTAAGTCTCCCAGAATTATTCCGGAAGGCGAGAGTTCAAAAAGAGTTTCATATAGTTTTTCCGTTTCCAATAATAATTTTTGCGTCTCGAGTAATTTTGTTATATCTTTTCCGGTATTTAGGAAATAATCTTTTCCCTCGAGACTAATAAGTTCGCTTGAAATTAAAGCGGTTTTAATTTCTCCTCCTTTAGCGCGTAATTTTACAATATATTCCCGAAGATAACCGTCTTCCTTAAATTTTCTCAAAAAAGCTCTCCGATCGTTTTCGCTAAGCCAAATGCCGAGTTCAACGCTTGTTTTTCCTAGCGCTTCTTCTTCGGTAAATCCCAGAATATCTGAAAAGCCTTTGTTTACCCGGACGTATTCCCCGGAATCAATATCGGAAATCGTGATAGCGTCAAGAGTATTATTAAAAACTCCGCGGAAAAGACTTTCGCTTTCTTCCAATTTTCTCATCGCTTCTTTTCTTGCGGAAATATTACGATTGACCGCAAGGAATGCGTCTTCGCCTTTGTATTTTATTTTTTTAGCATTAACTTCAACCGGAATCCGCTTTCCGTTTTTATTTACGTGAATAGATTCAAAGAGTATTTCGCCTTGAGCGAGCAGTTTTTTAATTCTTGCCGGAATTTTTTCCGCAAATTCCGGCGGAGTGTAATCGGCGGGCGATTTCCCTATTATTTCTTCCTTTTGATAGCCTAAATGTTGAATGAAAGCGCTATTGCAATTTAATATTCTTCCATTTACATCGTATAACACAACCGAATCAGTGAGTTTTTCAAATAGCGTTTCGTAAAGTTTTTCCGTTTCGGTTAAAGCTTCTTTTAATTCAATAATATCCGTAATATCTTTTCCGGTGTTGAGGTAATATTCCTTCCCTTTAATTGTAATAATTCCACTGGAAACAAGCGCCGTTATCGCTTTGCCGTTTTTTAACTTGAAGCTGATTTGATGGTTCGAAATTCCTTTTTTAGTTTGTAATTTCTCAATGAATTCCTTTCGCTGAGTTTCGCTTTTCCAAATTCCAAGTTCAACGCCGGACTTTCCGAGCGCTTCGCTCTCCTCAATACCGAAAATTTCAACAAAACCTTTATTTACCCGAATATATTTTCCGGATTCAATTTCGGAAATTACGATTATATCCATGCTGCTATTAAACATATCTCTAAACAGTTTTTCGCTCTCTTTCAGTTCTTCGAGATATTGCCGTTCGGCTGTTCTGTCTTGAATAACCGCAAATAATTTTTCAACGATATTCTTTTCGTTTTTCAAAGGAACTATTATGGATGAAAGGAAAATCTCTTTACCCCATTTGGAAATATAATTAGAATCGAATACGGCAGTTTCTCCGGTTTTAAGCGCGTTCAAAAAGGCTTCGGAATATTTGCTTTCTATTAAATTCGGCAACGTAAGAAGATTAATTTCCTTTGTCTTTTCAACCGACGGCGAGCCGAGCATTTCCAAAAGTTTTGGATTTGCGTCTAAAATCGTTCCGTCCGGCTTTGCAACGTAAATTCCTACGGGAGAAGATTCGAAGAGAAGTTTGTAATATTTTTCGCTTTCTTCGAGCGCTCTTTCTATTCTAACCCTTTCCGTAATGTCATGGTTAAAACTGATAATAGCTTTTTTCCCTTTGAAAGTAGTGAAGAAACCGTTCACTTGAAAAAATATTTCTTCTCCGGTTTTTTTGAAGTGAGTAGTAGTCAAATTAAGCGAGGTTTCCTCCTTGAGCGCCTGCCTAATAATTTTTCTACCTCGTTCGGGAGTTTTGGAAATATTCCGCAAATCCATTCCGATAAGTTCTTCGCGGGAAAAACCGTAAATTTTTATCGCCGTTTCGTTTACGTCGAATATCGTTTCATTTTCCGGTTCGAAGATTAGTATTGCGTCGCTTGATTTATCAAAGACGGTTTTATAATCGTTCAGCGATTTTTCCAATTGGTCTTGAAAATATTTTCGCTCGGAAATATCGCGCGCAATTGTGTGCATGAATTTTTTATCCCCGATTTCAATCAATTTGTTGCTGAATTCGGTTTCTACTTTGCTTCCGTCTTTCCGTAAAATATTTGCTTCGGAAACTATATCTTCTCCGTCCAGAATTCTGCCGAAGAAATTATTATAAGCCGTTAAATCGTTTACCTCATGAAGATCGGGGATTGACATTTGCAGAAGCTCTTCTTTTGAGTATCCCGTAAGTTGAGCCGCCGCTTCATTTACCATACAAAAGTTTGCATCTTCGGATGAAATAAAGATTGCATCTTTAGACCCTTCAAATACGGTTTCATACCAAATCTTTTGTTCATTTATCTTTTGATCCATTTTGCTCTTTTCCGTTATATCGACGCTTATGGCAAAAGCTGCGGCGATAGTATTATCTTCGACAATCGGAGAGAGCGTAATCTCAGAATATTTCGGTTTGCTTCCGGCTGTAAAAGCGTAAATAAATTTCTGCGGCTTGCCCGAAAAAACCGGCTCATATTTTTGTTTCCAAAAAGAAATCTGTTTTTCGTCGTCAATAATATTTATTGCGCTAATTCCTTTCGTAAGTTCTATTTCAAAAGCTTTATTAAAAGCCTCCTTGAATTTTTCGTTAAAAAAAAGAAATTTGTAATCTCTGTCGATAGCCCAAATCGGCTCTTCTCTTGCGTTGATTATTGAATTTATATCGGATATTATTTCCTTTTGTTTTTCAACCTTAATTAAAACAGACTGAAAGCCGTGGAAAGCGCCGCGTTTATTTCTTATGACATTTCCGTTCAGAGAAATCGTTAGAATTTTTCCATCCTTGTTTGCCGCTTCCAAAGAGACGTCCTTCACAAATCCCTTTGATATGAACGATGAGAAACGCTCGTTAAATGCTTTGGCTGAAACGGAAGTTAAAAAATGGGAGAAAAATTTTCCAATGACTTCATTTTCTTCATAATTGAAGAATTCCAACCAGGCGGGATTAACCGAAATAATTTTTCCTTTTTCATCAAGGGATTGATAGGGGAGCGGAGCTAAATTAAAATGCCGGCGAAAATCTTGTTCGAAATCTTTGTCCATGGTTTAGTCCTTTAAAATAAAACATCAAATATTAAGGCTGTAAAAAAACGCTTAAAAGATAGGAACAAAAATTGCTGAAATCCTTCAGTTAAATAAAACGGATCAATAATTAATAACTCACGTTACGCGAATTGAAATCAACCGTCATTGCGAGGAGGAGTCCGGCGATTGCCGGACAACGACGCGGCAATGAAACATTATTTTGTTGTTTTTGACGCATATTAAAATACCGCGTAACATGAGTTAATAATTTACGGAAAATTATTTTGTATAGAAATAGTTAGCGTTTTTTTTGCTTAAAAAAACCGAAGGGTATTTAATTCGGGAAGATCACTGAAATTGTCGTGCCTTTTCCTTTCTCGCTCTCCACTTCAACGGCAAGATTGTTTAGTTCGCAATATTTTTTTACAAGCACCATGCCGAGTCCGTTTCCGTCGAATCTGCGCGTATATCCTTGTTCTTCTTGAGTGAATTTTTCAAACAAGCGGGGCAAATAATCTTTGCTTATTCCAATTCCGGTATCGCTTATTTCCACAATTCGTTTCTTTTTATCATCCATGAACGTCTTAATTTCTACCTTTCCGGAATTTGTGAATTTTACTGCGTTATCAATTAGATTATTGAAAATCTGCTGCAGCGTATATTCATCTCCCCAAAAATAAAAGGGAGAAATTTCTTTTGTAAAAATAAACTCCAGATTTTTTTGTCTGCAGTATTGAAAATATTCCAAATAAATATCTTCCAAGATATGATCGTTAATTTCAATTTCAGAAGGGTTAAAATCGAACGTTTTTGTTTCCAACTGTGAAACGTTCAAAATTAAATCGACCGTGCGCGTAATTCTTTTTGCGGAATTTTTGATTGCGGTGAAGGCGTAAGCAAGTTCTTCGTCCACTACGTTTTCCAGATCGGACTGGAGCAGAGAAGTGAAGCTAACCATTGAAGTCAGCGGCGTTCGTATTTCATGGGATATCTGCGCTAGGAATTCGGATTTTAATTTGTCGGCTTTTTCAGCTTCTTCTTTTGCTTTAAATAATTCAGCGAGTATCTTTTTTTTCTCCGTTATATCTTCCTGAATTGCGACGTAGCGAATAATTTTATTCTCGGAATTCTTAATAGGGAAAACTATTGAGTTTGCCCAGAACTGTTCGCCGTTTTTCTTCCTATCTCGGAATTCCGAAATCCATGCTTTGCCCGACGTTATTGTTTTCCACATTTGTTGATAGAACTGCTCATCATGAAATCCGGACTTCAAGATATTGGGGTTTTTACCGATAGCTTCCGTTTTACAATAGCCGGTAATATTTGTAAACGCATTATTAACGTATTCGATGTTTCCGTCAACGTCGGTGATAAATGTTAAGGCGGGAGTTTGTTCAAACGCCGCCGACAAAATTTCGATTAACTCTTTATATTTTTTTTGCTGTGTGACGTCTTGAATAATTCCTTCGTAATATTGCATGTTTTCATCTTCGTCAAAAAGAAGGTTCGCGTTTTCAATTACGTCAATTATTTCCCCGTCTTTTTTTATAAGTTTGGTTTGAAAATTTTGGATTGAACCGTTAGCTTGAATCAGTTCAATAAATTTTTCTCTGTTTTCATTTTCAGGATAAAGTTCGTACGCGGTCAAATTTTTTGCAAGGTCTTCAACGGAATTGTAGCCGAGTATTTCCAACAGCTTTTTGTTGGCTAAAATAATCTCTCCTTTTTCGTTGCTTCGGTACATTCCGATAGGAGCGTTTTCAAACAAACGCTTGTATCGCCGTTCGCTTTCTATGTATGCTTTCGATATTTTTTCGGTTAACTTTATTTCTTCAACTAATGAATCGTTTAATTTTCTAATTTCCTTCGTTCTTTTGTCCAGAAGTTCTTCTAAGTTTTCTTTATGCTGCCGAAGCTCAACGTCGGTTTGCTTTCGCTTAAGAACCGTTGAAATAGCGGATGCGATAGACGTCAGATTGGTTTTGTCCAAGTTTGTATAGCCCACAGGGCTGTTTGCCACAATTACAATTCCGAATTCTTTATCTCCAATAAAAAGCGGCGTTCCTAAAATGCAAACAAGATTGGGATGCGCTTCGGGTAATTTAACGGCGTTTATTTCGGAATGATAATCGTTTGTAAAATATGATTCATGATTTCGAATCATCTTCGATAAAATACCTCTTATGGGAATTCCTTTGAACAGGGACGCTTCTTTTTTAGTAAGAGTTTTAAGAAATATTTCATGAGTTGAAGCTAAAATATCGAGCGAATCTTTTTTATCGTTGAGAAGTCCAATCATCCCGAATTTACTTCCCGTAATCATTTCCGTTATTCTTAACGCGCGCAGAGCGACATTCTGAAGCGAATCCGATTCAAGCGTTTCATTCAAAATGCGGTTAACTCCGTTCAGCAGCATATTCTGGTTTGTAATCTCTTTTGCCTTTTCAATATCCGTGATATCTTCCAGAATAACTTGGATGGAAGATAATTCGCCGTTAAAAATTATCGGCGATTTATTTTCATTAACGATAATTTCCGAACCGTCCTTCGTAATGAAAACCATGTTTTGCTTTACGGGCGTCTTACTAATTTTGATTTTAGTTAGAACGTCCTGAATATACCCCTTATATTTATCGTGTACGAAATATGAAATATGTTTGCCGATAACTTCATCATGCTCATAACCCAATTTCAGCAGCCATGCCGAATTGACTTCCCGAATAATACCGTCGGCGTCAAGAATGTGAATCATATTCAT
>JAADIR010000201.1:0-18720 GCA_013151245.1 Chlorobiota bacterium
CTTTATAATTCAACAGCAATTCTTTCAGCGGTTCGAATTCTTCAATTTTCATAATTTCGCGTCGGACGGAAGAAGCGTCGTAAAGCCCCTTCAAATAACCGCTCCAATATTTTCGGAAAGGAATAATCGCCCTTCTCTCTTCTTCTTTATGTTCAATTTCGTAACGGAGATGTTTAATAGCCGTATCGATCATAATTCTGTGATCGATTTGCGTTTTCACTTTGCCGAATTCCAATATTTCTTTCGATTGAAGGAAAAGCCACGGCGCTCCGATAGCTCCGCGGGCAATCATCGCTCCGTCGGCGTTTGTGCTCTCGAAGGCAAGTTTCGCGTCTTCCGCGCTGAAAATTCCGCCGTTGAGAACAACCGGAAAATCCACCACTTCCTTAATTTTAGGAATCCAATCCCAATCGGCGTCGCCGCTGTGTCCTTGACTTCTTGTACGGCAATGCACGGTCAGCGATTTCGCTCCGGCGTCTTCCATTCTGCGGGCGACTTCCGTAATCATTATGCTCTCTGCGTCCCAGCCGATTCTCGTTTTCACCGTAACCGGAATATCAACAGCCTTAACAACCGCCGCAACCATTTCCTGCATGTAAGGCGGATCTTTCAGCAATCCCGCGCCCGCGCCCCGTCTGGAGACTTTTTTAACCCAGCAGCCGGCGTTGATATCAATCAAATCAGGATTCAATTCCGCCGCCATTTGAGCGGCTTTCACCATTGCGGGAATGTCGTTTCCATATATCTGAATTCCTACCGGACGCTCTTCTTCTTCTATCCGCATCTTTCTCGCGGTCTTTTCGTTATTGCGAATTAAGCCGTCGGAATTGATGAATTCGGTAAACACCAAATCCGCTCCGAATTCGATACACAATTTTCTGAACGCGAAATTCGTCACGTCTTCCATCGGCGCAAGCAGAAGCGCCTTTTCGATATTTATATTTCCAACCTTGTACATTTTATTCTTTCAAATATAAGATTATTAAACCAAGCGTAAAAAAAGCAAACAACGCGCCCGTTAAAAACGGGAATTGATAACCGATATACTCGAACGCGAATCCGCCCCAAAACGGTCCTAAAACGCGGGCGAAGGAAGCCAAAGACTGATTTATTCCGAGTACAGTTCCCTGATCCGATTCAGCCGTCAGCTTCGAAACTTTACTGAGCAAAATCGGCTGCAAAATACCGGAACCGATTGAAATTACAATCGTAATTAATGCGACATTGCCGAACGATGTTCCATAAGGAAGCGCCGCCAACCCGATTCCCATCAAAACAGTTCCGGTAATAATTAAACGTCTATCCATAAAACGTTTTACTAAAACCCGCAGAAAACCGCCTTGTACGAACGCGCCCACAATTCCAATGATGCTGTAAAGATATGCAATCTGCGGATCCGAAAAATGGAATATTTTAAATCCGAGGATCGCGAAAGTCCCGTAAATATTGGCGATTGAGAAAACAATAATAAAAAATAGAAAGACGACAAATCCCAGTTTTGGGGTTCGGAGAACTTTAAGAACCGCATTAAAATCAACTAAGCGGTAATTCATTTTGCCGACGTTTTTTTCTTTCAAAGATTCAGGAAGGAAAAAATAAGCGAACAAAAACGCGCTGAACGAAAAAGCCGCCGCGCTGAATCCGACAGCTTCGTAGCTGATTTTAGAGATCAATCCGCCCAAAAGAGGACCGAAAACAAAACCAAGCCCAAACGCGGCTCCGATAACGCCCATGCCTTTCGAACGGCTTTTTTTATCCGTCACATCGGCAATATACGCCTGCGCCGCGCCGATGTTGCTTCCGCCTATTCCGGCGATAATTCGGGAAATAAGCAGCATATAAAAAGAGGTTGAAAAACTGAAAATCAAATATGACGAAACGGTAAAAACAGAAGTTGTGAGAATTATTTTTCTGCGCCCGAATTTATCGGATAGTCTTCCGATAACAGGATTGAAAAGGAACTGCATGAAAGAAAAAGAAGCGATGATTATACCGATTTGGAAATCCGAAACATGAAGCTGCTTTCCGGCAAAAGTGGGAAGAATAGGAATCAGCAGACCGAAGCCCATCAAGTCAATAAAAACCGTGACGAATATTACCGAAATTGAAGCGTTTTTTTTCATGCGTTTATATTTTTATCAATACTCTGTCATGCCGACGAAGGTCGGCGTCTCTTAGACTATCTGAGATTCTGAATCCGGCAATTGCCGGATACCCTTCCCGCCAAGTTGGAACAAGTTGTGTGTTTAAAAATTAATAATGACGTTTCCATACGTTTATCATTCCAACTATTACTGTCATTCCCGCTCGTTCTTAGCGGGAATCCACTGAATTCTAATAGATTCCGGCTAAAAAGCATACCGGAATGACACTCCTACGATAATCATTACCATCCCGACAAGTAAGAACAAGTTGTGTCCCACCCGCCGGTAAGCAAGCTTTGCGGGACGTTTGTTCCATCATTCCTAAAATATTTTTGCGAAAGATAAGGGATTTTTTTATAAACCGCTTAATAATAAATAGTTTAAGTTTTTCTAAATTATGTCGATAATAAGTTCATATCTATAATAAAATTTATTTTATGTTAAAGACCGATAAATCTCGCAGCATTTATAAGAAAAAAATCAATAGACTTACGTTTATTATTTCGCTCTTATGGTTTTTAATTATCGCTATTTCTTTTTCATGGAACATTATCACTCTAGATAAAAACACAAAGCGAATTGCATTTGCCGAAGCCAACGCAAGTATTAATAGAGATGCGGCAATAAGAATCTGGGCTTCTAATCATGGAGGCGTTTCCGTTCCAATTGACGCCGAGACTCCTCCAAATCCGCATCTATCGCATATACCCGACAGAGATATAGTAAAACCCAACGGCGATACTCTAACGCTTACGAATCCGGCGTATATGATTAGACAAATGTTTGATCAATTCCCAAAGGAATACGGAGTTGTCGGACGTCTTACCAGTTTAAAACCGATAAATCCCAATAACAAACCCGATGAATGGGAAAGAAACGCATTGCACGAATTTGAGAAAGGCAAAAAAGAAAGCAGCGAGTTCATAAAGTTTCGCGGAGAAACATATTTTAAACTGATGAAGCCGCTGATAGCAAAAAAGAGCTGTCTTAAATGTCATGAATTTCAAGGTTACAAAGAAGGCGATATTCTCGGCGGCATTGGAGTTTCGGCGCCGATGAAATCATTATTGTTGCATGAAGCCTCCGAAAGAAAAGTAGTTATCCTCTTTCATCTGCTTATTTTAATTTTCGGTTTTATCGGAATCGGATTCTCTTCAAACAGATTTTCGAAGTTTCTAACCAGGCAAAAAAATGATGAGATTGAATTGAAAAAACATCGCGATAATCTGGAAGAAATTGTGGCGTTTAGGACGGAAGAATTGGAAAAAGAAATTTCCGAACATAAAAGAGACCGGGAGTTTACGAAAAAAATAATTGAAACAAGCGAGGCTATCATAGTCGGTTTGGACAAGAATCATTTGATAAAAATATTTAACAGAGGCGCAGAGAAAATTACAGGATATAGAAAAGAAGAAGTTATCGGAAAAGATTGGTTCCAAATCTTTTTCCCATCCGAAATATATGAAGAGATGAATAAAGTTTGGAAAGAGGCATGGGGTAAACCATTGTATGCCTACGAAAACCCGATTATTGCAAAATCAGGAGAACTTAAAACCGTTTCATGGCAGAGCACAGGTTTTTATGACGACGAGAAAGCGGATAAACACTTAATTATTTCGATTGGAATAGACGTCACGAAACGCTTAAATACAGAAAAGAGACTTGAAAAAAGTCGAAAAAAATACCGCGATTTGGTTGAAAAATCAAAGGATGCAATACTAATTATAGAGGATGGGAAATTTGTTGACTGCAACGACGCCACGATAAAAATTTTAAAATACAAAGATAAAACTGAAGTGTTAAATACTCATCCGCACGAACTTTCTCCGCTTTATCAACCGGACGGAAAACGATCCGATCAAAAAGCGGAGGAAATGATGGAAATTGCAATAAAGGAAGGAAGTCACCGCTTTGAATGGTATCATAAAAAAGCTGACGGCGAGATTTTTCCGGTTGACGTTATTTTGACTACCGGAACAAATGAAGACGGCAAATTAATTATTCATACAAACTGGCGCGATATTTCCGAGCAAAAGAAAAAAGAAAAGATTCAAAAAGCGCTATTTGACATTTCGAAAGAAGCGAGCAAAGACGAGCCGATGGACGAATTTTACAAATCGATTCATTTGATAATATCAGGACTGATGCCCGCAAAAAATCTCTACATTGCTATTCAAGATACCGAAACAGATATTTTAACTTTTCCCTACCATGTTGACGAATACGACCTTCCGCCGGAACCAAAACCGATGGGAAAAGGATTTACAGAATTTGTTTTAAGGACCAAGAAATCTCAAATAATTAATATGGAGCGGGATAAAAAACTTCGTCTTGAAGGCGAGGTTGAACTGATTGGAGATAATTCTCCCATCTGGATCGGAAATTATCTTGATTTAAGCGAGAATAGAAAAGGCGTTCTCGTGGTTCAAGATTACAAATCCGAAAACGCTTTTTCCGAAGACGACATAAAGCTTCTTCAGTTTGTATCTCAGCAGATTGAAAAAGTGCTCAGCAAAAAATTCGCAGATAGATTGCTGAAGGAAAGTTTACGTAAATTGGCGCAATCAAAAGAAGAATTGGAACTGATTAACCGCAATAAGGACAGATTCTTTTCCATAATCGCTCACGACCTCAAAAGTCCTTTTATGGCGTTAATGGGAATATCGCAAATGTTGGACGAAAATATTGAAGAATTATCCGAAGAAGAAATACAAACAATGATTAAATCAATAAATACTTCTACAAATAATCTTTACAAATTAATTGAGAATTTACTTCATTGGGCTAGGCTGCAGAGAGGTTCCGTCAAAATTATTCCTAAAACTCTTCAACTTTCAACAGCCGTAGCCGGCGTAAAGGAATCGCTCTCTTTAGCCGCCGAATCAAAAAAGATTTCAATCCGCGTAGAGACTTCCGACAAGCATTTTGTATATGCCGATGAAGATTGTTTAAAAACAATATTAAGAAATCTCATCAACAATGCAATAAAATTCACAAATGAAAACGGAATTATTACTATTTATTCGGTTCAAAATTCAGAGTCTGTGCAGATAACCGTTGAAGACAACGGAGTTGGAATGAACGCGGCAACGCTTGGAAAACTGTTTAGCTTAACCGAAAAAGTTTCGGAAAGAGGAACGGCAAATGAAACCGGCACGGGATTGGGATTGATCCTCTGCAAAGAACTTGGAGAAAAAAACGGCGGCAAAATTTGGGCTGAAAGCGAATTAGGCAAAGGAAGTAAATTTATTTTCACTTTACCGATAGAAAAAAAATCCGCAGATTAACGAACGCCAAGAAATCAAAGCGGTTTTCGGATTCCGTAAGGTTGTCATTGCGATTCCGAAGGAATTCCGCGAACAATCTGTTAATTTTAGTCTCCGTCCAACAGATTACCCGTCTTCCGCCAAGGCGGGCTTCGTCATAAAAAACATTCCTTGTAACGACGTTGAATTTTATCCCGCATGGCGGAAACAAATTGTGTTTAGTATATTTAAGAACTGAAATTACATCGCATTTTTTCAATAATAAAATATGATTGGATATTTTTATGTTCGAAAATACAATATTCACAGCCGACCAAAATTGGTTTTTATGGGCAATTTTATTTACCGCCGCAAGTTTCGGAGTTTGGGCAGAGCAGAAAACCAAATGGGGCGCAAAATTATCGGCGGTAGTTGTAACAATTCTTTTTACATTCATTTTATCTAATTTGTCAATCATTCCTACGGACGCGCCGGCATACGACGTAGTTTGGTCGTATCTAATTCCGCTTGCCGTTCCTCTGCTGCTGTTCAAAGCGGATCTGCGAAGAATTATCAAAGAATCGGGTCCGACGCTCTTAGCCTTTGCAATCGGCGGAGTTGGCACGGTTGCGGGGACGGTCATCGCTTACAATTTAATACCGCTCGGGGAGGAAGGCTGGAAATTGGCGGGAATATTCTGTTCGACTTACATCGGAGGTTCGATGAATTACGTTGCCGCTTCGCAGGCGCTTCAATTAAATTCCAGCGATCTGCTTGCCGCCGGCGTTGCAGCCGATAATTTGATGATGACAATCTATTTTCTGATATTGTTTGCCCTTCCGTCGATAGGACTTTTAAAAAAGAAATTCAAAAACGAAATTCAAATTGAAGCGGATAACCTTTCCGTAGGAGAATTTGAGGAAATTAATTCGGACGAAAATCCTTCTCTGCTCGATTTGGGAAAAGCTCTCTCAATCGGTCTTACGGTTTCGGCTTTCGGTTTCTTGTTTCAGGAATTTATCGGAATTAAAGGCAGCGCTATTTTAATTATCACTTTTCTCGTAGTTACTTTGGCGACAATATTTCCGGATAAAATGAAAGCGATAAAAGGAGCCGACCAAATCGGAACGCTTCTAATGCAAGTTTTCTTTGCCGCAATTGGAGCGAGCGCAAACATAATTATCGTGTTGAAGTTCGGACCGATACTTTTTGTTTTTGCGGCTTTAATTCTGTTTGTTCATTTAATGTTCATTCTTTTCTTCGGAAAACTGTTCAAACTTGATTTAGCTGAGATTGTTATCGCTTCGAACGCAAATATGGGCGGTCCTACAACCGCGGCGGCAATGGCTGTGGGAAGAAAATGGAAGTCGCTTGTAATTCCCGCTATTCTGTGCGGCACGCTCGGTTATGCCGTAGCCACGTTTATTGGAGTCGGAGTGGCTTTTTGGCTGCGTTAAAGAATTCAAAGAGAAGAATTAAGAAAGAGGAATTAAGAAATGAGTTCACTCTAAAAAGCAATACTGAACTTTTGAAAGCGGACTCAAGAATGAAAAAATGAAATTCGAAATTCCGGTTTGATGATTTTATAGTATTACAAGTTAAATCCTTCCCGATAAATGGAACATTCCGCTTTCGGAAAAACACCCCGACAAAAAGCATCGGGATAAATCGGCAAGTTTTTTTTTGCATGTCGCGCGTATTGCATTTTTATTGCACAGCGATAAAGAAATATTGAAGATTGATTTGAGAATGAATGAGAAACTCTAATCAGTCAAACCGAAACATCAATTGTTATGTCGGGAATTCCATCATTCCAATTATCCATCCGTCTCCGCTGCGCTGCGCCGTGACAGGTTCCGTCTCCGCTGCGCTTCCGGCTTCACTTTGTTGCGCCGAGACAAGCCGCCGAGATCAATTATCAATTACGGTTTACCGCGATATGATTACGCTCAGATTGTGTTATTGAACAGTAATGTTATTTTTGTCCCGCTTTCTCCTCCTTTGGAAACGGACATGTCTATGCAGTTTCTGTTGCAGTATTCATTGACAATTGCAGTTAGTAATTTGTCCGAATGAATATCGACGGAATAGTTTTTCGAGATCGGATTTAGCGGTTCAAACTCAATTTCCAATTGTAGTTTTTCATCTTTTTTCAATCTGACAAACATTTCGCCGCTTTCCGAATTTTTTATGGCATTCTCAATCAGCAGACTTATTAAGCGAACGATTGTTTGTTTTTCACCGTCGATAACCGATTCGCTAATTCCGTTTTGGAAAACATATTTTATATTATTTTTATTTGCCTTGGTACGATAAGTTTCGTTGATATTTTTCAAAACGTCGGATAAATTTATCAGCGAAAATATCGGTTTAACCATATTTCCTTTTAAATCGGCAAAAGTATTCAGATAAACGATATTTTTTCCAATGTTTTCACTTAGAGATCTGATTTCCTTAATCTTCTCTTTTTTTTCTAAAGATTTTTCATTACAATCTTTTTCCATTTCGGATATTTCGGAGGTCATCAATTCAATTTTTTTAAGAAGTTCATCGAATGAATTTTTCAGAAGTTCGTAACTATCATGCCGGTTTGTTTCAAATGATTTCAGCAGATTGAAATATTTATCCCGCTCATTTATATGTTCCGTGATATCATATTGAATCCCGATATGTCCTTTTATTCTTCCGGATTCGTCATAAAGACAGATATAATTCCCTTCAATCCATTTGGAAATATTCTCATCGTTTGTAATCCGCATAATAAGACGGAGTTTCCCTTCGTCGTAAAGTTCCTGCCAATAATCCTCGCCATTTTCAAAGATGTTTTCGTAAAGATCGGTATGATTCATTCCCGATAAAATGTTTTCTTTTATTCCGTACAATTTCACAATTGCCGAATTGAATTTGACGATTCTTTCATTTTTTAAAACATACATCAAATTTTCTTTATTATCGATATTTTTGTTCCAGAAAACCGGTTCTTCAAGATGCATTATATATGCTCCCACAGTTGAACTGTTGAAAAAAGTATCAAGCAATTTTTGATTGTCTTTTATTTTTTCAACCATTTTCCTTTTTTCGGTCATATCCTGAGCAATTATTAAAATCCCGGTAATTTTTTTCGGCAGCTGAATTCTTGTTTCCAACAAATTAAAGTAAGCTATTGTGTTATCTTTTTTCAACGTCCGCACTTCATGATTTAGAACGTGACCTTCCATCAGCAATTCAATATTTTCTTTCACTAAATCTTTATCTTGCAGCGGAACAAAATCTCTTACATTCTTTTTAATTATTTCCGCATAACTGTAGCCCGTAAGATGACAATATTCAGTATTTGCATCCACAATATTACCTTTGGGATCAATCATCATCATCCCAACCGGAGATAGATCGAAAATCCTTCTGTATAATTTTTCTTTTTCGTAAATAGCCGCTAATAACGATTTCTCTTTCCCTTCAAATCGTCTAATTATATAATACAAGTAAAAGAGAGTCGCAATTAAGAAAAGCGTTCCTTTGATTATACTTACTTTAATTAAAACTTCCGTGGATTCGATAAAGATTTTCGCTATCAAATCAAGAACAAAAAACCAAACTATTGACGAAAAGGCAAATATCGCAACAAAACTAATCAGTTCCGATTTACTAACCTTATTTTCAAAATTGTTGAACATCTTCTACCAGTTTAAAAATTATATTTAGTCATTATCGTTATTTCTTATTAAAAGTTTATTTTTTCCGACACTCTTTATCGTATTTTTATTCCGCAACAATAAATTAATAACTCACGTTACGCGAATTGTAATCAACCGTCATTGCGAGGAGGAGTCCGGCGGCAAACGGACAACGACGCGGGAAACTGCAATGGATAATTTATCTCGGCGGCTTGTCTCGGCGCAACAAAGTGAAGCCGGAAGCGCAGCGGAGACGGAACCTGTCACGGCGCAGCGCAGCGCAGCGGAGACGGATGGAAAATTGGAATAATGGAATCCCAAACATAACATTTGATGTTTCGGTTTTTACCGGTTAGAATTTCTCCTCTATTCCATTATTCATTCTCAAATTAATCTTCGATATTTCTTTACCGCCGTGCATTAAAAAAGCAATACGCGCGGCAGGCGCTAAAAAACAACTTGTTCCGATAGTTTTTATCGGGAAGAATTTAACTTGCAATACTATAATAAGACTTTTTGTTCTGTTTAGATTTTTTATTATCTTAACTATACTTATTTTGTATAGTTAAGGTTTTTATGTTTTATTTATTTAACAAAGAATATGATTATGCAATACGTATCTGCGGATTTCTTGCCGGAGCGCCTGAAAAAAAATTTTCAATAAGAGAACTCTCGAAAAAATTACTTATCACATTACCTTTCGCAACAAAAATAATATACAAATTGAAAATTTCCGGTATAGTTATTACGGAACGCGGAAAGTACGGCGGGGTTCTTCTTGCAAAGAGTCCCGAAAATATAACTCTTTTTGAAATTCTAACCGCAATCGGATTATTAAAGAAAATAAGCGAATGTATTACTGAAGATAAATTCTGTCCGTTGCCGGCTCCCTGCAAAATTCATTCGTTTTTCATGGACGAAGAAGAAATTATTTTTACTAAATTAAAATCACTTTCAATTCATGAATTCAAATTTACGGAAACTGATTTCAAATAATTTCAATTTATAATTATTGGAGGTTATATGGATGTATTAGCTATCTCACGATGGCAATTTGCCATTGTTACCGTCTATCACTTCTTTTTCGTCCCGATTACGCTCGGCATGTCCATTTCCATTGCAATAATGGAAACAATATACGTCAAAACCGGGAACGAGAATTACAGAAAGATGGCGAAATTCTGGGGCAAACTTTTCCTAATTAATTTCGCCATCGGCGTGGCAACCGGAATCGTTCAGGAATTTCAATTCGGTATGAACTGGTCGGAATATTCGAGATTTATGGGCGACATATTCGGCGCGCCGTTGGCAATTGAAGCGCTGCTGGCGTTTTATATGGAATCGACGTTTATCGGAATATGGATTTTCGGATGGAATAAATTTTCCCCGAAAGGACACGCCGCTTTAGCTTGGTTAGTGGCATTGGGTTCTAATCTTTCAGCTATCTGGATTCTTACGGCAAACTCGTTTATGCAGGAACCTGTAGGCTACGCATTGGCAAACGGAAGAGCCGAAATGGTTGACTTTTTTGCGCTAATTGCAAATCATCATTTATGGTATCAGTTCCCTCATGTTTTCTTTTCCGGAATAACGCAAGCCGGATTTTTCATAATGGGTATAAGCGCGTGGCACATGCTTAAAAAAACCAAAAATATTGAACCGTTTAAAATTTCAATGCGCTTCGGAGCTAAAGCGGGTCTAATTGGAATTATTTTCGTGGTTTTTATAGGACACTTTCAAGGACAACATTTAACCGCTCACCAGCCGATGAAAATGGCCGCCGCCGAAGCTCTTTGGGAAACGGAAAACCCCGCTTCAATGTCGCTTTTTGCAATCCCCGATCAGGCGAATCTCAAAAATTCCTTCAATATTACTTTGCCGAATATATTAAGTTTTCTGAATTACAATAAATTTAAAGGCGAAGTAAAAGGAATAAACAACGTTCAAAAAGAATATGAAAAAAAATATGGGCCCGGCGATTACATACCTAACGTTCTCGGATCATATTGGACGTTTAGAATAATGGTTGGCGTCGGATTTTTAATGCTGCTTATTGCATTTATCGTTTACATGAAAACGAGAAAAGAAAATTTTGAATGCAAACCGTTTAATCTTAAAATTATTTTTTATTCGATTTTCTTACCTACTATCGGGATCTCAACCGGATGGATTTTTACCGAGATTGCGCGCCAGCCTTGGATTGTATTCGGTTTGATGAAAACCGAACAAGGTATTTCCAAGGCGGTCTCCGTCGGCGAAGCGTTAACTACTCTTATCGGCTTTACCGTTCTCTATGCCATATTGATTGTATTCACAGTTCAGCTGTGGAAAAAATACGCTAAAAAAGACATGGACGAAGATTATGAACCAATCAACCCAAGCGAAGCATAGGAGGTAAAAATGGATTTAAATACAGTATGGTTTATTTTAATAACGGTTTTATTTATCGGCTATTTCTTTTTGGAAGGTTTTGATTACGGAGTCGGTATGCTTCTTCCGTTTATCGCTAAAGACGATACGGAAAGACGAATGATTATTAACACAATCGGTCCACATTGGGACGGCAACGAGGTTTGGCTGCTTACCGCCGGCGGCGCATTGTTTGCGGCTTTTCCCGAATGGTACGCAACGTTATTCAGCGGATTTTATCTTCCTCTGTTTTTAATGCTTGTCGGTTTAATTGTAAGAGCCGTGGCGTTTGAATACAGAAGCAAAGAAGATTCGTTAAAATGGCGATACAATTGGGATCGGATGATTTTTCTCGGCAGTTTTTTAACCGCGCTTTTATGGGGAGTTGCGATTGCAAATATTATGCGCGGAACTCCGATTGACGCGACAAAAACTTACACCGGCGGATTTTTTAATCTATTGAATCCATACGGATTAATTGGCGGCGTTACGTTTGTCGTTTTATTTCTTTTTCACGGCGCTGTTTTTCTTTCGCTTAAAATAGGCGGAGAGTTTCAAAAACGAATCGTGGAAACTGCGCAAAAATTGTGGCTTCCTTCGGTTATTATGGCTGTGATATTTATTTTATACACTTACTTTGACGTTGACATATTTTCGGCAAAAGGTTTGTCGGCATTTGTTCCTCCGTTACTTGCAGCCGTTTCATTAGTTCTCTCCGGTTTTTATTTGAAATCAAATAAAGCGGGAATAAGTTTTATTCTTACTTCATTAACCGTTGTTTTCATAACCGTCGCCGTGTTCTTTACCCTTTATCCGAACGTTATGATTTCATCGACAAGCCCTGAATATAACTTGACAATATACAATGCATCGGCTTCGCAATACACTTTAGGCGTTATGACTTGGGTTGCGGGTATTCTTGTTCCGTTTATATTGGTTTACCAGGCATGGTCATATATTGTTTTCAAAAAACGGCTGACAAAAGATTCCGAATTGGAATATTAATTTCAGAGTGATTTTATGAAACATCTAAAAAGTCCGGTTAACGCCGGACTTTTTAATATCATACAGCGGCTGTATTTTAATGAGTAAAATTTTCTAAATAATTTAAAAGAACGGCAATGTTCATTAATTCCGGTTTGCTTGAATACGCAAAAAAGAGGAGAACGACATTTCTTCTGTCGGTTTTTTTCGGACTTCTTTCCGGTTTTGCGGCAATAGCGATTGCTTTTTTCCTTTCGAAAGGGATTAACGATGTTTTTCTTCTGCGCAAAGACTTAAGCGATGTTTCAAATATCACAACATTATTTATTGCCGCTTCTTTTCTCAAAGCCGTTTTTATTATTTTAAAAGAATATTTTTCGAATAAACTTTCGGCTGAAATAAAAATAGAACTGCGTTCTAAACTCATTCGAAAATTATTCTCTCTTGGTCCCGTTCATATTTCCGGCGAAAAAAGAGGCGAATTGGCAAACACAATTTCGAATGGCGTTGAAAAAATCGACGTATATTTCAGCCGGTATTTACCGCAGCTTTTTCTTTCGGCGTTGATTCCGCTATCCGTTCTCGTTTTTATTTTCCCAATCGATTTTCTGACGGGCGTTATCTTTCTTCTAACCGCGCCGCTCATTCCCTTTTTTATGTATTTAATAGGAACAGCGGCGGAGAAGCAAAGTAAAAAACAGTGGAAATCGTTAAGTAGAATGAGCGCTTATTTTTTCGACGTTCTCAAAGGGATTACTGCTTTGAAAATATTCGGAAGAAGTAAAGATGAAATTAAAAAGATTTTTGACGTAACAAACGATTTCAAAAACAGAACCATGAAAGTTCTGCGAATTGCATTCCTTTCCGCGCTTGCGCTGGAATTGCTTTCTACGCTCAGTATTGCAATAGTAGCCGTTGAAATCGGCTTGAGGCTGTTAAATTCCGGTTTGGAATTTCAAGACGCTCTTTTCATTTTGATACTCGCGCCGGAGTTTTATTTACCCATAAGACAACTCGGAACCGGATTCCATGCGGGTTTGGACGGCGTTTCCGCCTTCGCAAGAATTGACCGATTATTTTCTCGGCAGATTGACGGCAAGAATATTTCAGAAATAAATAATCAAATAGTTAATAGTTGCGAACTTATTAATTTTAAAAACATAAGTTTTATATACAAAGAAAGAAAAGAAAATGCGCTGAACAATATTTCTTTTGAAATAAAGAGAAATGAAAAAGTCGCGCTCGTCGGGCATTCGGGCGCGGGGAAAAGTACGATATTTAATCTGTTTTTAAGATTCATCGAACCTTCCGGCGGAATTATATTTTACAATGGCAAAGACATACGATTGATTGACGTGAATGATTGGCGAACTAAAATTTCCTGGGCGCCGCAATCGCCGCATATTTTTAATGGGACAATCAAAAAAAACATCGCGCTTTCCAAACCGGAAGCTAGCGACAAAGAAATAATTGAAGCGGCAAAAAACGCGGATATTCATGAAACAATTCTTTCTTTCCCCGACGGTTACGATACGCTTGTCGGCGAAGACGGCGGAAAATTAAGCGGCGGACAAATCCACAGAATATCGCTTGCCCGCGCTTTTTTACGCGATTCGGAAATTTTATTGATCGACGAGCCAACCGCAAATCTCGCTCCGGCTTCGGAACGGAAGATCCTTTCTTCAATTGAAAAACTTACCAAAAATAAAACGTCTCTGATTATTGCGCACAGATTGAACACGATAATGAACGCGGATAAAATTCTTGTTTTTTCAAAAGGCAAAATCGTGGAAAGCGGAAAGCACGAATCGTTAATAAATACCGGCAAATACTACCGCGCGCTTTACGAGACATATCAAAGGAGCGCGGTTTGATTGCGCGGCTTTTTAAAATATTGAAATTAACGAAAGGATATTTTTGGTGGATGTCATTTGCCGCGCTTCTCGGATTTTTCACTGTCGGAAGCGGCGTCGGTTTGATGATGACCTCCGCGTATATTATTGCAAAAGCCGCGCTCCACGTGCATATTTCCGAACTTCAGATCGCTATCGTCGGCGTCCGGTTTTTTGGAATTTCCCGCGCGGTTTTCCGTTATTTTGAGCGTTACGTTTCGCACGAAGTGACGTTCCGTCTTCTCGCAGAATTCCGCGTCTGGTTTTTCAAAGCGTACGAACGTATCGCTCCGGCGAAGACAAAAGATTTTACGAGCGGCGATTTACTTACGCGCGTTGTCTCCGATATCGAGAGTCTCGAACATATTTTCGCGCGCGTTATTCATCCGCCCGCCGTCGCCTTGGCAATTTTAGTTTCGCTTTTTCTTTTCTTATGGAAATTCGGGATCGTCTTTTCCTTAATATTTCTAGCCTCCTTTTTCGTCGCCGGATTTATTGTTCCTATTTTCACATATTTTATGTCAAAAAATCTCGGCGAAAAAATCATTTCGCTAAGAACAAAACTAAATGAACTTGTCGTTGACGGAATTTCGGGGATTTCCGAACTGCTCGCTTTTAATCAAGCGGAAAACTTCGGCGCTGATTTCGGCGAAACGCAGAGATCGCTTGCGGAAGCCGAACGCAAGATGTCTGTTATCGACGGTTTCAACGAAAGCGCAATAGAACTGATAATGAACTTGACGGTAATAACAATCTTCATTTTTGCCGTCCCTTTGGTAAATGCAAATCTTCTCGACGGAGTTTTGCTTTCGGTTTTGGCGCTTGGAATTATGTCGGCTTTCGAAGCGGTTATGCCTATTCCCCTTTCGGTTCAGTATGTTGATAAAAGCGTCCGCGCGGGAAACAGACTGTTCGAAATAACCGAAATGCAGCCCGCCGAAGATATTCCAAACGATTCTGCGACGCCGGATTCGTTTGATTTACAAACTGAAGACTTAACATTCTCTTACGATAAAATTCAAAATGCGCTGAATGATATTTCATTTTTATTGCCTGAAAAAAAGAAAATTGCAATCGTAGGCGCAAGCGGTTCGGGCAAAACAACTCTTGCAAATTTGCTCCTCGCATTTTGGCGTACGAACAAAGGGAATATCGTTTTAGGCGGTAAATTATACTCCCGGCTTTCCGGCGATGAAATAAGAAAATATTTTTCGGTAATTTCGCAGAACGTATTCCTATTTAACGCCACAATAAAAGAAAATCTACTCATTGCTAAAACGGACGCAGCCGACGAGGATATCTTGGAAGCTTTAGAACAAGCGGAGCTGAAGGAGTTCGTCGAATCGCTTCCTAAAAATCTTGATACTTTCGCCGGCGAACACGGAAAACAATTAAGCGGCGGCGAACGGAAAAGAATGGCGATTGCTCGCGCGATACTAAAAAACAGCCCCATTTTAATTTGCGACGAAGCGACTTCGGATTTGGATTCGATAACGGAAAAGAAAATTCTCGATACTATTTTACGCGTCGTTAAAAATAAATCATTAATTTATATCACGCACCGGTTCGCCGATTTGGACAAGTTCGAAGAAATCTACGTTCTAGAAAACGGTAGAATTGTTGAGCGTGGAGATTTCAAATCGCTTTTGCAAAATAGAGGAAAATTCTTTGAACTGTTTGAATCTCAAAGACAGTTGGTTGTTTAACCGCAATAATTTATTTTATACCGTATAATATTAATAATTATTGAAGAGCGCTCGTGAGTAAATTAATAGCGGTAGCCGTTGATGAAAATGAAAATGTTTGGAAAGGACATTTCGGAATTTCTCCCTCATTTATGCTTTTTGACGATAAGGGAAATCTCGTAGCTTCAAGAGAAAACCCCTACTCACCACGCAGAGGCGAGCAGCATAAGAGCCACGACGATCCAAAACTGATCGTATCTCTGCTGAATGACTGCAGTATATTTATTGCCAAAAGAATGGGAGATAAAAGCAAAAAGAATCTTGCGGGAAAAATGAATATAACCGCATTTATTACCGAAAAGGAAAATCCACTGCAGGCAGTTAAAGAATTTTTAGAAAACAGAGGAAAACAGCGATGAAACTTTTAATGATTTATTCGGACAAATTTGCATACAAGACTACCAAAAAAGGATTTGAAGAAGCGGAAGAGATCAATGAAGAGAAAGAGTTTAATAACGTTCTTGTCGGTTTTATTCAGCTCGAAAAAGAAGACGAGGAAAAACTCTCATCCGTGGAAACAAAGATGATTAAACAGCTCAAATGGGCGGCGCGTAAAAACGAAACCGAAAATATTATTCTTCATTCCTTCGCGCACCTTTCCGAAAGCAAAGCGGACCCGTCAAACGTAAAAACTCTTTTCAACAGCGCGGAAGAACGACTAACTTCTTCCGGTTATACTGTCAGGCAAACTCCGTTCGGATATTTTTTAGATCTTCACGTGGACGCGCCGGGACATTCTTTGGCAAGAATTTTCAAAGATATTTAATCGAAAATCACATATTGATGTTATTGATTTTCCAGACTTAAGTTGTTATCTTAATAACAATTAATTGAAGCAAAATGATTTCAGAAAAAGAGAAAAAACGCCTGGAAATTGAGTACCCGACTGATTGGCGCTATAAAATTATCGGAGATGATTTTGATCGTATGCTTTTGACAATTAATGAAATTGTCGATCAATATAATTCGGGTCTAGCTCCTTCAAACATTAGCCGGAAAGGAAACTACATAAGCCTTAATCTTACTGTGCTTGTCGAAAACGAGATAGTCAGAAATGAAATCTATGAACAGCTTATGTCTAACCCCAGCATTAAAATTGTTTTCTAAGAAAATTAAACTATGAAAATTCCCCGAAGAAAATTTATTGTCAACAGCGTTATTATCAGCGGTTCATTTCTTACTTCAAAAATTGGCGCCGCTCCGTTTTTACAAAAAATAAGGTCCGATAAAAAGGAACTCCCTCTTATAATTTCCACTTGGTCTCACGGATTTCCCGCAAGCAAACAGGCGTTAGAAGTTTTGAATAGCGAAGGTAATTTGCTCGACGCGATCACCGGCGGAATAAACATCGTTGAAGACGATCCGGAAAATCATTCCGTCGGCTTGGGCGGCTTTCCGGACGCCGAGGGACATGTAACTCTTGACGCTTCGATAATGGATTGGAACGGGAACGCCGGCGCCGTTTCTTATTTGGAAGGAATAAAAAACCCGATAAACATTGCGCGGCTTGTGATGGAAAAGACAAAACACGTTATGCTTTCGGGCAAAGGGGCGCAGGAATTTGCAGTAAAAGAAGGCTACGAAATTGAGAACTTATTGACGCCGGAGATTAAAAAAGATTGGGAAAAGTGGAAATTATCCGACGCAAGAAAAATGCTCGACCCTGTTCTCGGCAGTCGGAAAAACCATGATACAATCGGACTCCTCGCAATAGATAAAACCGGCAATATTTCGGGAGGCGTTTCAACAAGCGGATGGGCTTATAAACTTCCCGGACGAGTGGGAGATTCCCCTATCATCGGCGCCGGACTTTACGTTGATAATGAAATTGGCGCCGCATGTTCAACGGGGCTTGGCGAACGCGTAATTGAAACCGTCGGCAGCTTTTTGATTGTAGAGATGATGCGGCAAGGTTATTCTCCTTTAGAGGCGATTAAAATTGCAATTGACAGATTGAAAAAACGGATGAAAAACCACGAACAATTTCAAGTCGCTTACATTGCGCTGAATAAAAATGGCGAATACGCCGGTTACGCTTTGCGCCCCGATTTTGAATACGCCGCAGTTACGAATAATTACGCAAAGATGATAAAGACAGAAGCGTTCTTGGAATGGAAAAAATAAGTTTAATTCTTTCCTTTGAATTTTAAACCGAATAACCATGTAGCCGCAGCCTTCAGGCTGCGCGGGAAAAATATTTACGCATTAAACCTATATGCAATCTGAAAACGCTTTTTAAGTTACGAACAATCGAATAGCGGATAACGAAGGACTTTTTCATCGAAGAGCGACGAGATTATTTGTGAATTATGAATTTTGAATGTTGAATTATGAATTCTCTGTCATTTCGACCGACCGTAAAAAAATAACACATCAGACAAACAAAAGAGGATT
This sequence comes from Chlorobiota bacterium, assembly GCA_013151245.1. GTDB lineage: Bacteria > Bacteroidota > Ignavibacteria > Ignavibacteriales > Melioribacteraceae > JAADIR01. Next base: position 18,488 of record JAADIR010000201.1, read on the forward strand.
TAACGAACAAGGAACGGCGATTTGCGATTTGCGATTTGCGATGTATGTAATTTCTTTATTACATATTTTGGCGGAGAGGGAGGGATTCGAACCCTCGGAACCCCAAAAGAGTTCAACGGTTTTCGAGACCGCCCCGTTCAACCACTCCGGCACCTCTCCAATTAAAACTTCAAAATATAAAAAAACATTTTATTGAAAGACGTAATTCCTCGCTGCGTCGCTTTTCGAACCCT
>JAADIR010000201.1:18752-26430 GCA_013151245.1 Chlorobiota bacterium
CGTTCAACCGCTTCGGCGCCTCTCCAATTAAAACTTCAAAATATAAAAAAACATTTTATTGAAAGACGTAATTCCTCGCTGCGTCGCTTTTCGAACCCTCGGAACCACAAAAGAGTTCAACGGTTTTTCCCAAAGGGATTCTGCGAACGAGACCGCCCCGTTCAACCGCTTCGGCGCCTCTCCAATTAAAACTTCAAAATATAAAAAAACATTTTATTGAAAGACGTAATTCCTCGCTGCGTCGCTTTTCGCAGCGTCGCTTTTCGAACCCTCGGAACCACAAAAGAGTTCAACGGTTTTCGAGACCGCCCCGTTCAACCGCTTCGGCGCCTCTCCAATTAAAACTTCAAAATATAAAAAAACATCTTATGGATGAATGGTTGTAAACTATCTTTTGTTCACATTCAATAATTCAGTCATTCATTCTTTTTTGGCGGAAAGGGTGGGATTCGAACCCACGGTACGCTTGCACGTACACACGCTTTCCAGGCGTGCCAGTTCAGCCACTCCTGCACCTTTCCAACAAAATTCAGAAAGCAAATATATTACCGTAACAAATAATATCCAAACAGATGATTTTGTTCCCGAGGTTAAAAGGATGCGAATTTACTCTCTATTTTTAATTGCAGAAAAAGCGGCTGAGTAAAGTTTTAGGAAACGGCGCTTTTCAATTTTCCCAAATCGAATTCGCCGATCGCGAAGAGTTCGTCTTCAATATATAGCGTAGGTACAATTTGCGCGGGAAAATCCTTTGCCGATTCGACGTCATAAATAAGTAATTCCAGCCCGCTGTTTTGTCCGACAATTTTTTCAACAGCGTTTTGCACACGCGTACACACTGCGCAGTTTTTTTCTATAACTAAATTGAGTTTCATAATAAATGGAAAATTATTAAAAGAGGAAAAATAAAAATGTCAGTAAGATTACACTTCGCTCTATTATCAAAGATATTTCTTTAACGCTTCTTCGTCGTTTATTATTAATTTCCTCCGGTCAAAGTTAATAATTCCCTTTTCCCTTAGCTCTGTAAGCACGGAATTTACCGTTTGACGCGAACACGCCGTCAATTCGGCTATATCCTGATGCGTCATAAACGGTTTAATAAACATTTCATTACCGATTTTTTTACCGTGTTCAATAGCAAAATTATATATGAACGAGACTATTCTTTGCGGAGCGTCTTTAAAAATCAATTCTTCAATTCGTTCGCTGTATCTTCTAAGTTTCAAACCGATTAGTTTAGTTACTTTTAAATTCAGTTCGGGATTCCCTTCAATAAATTTTCTAAAATCCTCTTTACTGATTGCGCAAATCAGGGACTTATCGGCTGCAAAAGCAAAATCCGTTCTTTCTCCGGCGTCAAGGATTGACAGTTCGCCGAATACTTCGCCGGGATTGATTAATGCAACGATCATCTCTTTCCCTTCGGGAGATAATCTTGTTAATTTCACCCGCCCGTTTTTTAAAAAGAAAATTGAATTTGACGGTTCGTTGGCAAAATAGATCGGTTCGCTTTTTGCAAGTTCTTTCATGGAAGAAATCGTATTTAGTCTCCCCATTTCTTCCGGAGTAAGTCCGTTGAAAAGATTGAAATTTTCCAAGTACCAAAGTTTGGATTTTTCAGCCATGCTAATGCCTTTTAATTATTACAAAATAAAACTATAAAAGAAACAACACTAATAAAAGAAATATAACAAAAGAAATTGTCGCCAAGATTACAATTGTTCCGTTTTTTTCAAAGAAAGATTTTTCTTTTGGTTTTGGATTTCTTTGTTTTTTGATTGCCGGTTTTTCCGAGCCTTGTTCAATTTTTCTTTTTTCGGCGGACTTTCTTTTTGCAAGAACGTCAATCTTTTTGCCGTTTTCAAATTTGAATATCGCTTTAAGAGAACCATCGGGATTGTAAGATTTTATTTCTCCGATTTTTGAACCGCTTCTATAAACGACCTCCTCTTTCGGAGTTCCGTCTTCGTAAAATATTTTTGTGGCTCCGTTCTCTTTGCCTTTTTCAAAATTTTTAACGGCGAGTAATTTCCCGCTTTCATAAAAGAATTTTGATTCTCCGTCCGGCGCTCCGTTTGTGTAATTCCAAACGCCTTTTATCGAACCGCTTTTGTAATAAGTGGTAGTCATTCCGTCTTTCAATCCGTTTTTTAATTCTTCGTCGCGTTTCAGCGTCCCCGAAGAATAATAGAGCTTTACATGACCGTTTTTTAGTCCGTTTTCATAATTTATTTCCGATTTTAATTGCCCGTTTTCAAAAAAATATTTTGTAATTCCGTGCTGAACATTATTGAGAAAATTCATTTCAATTTTAATTATTCCGGTAATCCAAAAAAGGCGCGCCAGTCCCTCGCGTTTGTTATTATTATAATTTATTTGCTGAATTAGATTGGAATTTTCATGGTAAACCAGCGACACTCCCTCCAGTTTGCCGTTAATGTATCTTTTTTCGCTTCTAATTTTTCCGTTCGGAAAAAAAGTTTTGAATACGCCGGTCTTTTTATTGCTTTGAACTTCAATCATCTGATATGCCGATTTAAAAAAATATTTAGAGTTATTATCGGATATTATTAAAATAAATTTATATATATGTAACGTTAATTTTTAACAACTATTTGAAAGTGAATTCAATGAACGGAAAATTACTTAAATATTTAATTATTATCACGGCGATGTTATTTTCGTCGTCAAATTATTTTGCTCAAGACGGTATTAAAGAAACTTGGGTGAAAGTTGAAAAAGCTTTACCGCTGGATATTTACATAGACACGTTCGGGCTGGACAGTTACAACGGAGACGACTTTTACGTTTGGGCGCTTCAAAAATACGTCGAGCCGTTTGAAATGGAAGGAATTGACGACGACATCTACAGCGTAAAAACGTTTTACCTTTTCAGCAAAAAAATGAAAATGTACAGCATTGTTCAAATTATTTTTTACGACGATAAATCAAACGTTCTGGCTACTTATTCCTACGACCACGACACTAACGTTCAAAACTACAAATATAATTATCCCGTAATGCCTTTTTCCGATATAGGATATATTTTTGACAAGTGCCTTGAATTTGTCGGCAAAGGGAAAAAATAAGTTTTTTTTTTGCGGCGAGTTTGAAATGCAAATCAAGACTTTTTACGAATTGTAAAACGCTCACTTCTCAAAGTAAATTTATTTATTTTCAAGCAGTTTTATGCTCCCCAAATTTTTCATTTGAGAAAGAATTCGTTCTTTTCTTTTAATCAAATACTCGCTCGGATTTTTCGCGTTGTATTTAACCGGATTAGGAAGAATCGCCGCTAGGAGCGCGGCTTCCGAAGCGTTAATGTTTTTTGCCGGCTTGTTAAAATAATAATTAGACGCGGCTTCAACGCCGTAAATGCGTTCGCCAAGTTCGGCTGCGTTCACGTAAATTTCCAGAATTCTCTCTTTCGGCATCAGCGCTTCCATCATCAAAGTATAGTAAGCTTCGAAACCTTTCCGCAAAAAATCTTTGCCTCCCCAAAGGAATAAATTTTTTGCAGTCTGCTGCGTGATTGTGCTCGCGCCCCGAATTCTCTTTTTCTTTATTCTCTCTTCAACCGCGTTTTTAATTTCGCGAACGTCAAAACCGAAATGGGAAAAGAATCGCTGGTCTTCCGAAGCGATAACCGCGAGAAGAAAATTCTCCGAAACCCTTTCGAGCGGAACCCACTTTTGCTTTACTCCTTCAAAATCTTTAAAACAAAAAAAAGAGGAGGGAGATTGTTCATTGATAAAAGAAGTAACCGGCGGATTGAACCAATTCAGAAAAAGTATCGTCATTCCGCTTGAAAAAATAAAAACCGATATCATCCACATGGCGCTTTTGAAAATTACTTTTTTCTTCTTCAATGATTTTTTCTTTTTTCGTTTTGCCATTGAAAATTCTATTCCAATTTTTTGATTACGCGCATCACGGGATAAAGATTAACATGATTGTCGTAATACGGAGAGCGTTCGTAAAACCAATTCAAACGCGCGCGCGGATTTTTTGAGAACGATGAATCCGCAGATGTTTTTTCATCAAATTCTTTTTTCAATTCGGAATCGCTCTCGTACATCTTCCTTGCAATCGGCTCCATCGAATACATTTCGAAATATTCTTTCCGTTCGAAGACCGCGTTGAAAAATCCCCACTTCACAAATGAATCGCTTCCTTTCGGTTCGAGAAGATGAGCGATCATTCCGACGCTTTTTTGATTTGTCGGAACGATATAACTTCCCGCCGGAACCGTTACCGTATCGACAAAAATATCATATTCATATACCGGGGAAAATCTTCCTTCGTAAGGAAAGGATGGGAACTTCACGTTTTTAAATTTATATCTTTCTACTATGAATTTCTCCGGCTCTGCAAGTTGATACGAATTAATTCCGTGATATTTCATTCTTTCAATTATTTCGCTCCATTCTTGCGGAATTAAATAATCTACCGGCAGCGCAACAGAATCCGTTATTTCAATAACGTCGTAGAACGGAACGGTTATGTTCAATTTCTTTTTTGAATATTTTCGGATCTTTCCATTTGCAAGTTCGCTGAATTCATCCGAATATTCGTATCCCTTGTAATCGATTGAATCGTTTGTTGTTTTGGAAGCGCGGAATTTTAAAGGGTAGGATTTTCCCGTTCCCGAAAAAGCGCGCGCCGCAAAATCATCTGCGTCTTTATTTATCTTTTTCAATTCCGAAGCGCTTTTCCCGGATTGAATAATCGCCGCTTCCAGCAATGCTTTGGTGGAAAACACTCTATCCTTATACGGTTTGAGCATGTGCGTCTCAATCAGCAAACCGGGGCGATTCATCACGGCGGCATAACCGTTGGAAAACCTCGGTCCCGGAACCCATTTACGCAAACCGTCTTTCAGCTCCTTTCCCATGAAGCCTACATAAGGCGATATTAGGAATCCGCTTTCTTCAACATATTTTTCCGCGAAAGGAATAAACGAATCGTCAATCCACTCCCCTATTTCAAAATATTGATTCGGACCGGTTTCTATTCCGTATGTAATTGTGTATTGATAATCCGCGCCGTCGGTAGTGTGGGTATCGACAAAGAAATCGGGGTTCCACTTTTGAAAGAGCGTTAAAAGATTTTTCATTTCCGGCGTATCGACTTTAGCAAAATCTCGATTTAGATTGAGGTTCTGAGCCGTAACGCGCCAGCCCATTTCTTCCGGACCGTTTTGATTGATTCTGTTATATGGGCTTCTCCTTTCGTGTCCGTCAACATTAAAGACCGGAACAATCAAGATAATCACGCTGTCAAGCAACGACTCTTTTTCTTTTGTAATTAGAATTTCGCGCATCAGAAGCATACATGCGTCTTTCCCTTCTATTTCGCCGGAGTGAATTCCATTCTCAATTAAAATTACCGGTTTACCGCTTGTCGCAGCGGATTCCGGAGTAAATTCATTTCCTTTAGCCGCAATGAAGACATACATGTTACGCCCTTGCGGAGATTTGCCGATTGATTGAAGTTCCGCGTAAGAAGAAGCTTGCGCTAATTTTTCAAAATAGTTAATTGTTTCATCGTAAGTTTCGGTTTCGAGATAACCGGACTTCTCAAATCTTGTTTTCCACGCGTTTTCTTTCTGCGCAAAAAGCGTTGAAGCGACCGACAGAAAAAATAAAAATAATATTGTTTTCATACTCTTTCTTTCATGTTATTATTTTAGCAATTAAATTAAGCAAACTGATTATTAAAATAAAATCATTCGTTTGATGGAACATTTCGGCTTTTGGTCAATCTTGCCTCCTTTTCTTGCCATTGCGATTGCAATCGGGACGAAGAAAGTTATACCTTCGATTTTCGGCGGCGTTCTTCTCGGCGGAATAATTCTTTCCAACGGTAATATTCTTAGCGGAATTTCAAAGACGTTTTCAATAATTCTGAATGTTTTTAAGGATGCGGGAAACACAAGAACAATTCTCTTTACGCTATTGATAGGCTCGCTGATAACGCTGCTTCAATCGTCCGGCGGCGTAAAAGGGTTCATAGACAAAATGGAATTCGTTTTACGCAAGAAGGATTCTTCGTCGAAGAAGCTCTTCGTTCAATTCGCCGCGCTTGCTACGGGAATTCTGATTTTCATCGAAACGAACGTAAGCATTTTAACGACCGGAACAATCTTTAAACCGGTTTTTGATAAGCTCAAAATCTCGCGCGAAAAGCTCGCCTACATTGCAGATTCCGGCGCTTCGCCCGTTTCAGTCCTTCTTCCTTTCAACGCTTGGGGCGCTTTTATGTTCGGCATACTTACCGCCGAAGGAATAGGGTCTCCGATGAAAGTTATTTTGGAAGCTATACCGCTTAATTTTTACCCGCTCTCGGCGATGCTTTTAATTCTTTTTATTATTTACTTTAATGTGAATATCGGACCGATGAAAAAAGCGGAGGAAAATCTCCCAATTTCACAAACATCTAATTTAACGAACAAGAATTTTGTTGATAAGAAAGGCGGAAAAGCCTATCGCATGGTTTTACCCTTGATTTTAATGGTAATTTCCATGCCGGCGTTTTTAATCTATTCCGGATGGTCTTCCGCGGCAAACGTCGGCGGAGTTTTATCAAAAATGCTTGAAGCGTTTCTTCACGGTTCGGGTTCTTTCGCCGTTTTGTCCGCGGTAATTTTTTCGCTTCTTTTTTCAATTGCGCTTTACCGTTTTGAAAATTTGTTGAGTTGGAAAGCTATCGCAAAAGATTTTTTCACGGGAATAAAATCGATGCTTCCGCTTGCGGTTCTTATGCTGCTGGCGTTTTCAATTGGAGCCGTCAGCAGAGAGTTGGGGACGGGACTTTTTCTCGCCGAACATGCCGTCGGGCATGTTTCAACAGCGTTTTTACCGGCTATAATTTTTATTGCTGCGGCGGCTATTTCCTTTTCAACCGGCACTTCATGGGGAACTTTCGCAATCATGACAACAATCGCTATTCCCGTGTCAAACAGTCTCGGCGCTAACATACCGCTTACCTTTGCGGCATTGCTCAGCGGAGGAGTTTTCGGCGATCACTGCTCGCCCATTTCAGATACTACAATCATCGCCTCGCTCGCTTCGGGATGCAGCCACATCGATCACGTTAAAACGCAATTGCCTTACGCGTTGATTTCGGGAGCGCTTGCTTTATTTCTTTTTGTAGGTTTTGGAATCGCGTTTAATTAATTGTTTTAATATTAAATTGTTCTTTTAACCGCAAAGCTCGCAAAGGATGCGCGAAGAACGCTAAGAAAACTATTTTAAATAAACCATCTTTTTCGTTAGCACAACGCCGTTAGAATTTAGAGTGTAAAAATAGACTCCGGAAGGAAGATTTGCATTCATTGAAAAAGTTCTTTTATGAAATCCGACGAACTGTTTTTCGTCAATAATTACGGCGACTTCTTCGCCGAGAGCGTTGAATATTTTCAACGAAATATTACTTACATAGCCTTCGTTGGTTAACTCGCCGTTCGGAAAACCGTAAAGAATAGTAGTTGAATTTCCTCCGCTTGTTCCCTGCCCGAAAGGATTGGGATAATTTTGGTCCAAACGAAGTTCCACATTGTTGTCGGAAGTTATTTCATTTACCGAATTCGGATTGCCGAATTTATTTTCCAACGTTTGCCAAAGTTCCGCGTAGCCGTCGTCGTAACCAAGCGCCCACATTCCCGCGCCTTTCA
>JAADIR010000120.1:0-6279 GCA_013151245.1 Chlorobiota bacterium
TCAATATCAGCGCAATTGGACGGCATTAATTTATTCGCCCCGTTGGATTTGAAAGAGTTCAAAAATTTTCCGGTAAAAGTTTCTGCGTCCACGCAGCCTTTTAACTTTGACGATTTAACTTCTTTTTTAAGCGCAACTGAAATATTAAAAGGAAACGTTTTTTTCAATCTTGATGCGAATGGAAAATTCGGAGATTTTAACATCGACAAATTATCCGCTAAAATAAACGAGACGGAACTTCATCTTACCGGACGAATGAGAAAGCTTAACACGCCGGAAAAAATGTATATCGACGCGAAGGTTGGAAATTCAACCGCAAATTACGACGACGTTCTGCGGCTTCTCCCAACTCTTTCGATTCCGCAGTACAAAAATCTTTCTATGAAAAATATGAACTTCGTTTATTCGGGAGAGCCGATAAAATTTTCGGCGAAAGGAAGCGCGGACTTGGACGACGGCGGTTTCGATTTCGACGTCTTTATGGATTTGACTAAACCGGTAATGGAATACGACGCGAAAGTTTCAACAAACAATTTGAATATCGCTTCCGTCGTTGGAGTTCCCACAAAATTGAATTCTTCAATCTCAATTGCCGGCAAAGGAACAAACGTTACCGATTTGGAAACGGAGTTCAACGCAAACCTCAAAAATTCTTTTTACGACGATTTTCAAATCGATTCCCTTTCGTTAAAATCAAAAGCGCGGGAAAATATTCTTTCCCTTGCTACAAACGGAATTGTCAACAAAGCTAAGTTCAAAGTCAACGGTCTTCTGAATTTTACCGACGTAACTTATCCGTTTTATAATCTTTCGGGAAGGTTGGAAAACTTCAATCTCGATTCGTTTATTGACAGTCTGAATATGCCGAGCGATTTGAATTTCGATTTTTACGCGAACGGAAAATATCTTGATATAAATAAAACGATCGGGAAATTTCACGTCGAGTTGGATTCCTCGAAAATAAGAGACGACAGGATAACGGGCTCCAAAGCCGATCTTTTCCTTGACAACAAAGAAGGCAACAGAACGATAAACCTTCATTCCGATTTCGTTGATTTTTACGCCGAAGGGAATTACAAAATTTTAGAAGTTATTGAATTACTAAACTATCAGCTTACGACGTCAAGCGAAGTTATAGTCAATAGCATTCAGTCGATCAATCCGCTCGCCGATTCGCTTTACGCGGTTACGGCTTACGATCCGGAGATTATCAAAAAAAATATCAGCTTGAAATATAGTTTTAACTTTAAGGATTTTTCATTAATAAAAACCTTGTTGGGAAATGATAAATTGGACATTGCCGGACAGGGAAAGGGAACGATAAGAAATGATTCGCTCAATTTTTCTATCGATTCAAAACTATCGTTAAATCATCTCGTCGTCAAAAAAGGAAGCGAGCTGAAATTCTTTTCCGGTATCGCGGCGGATTTTAATCTCGGCAAAAGCAATCTCCCCGATTCGCTCGCAAAAATCACCGGAGATTTTTCGTTCCTCGGCAAACGGCTTTATTTTGGAAGCGATATCACAAACGTGAAAATGAAATTGAAGTTTCTGAATTCCTCGCTGTTTTACAACATTGCGGGAAATTTATCCGACGACTTGAGATCGGAAATTAAAGGCAGCTTCAACATTCTCGACGACAATAAAGTTTTAAAAATTGACAGTCTATTTGTGCTTTTCCGAGATTTAAAATGGACGAGCAAAGGCGCGGGATTTGTAAAAGGCGCTAAAGATTCTCTTATAGTCGGCAACATTAATTTGAATTACGGAAACTCCTCCTTTCAGCTGAACGGATTTCTAACGAAAAACTCAAGCGAACTAAAACTCGACGTTAAAAAAATAAATCTGCAGCTGCTCGAATATGCGTTAACCGGAGCGGCGACGGACAGCCTGCATTCCGAACTCAACGGTTACTGCTTAATGCAGGGCGGTTTGGAAGACCCGAAGATTGAACTTAAACTTTCAGTCCCGTGGATTACAATCGGAAAAACAAAGTTCGGCTCTTTTATGTGCGACGTAAATTATCAAAACGAAACTCTTAAGCCTAATATCAGATTCACCGCATTAAAAGACACAACTTACAAACTCTTTTATATTTACGGCGAAGTTCCGATAAACTTAAGCGCGAAAAGTAACCGTCCGTTTATTCCGATTAAAAGGAACATAAATCTCGAAGTAAAATCGTCGAAGTTCAACTTGGCAAACCTTGGAAATATTCTCCCTTACATAACAAGGCAGCGGGGAATTCTGCAAACCGACATTCACATCGGCGGCGATTTATACAAACCCGATTTGAAGGGTTCTATCAGTTTGAACGACGTTCTGTTCAGATTGCGAGCAACCAATTTGGATTACCGCTTGAACGCGCAAATGGATTTGAGCGCGAGCGAATTTGCTTTGAAAAATTTCGAACTGCAGAACGCCGGCAATTCGCAGCATAACGGAACGCTTAAAGGGAGCGGTTCGATTGCATTTTCGGAAAACGGTCTGGACGCCATGAATTTCAAACTGAACGGAAAACTCGCTTTGCTAAGTCCCGTTTCCAAGCGCGCAACCCATTTTATTTTCGGAGATCTTTTTCTCGGTTCGGACGGAGATTGGATAATTTCTTACAACAAGAAAAGATTTTATCTTCAGGGAAACGTTGATATTCTTGACGCCGATTTGGAATACACGTCGCAGCAAACCGGATACGGCGGCGATAAAGGAGAGTTCATTTACAAAACTATGATAGATTCGGCGCATACGGATTTTGACGAACTCGATTTTCAAAATCTTATTTCGAGCATTGATCGTCAAGGAAAAGTAGAAGAAAAAGAATCGCCGTTTGATTTCAAAGTGAAAATCAGAACCGTTAACGACGCAAAGTTTACGGTCGATTTGGCAAAAGCGTTTAATCAAAAATTGGTTTTATTCATCAACGGAGAAATGCTCGTTGAAAATATCGACAACAATATCAACACGCAAGGTTCGCTGAAACTGTTGGACGGTTCCCGTTTGGAATTCTTCAAAAATTTCCAAGCCACCGGCGATATTAGATTTGAGAAGAACCTAACCGATCCGTATCTCGATATCACGGCAAGTTACTTAGGCGATTATGTTTCGTCTCTCGATCCGTTTCAGCAGACAAAGGAAGTGGCGGTAAAACTTCATCTTAAAGGTCCGCTTTCGGAAATAGGGAAAGAGCTTGTTCTCGATAAAAACAAATTTGCCGTTTACGTGGGAAGAAAAGATATCGAAGCGAATATTCCCAGTACGCAATATGACGCTTCGGACGCGCTGACGTTTATTCTGGTTAATAAATTCAAAGAGGATTTAACGGCGGCAAACAAAGAAGATATCGCCGGACAAACAAACACAGCCGGACTTGTAATCGGTCCCGTTCTTTCGAGTTTTTTGAATTCCACAATCGGCGGCGGAATTATTCAGGATATTCAAATCAGTCAAGCCGGGCAATATACGCGTCTCGGCATTTCCGGCAAATACGAAAATTTACGTTACCGCATCGGCGGCACAACCGAAGCGCTATCGGACATTTCAAAAGCAAACATTTTAATACAATATTTTTTCACCCGCGATCTCTCTTTGCGGCTCGAACGGCGTTACCCGATTATCTATTCGGAAGGAACGGACGAACGGGTTAACGAAATGGGACTTCGCTACAAATTTGAATTCTAAAAAATAAACCGCTCTGCGGAATTGCATATATTTGAAAAACGGGCGAGAGTTAAAACGAACAAATGAATAATTAACAATGAACAACATGTCGCGGCGAAGTTGCTTTTTAACGAAGCCGGATGACCAATAACAATTAAACAATTTGACAATGAGAGACAAAAAATGAAAAACAAAATCAAATCTTTTTTTAAAAAGTACAGCGGCGCAAAAATCAAAACAAAAACGCTGGCAAAAAAATTGGGCTACACAGAACCGCATAAATACGCGGAAATGAAAGCCGTTCTTCACGCGCTTTTTACCGAAGGATTTTTGGACAGAAGCGGAAAACGATATTTTCTGAATAAAGTTTCCGAAGGGAAATTAATCGGAACGCTGCAGGTAATTAACGACGGCAATTTCGGATTCGTAAAATTGAACAATAAAAATTTCAACGATATTTTCATTCCCGAACGCGGATTGGGAACGGCGCTAAACGGCGACGAAGTCGAAGTGACGCTTTTCGCAAAACAGCGCGGGAAAAATCTTGAAGGCGAGATTACGCGAATCATCAAAAGGAAACACTCCGAAATTGTCGGAACGCTTCGAAAAACAAAATCGTTTTATTTTGTGGTTCCCGACGAAAAAGGAATTCACCGCGATATTTATATTAATCGCGACTTTTTGAAAAACGCGAAGAACGGCGACAAAGTAGTCGTCGGCAATTTGGAATGGGAACACGGCGATATCAACCCCGAAGGGGAAATAATTGAAGTTCTCGGCAAAGCCGGCTCGCACGAAGTTGAAATCGCCTCGATTGCAAAAGAGTTCGATCTTCCCTTCAAATTCCCCAAAGAAGTTCTCGACGAAGTTGATAATATTTCCGACGCAATTTCATCGAACGAAATTAAAAAACGCGTGGATTTGCGGAAAGAATCTATCGTAACAATCGACCCGAAGAGCGCAAAAGACTTTGACGACGCGGTTTCTCTGAAAGTTTTGAAAAACGGAAATTTTCTCGTCGGGGTTCACATCGCGGACGTCAGTCATTACGTTCCAAAAAAATCCGCGCTCTACAAAGAAGCTCTGAAACGCGGAACGAGCGTTTATCTTGTCGGCAAAGTAATCCCAATGCTTCCCGAAAAACTTTCGAACAACGTCTGCTCGCTTGTGCCTAACAAAGACAGACTTACGTTTTCCGTTGAAATTGAATTCACCCCGCGCGGAAAAGTAGTTTCGCACAAAATTTTCAAATCGGTTATCAACAGCAAACGCCGCTTCACTTACGAAGAAGTTCAGGAAATTCTCAATAAAAAATCCGGCGAGCATTTTGATATGCTTTTCAATTTAATGAAGACCGCTCGGATCCTCCGTAAAAAAAGGATGAAAACCGGCAGCATAAATTTCATTACGCCGGAGGTTCATTTTGTGTTTGACGAAAAGGGAGACGTCAAAGATATTACGATTAGCAAGCATATCGAAAGCCACGAACTGATTGAAGAATATATGCTACTCGCTAATCAGCTTGTTGCTAAGGAAGTGAACAGAGACGAAAACGGGAGAACATTTCCGTTTGTTTACAGAATTCACGACAAGCCGGACAAAGAGAAACTTGAAGAATTCGGAAGCTTCGTCCGTTCGCTCGGTTATTTTTTCAACCCGAACGCGGGCGATACTTCGCTGCAATTAAGAACCCTTTTGGAAAGCGCAAAGAATAAACCCGAAGAAGCGGTGATAAACGAAATTGCAATCCGCTCGATGGCAAAAGCGATTTACTCGACCGAAAACATCGGGCATTACGGACTCGGCTTTTCTTTTTACACGCATTTCACTTCGCCGATTCGACGTTTCCCCGATTTAATTGTTCATCAGCTTATTTTTGAATATGAAACCGCGAACGAAATTAAAGGCTACAAGTTGAAAGAACTTGAAAATATTTGCATTCAATCCTCCAACAGAGAACGCGCAGCGGTTGACGCCGAGCGCGAGATGATTAAGATCAAACAGATTCAATTTCTCAACGATAAAATAGGCGAAGAATATCAAGGCATTATTTCGGGCGTTACAAACTTCGGTCTTTTCATTAAACTGAATCATACGCTCGCCGAAGGTTTGGTTCACATTAAAGATTTGGACGACGATTATTACGTTTTCGACGAAAAGAATTACACTCTGCGCGGAAAATCGAAAGGGAAAAAATACCGGCTCGGAGATCAAGTGATTGTTAAGCTGATAAGCGTAAATCACGAACGGAAAGAAATTAATTTTACGCTTGCGGATTAAGAAAACAGAATGACGAATATTAAGTTAACTTGTGTAAAATGAATATCAATGAAATATTAAAACAACCTGAGGGACGTAGAATAGAGTTCAAAAGTCAGCTCCCTACTTCTTTCGAATTAAACAAAACGATAGTCGCTTTTGCAAATGACGCCGGCGGAAAGATATTTATCGGGATAAAAGAAAATCCAAGAGAAATTGTCGGCTTCAATGAGAATGATTTAATAAAAATTGAGGAACAAATTAGCAACCGAATTCATGATAATTGCTCTCCTCTAATATTACCGGAAATTTTATTCCTAAATTTTAAAAGAAAGCATATAATTGTTGTGAAAATACACAAAG
>JAADIR010000120.1:6339-8243 GCA_013151245.1 Chlorobiota bacterium
ATATCCGCGTAGGTTCATCAAACAGATTGGCAAACTCGGACATAATCGAAGAACTGGAAAGACTAAAAAGCAATGTTTCGTTTGACGCTCTACCGGTTTGTCAAAAAGAATTTAATGAAATCAATTTTGATTCATTAAAAAAACAATTCGAAGAAAAAACAAACGAAAAACTAACGGGCATAGTTTTAAATAAACTGAATCTAATTGTAAAAGAGCAAGGGAAAAAATTTTCCGTAAACGCTTTTATTTTGTTGTCGGATGATTTGCTAAGACACAGATTGTTTCCTTATGCAAAAATTGAATGCGCGAGATTCAAAGGTACAGTTCCGGGAAATTTCATAGATCAAAAAACTATTAATGCGCCGGTTAGTTTGCAAGCCGAAGAAGCATATAAGTTTGTTTTACGAAATATTTCTCAAGGTTCCGAATATGATGGAGTATATAGAAAAGACCGTTGGGAATATCCTGTAATCGCCATAAGAGAAGTTATTCGAAATGCCGTTATTCATCGCGATTATTCTTTGAAAGGTAAAGATATTAAAATTGCGGTTTTTGACGATAAGATTGAAATTACAAGCCCCGGTAAACTTTTACCGACTGTTGATTATAATGATATGGAAGCGGGACAATCGGATATTAGAAATATAATTTCAGCTCCCGTTTTTAAGCGATTAGGAATTATTGAGCAATGGGGAAACGGTTTGCGTTTAATTGCAGAGGAATTGAAAAATTATCCTGAAATTGATTTGCAATGGAACGAACCTGGAATTAGTTTAAGAGTTTCATTTATCAAAAAAGAGAAATCTTTCGCGAACGATTACGAACGATTACGAACAATTACGAACGATTACGAACGATTAGGGTTTGAAGAACAAAAAATATTATTACATATACTTGAAAACGGTAAAATAACCCGAAAAGATGCAACTTTATTATTAACTCTTAAAAATACTAAAACATACGAAATACTAAGCGACTTAATTACAAAAGGAATGATAGAAAGAAAAGGAAAAGGTCGCGGCACATACTATTGCTTGATTAATAAGCGCTAAACAATTCGATGCGGAAAATAAATTTTCGAATTTTAGTTTTGTATTATGTAGTTCATTATTAAGTTTAAAGAAAAAAGAAATGAAAATATTAAATAATTCAACCATACATCCATTCAACCATTCTTTCGGATTGTAAGCGTATGCCCAAATCGTTCGTAAAAATATCGATGTTTGTTCTTCTCGCCTTTTCGTCAATCTTCGGGCAGTTCGGAAAAAACAAAGTTCAATACAAAGAATACGATTGGGTTTTCATTCAGACAAAACATTTCGATATTTATTTCGATTCCAAATCCACGACAATTGCCGAGTTTACCGCGGCGGCGGCTGAAGACGCAATAACGCGCTTGATAAAAGATATGGATTATCTAATCAACAACCGCATCTCTTTAATTGTTTACGATTCGCACAACGATTTTCAGGAAACGAACACAACCGACAGCTACCTTTCGCAAGGCGTGGGCGGATTTACGGAGCCGTTCAAAAATCGAGTCGTATTTCCTTTCGAAGGAGATTACGAAAAATTCCGGCACGTTATTCATCACGAAATGGTTCACGCCGTAATTCAGGATATGCTATTCGGCGGCAATCTTCAAAACAGAGTAAAGAGTAATATTTCTCTCAATCTCCCGCTTTGGTTTCACGAAGGATTGGCGGAGTTCCTTTCCACCGGATGGGAAACAAATACCGATATGTTCATTAGAGACGCAATTATTAATGAATATCTTCCGAACATAAACCGGCTCGGCGGTTATTTTGCTTACCGCGGCGGACAATCGGTTTTCCGATACATTGCCGATACGTACGGAAGAGAAAAAATCGGCGAGCTTCTCCACAAGATAAAGGACTTCGGAA
>JAADIR010000120.1:8277-19084 GCA_013151245.1 Chlorobiota bacterium
GGACTTGATTTGAAACAGCTCAACAACCGCTGGAAAAAATCTTTGAAGCGCGAGTTCTGGCCCGAAATTGCCGAAATGAAAGACCCCGAAGAGATTGCGAAACGGCTGACCGACAACGAAAAAGACGGCGGCTTTTACAACACAAGCCCGTCAATGTCGCCGCAGGGAGATAAGATTGCGTTCATTTCCGACAGAGATATTTATCTCAATCTTTTTATAATGAACTCGCTCAACGGAAAAATCATCAAGAAAATTTCCAACTTCGCGCGGCAGTACGATTTGGAAGAACTGAACGTTCTTTTCCCTTCGGTAACCTGGGCGCCGGATAACGTCCGTCTGGCAATTTCGAAAAAAGGCGCCGGAAAAGATATTGTTGAAATCATCGACACGGAAGAAGAAGATTATTACTCGCTCCCCTTTCAGCTCGACGGAATTGAAACGACAAGCTGGTCGCCGGACGGAAAACTTCTTGCTTTTATCGGCAGCAATTCAAGGCAGTCCGATATCTATATTTGGGATTTTGAAAAAAAGAAACTGACAAACCTCACGAACGATATTTTTACCGATCATACTCCTTCGTGGTCGCCGGACAGTAAGAAGATTTTCTTCTCTTCGGACAGAGGCGATATTCTTCAACTGGATTCGCTTAAGGACAAAGACTTTTTTATGTTCAATCACGATTTTACGCAAAGAGATATTTACAGCGTTTCCGTTGACTCGGGAAAAGTGGAACGAATTACAAATTGGGCTTTGTCCTCCGAACGTTTCCCAATTATTTCGAACGACGGAAAGACAATGCTCTTTACTTCCGATTACAACGGCATTGAAAACCTCTACAAAAAAAGAATCGTATTGACGGAAAAGGATACCGTGAATTCCGTCGCCGATCTTCCGGCTTATCCTTTAACAAATTCGTTAAATGGAATAACGCAGATTTCCGCCTCGTCGGACAGAAAGAAATTGGTTTTCACAACGCTTTTCAAACCCGGCTACAATATTTTTCTGATAAACAATCCTTTTAAGAAAAAGCCCGTTGCAGACAAACTTCCGTTAACGGAATATATGTATTTACTCCGCCATCCCGAAGAAACGGCGATTAAAAAAGATTCCACCGTTCGAAGAATCAATCTCGATTCTCTCGGAACCGTTTCGGTAAAAGATACGATAATTTTCGTAGGCGAAGACAGTTTATCCGCTCCAAGCGCGGACAGTTTGAAATCGTCTTCCGAAAAATCCGAACCGAAAAACAAAGTAACAATATTTTCGGGGCAGGTAGTCTCGGACAAAGACACAATAAAAACGGAAACCGCCGATTACAGCGGCTATGTTTTCGGGAAGGAAACCGAAACTCCGAAGAAAAAAAATAGCGTGCGCGATTCCTTAAAACTCTTCGACGAAAAATTAGATAAAAACGGAAACTATCTCGTCCATAATTACAAAGTCGATTTTTCGCCCGATATGATTAACGCCAGCGCGACAATCAGCACTTATTACGGGCTGCTCGGCTCCACTTATCTTTCGTTCAGCGATATGCTCGGCAACCACCGTCTTGTCGGAGTAACGGGATTTCAGATAGATTTGAAAAACAGCGATTACGGATTGGCTTATTATTATCTGGCAAAAAGAATTAACTACGGAGTTGAGTTTTTTCACACCGCGCGTTTCGTTTTTCTTTACGGAGCCGAAAAGCAGGAGCTTTACCGTTATTCGAATATGAACGCGTCGGTTTCGGCGAGTTATCCGTTGAATTCTTATTACAGAATCGACGCAAGTTTAACGTACATGCACGTCAAAAGCGAAAATCTGGATAACTATCTCGTGCCAAACACCACGACTATCTATATCGTCCCTATGCTCAGTTTTATTCACGATAACGTAATGTGGGGTTACACTTCCCCAATTCAGGGAACGCGATACAATATTACGGTATTCGGAAATCCCGGAATAACGGGAGTCGGGCAAAGTTTCTATTCAATCACTTGGGATTTAAGAAGATACTTCAGATTCTTTTACGATAATTCGTTTGTGTTCAGAATTTCGGGCGGCTATTCCGGCGGTCCCAATCCGCAGCGATTCTTCCTCGGCGGAGTTGACAATTGGATTAACCGGACTTTCGCGACGGGAACGATCCCGATTTATTCGCCGGCTGATTTCGCGTTTCTCTCCCCCGCTCTGCCGCTGCGCGGTTACAATTACTCGGAGCAAATCGGGTCAAAATATGTTCTGATGAATCTTGAACTGCGGCTTCCGATAATCCGTTATCTTCTTACCGGTCCTCTTCCGATTCTTTTCCAAAACGTAATCGGAACTGCGTTTCTTGACGTCGGCACGGCTTGGAACGAAGACAGAAATCTGAAACTATTTGCAAAAGGCGAAAACGGTTCGCTTCTAACCGACCAACTTCTTCTGGGAATGGGAATCGGTTTCCGCGCCAATTTTATTTTCCTTTGGCGTTTCGATTGGGGCTGGCCATACAACTTCAACCGGTTCGGCAAAGCAAAATTTTATCTTTCTATGGGATTGGATTTTTAACTATTCAAAATCATTGAATAACTCATGGAATACAGGCAGGCGTACTGTCGGTTTGGATTGAGTTGAGTATTGTTTTACCTGCTCGCCGGTAAGGCAGGCTTCATCGTTGCTTTACTCCTCCTCGTAATGACGAGCAGTTACATTATACGATATTTTTTAAACCCCGAAGGGGTAATATTATTATAGAAAAGGATAAAAAAAGTAAGAAAAAACTCCGAAGGAGTGACATTTATTAGATAATTAAGCTATAATACCACCCCTTCGGGGTTTTTCTTGTCTTGGAATTTATCTTTGTTACAATCATTTCACCGCTTCGCGGTTTTTTAAAATTCATCCGTCACCACGATGATTCTTACTACAGTAGGAATTCGAAGCGGTCTATCGGTTTTGACTGAATGTTGTTTTAGGAAAAGCAATCTGCGCTACAACGATGCGCGGAACCCGCTTAATTGACAATTACCGAATCTCGAAAAAGTTTTTCAGTTTATTGCCCAACTAGTCACATCATTTAATTTTTAATTTTCTTATTTTCTTTTACCAATCGTCTTTCGTAAGAATTTGAGCGAGGAAAACTATGCGAACATTTTTGATGAGCGTTTTATTTCTTTTTATTTTCTATTCAATTACTCTTCCGCAAACTTTATTCAGAAGCGGAATATTTCTGCATCATTCCACCGGCGCTTGCATTTGGGGTCCAAACGGAAGCGACACAAGCATTCCCGATGAAATTAACAACTACAATTCCACTAACGGCTTAACCGGAGATGAAGCAATCTCGATGGATGAAGAAGAATTTCCGCTCGATCCCTGGATAAACGAATGGTATCGGTGGCATAACATTTTTAACGGAAACGACCCGACCGCCGACATTGAACCTTATTATAATTCCGATAGAATAATTGTGATTAAATCATGCTTCCCTTCGTCCGAACTTCAAAGCTGGGGCTCGCCGTCCGACACTTTGGACCCCGAATATAAATCCGTTTACAACTACAAGTGGCACTGGCGAAGTTTTATTTCGGTAATGAAAAATCATCCCGATAATTTTTTCGCCGTATGGACGAACGCGCCTCTCGTTCCAAACTCAACGAACGACTCTCAAGCCCAGCTTTCAGACAAATTCTGCAAATGGGCAAAAGATACGCTGGCTTTGGGGCTTGACCCGATTTTAGGCGAATTCCCTCCTAACGTTTACGTTTTTGATTTCTTTCATAAGCTGGCGGGTCCCGACGGAAAACTTCAGCTTCAATACGCGCAAGACGAATGGGACAGTCACCCGAACTCCGCCGCCACCGAATTGGTTGCGCCCCAATTTGTAGAAGAAATATTTGACGCCGCGATTGCTTACGAAAGCGTTACGCCGGTTGAACTTATTTCGTTCGATTATTCGCTCAATAATAATTCGGTTGAATTGAGATGGCAAACGGCAACCGAAACAAACAATAAAGGATTTGAACTTCAACGAAGCAATAATAAATATTTCGACAATCTCTCCGTTCTCGCCTTTATTGACGGAAAGGGAACGACTTCGGAAACGCAGAATTATTCATTCGCAGACAAAAACATATCCGCGGGAAAATATTTTTACCGCCTAAAACAAATTGATAACGACGGCTCGTTCCATTATTCAAAAATTTTAGAAGCGGAAATTCTAACCCCGGAAATATTCGAATTGATGCAGAACTATCCGAACCCGTTCGGGAAAGGTTCATTGTCAAAAAATAATTCAACGTCGATAAGCTTTGATCTTCCGTTTGAAAGCAATGTTTCATTAATTGTTTACAACGCGTTGGGAGAAAAAGTATCCGATTTATTTAACGGAAAATTACAAGCCGGTTTTCATTCGGTAAATTTTAATTCGGAGAAATTTCCATCCGGCGTATATTTTTATGAATTGATTACGCCGAAATTTTCCAAGACGAAGAAAATGCTTTTGATACAATAGCGTCTTTAAAACTTAGATAATTTTTAAGACGCCTTTTTCGTATCTTTTTTTTCGGCAACCTTTGCCGGGACGGAAGAACCGGTTTCAGCGTTCTTACTTACGCTAGTTTTTGTTCCGTTGCCGTTTGATTTACGTTTGTAATCCGTTTCGTAAAAACCGGAGCCTTTGAAGATTGGACCAAGCCCCGCGCCGATTAATCTTTTTAATTGACCTCCGCATTTTTTGCATACTTTAAGCGGTTCGTCTTTCATACTTTGAAAATATTCAAACGTGTCTCCGCAATCCAAACATTTATAATCATACGTAGGCATCTTTTACTCCATAAAATTTTATAAAATCATAAATCTTACAATAAATTCATAAATTTGGTTTCAAAGATACTAAGCGGATCCAAAATAAAAAATTCGTTTTTTGTTTATTAAAACAACTTGATATATCGTAAAAATCTTCTTATATTCAAATTCACATTCCATATATAGCATTTTATATAATAAAATAGATTTTTAGGAGGAAAATATGAGACGCGCATTACAATTATTGTTTTTGATTTCGTGGTCTTTCCTTTTCGTTACGCCGGGTTTCTCAATTGCACAAACCACATTAACGTCTCCCGTCGGCGGAGCCGTGGACGTTTCATTACAACCGACCTTTGCGTGGTCAAGCGGCTCTACTACCGAGCAATTTCAAATAGCGACGGATAGCGGTTTTGTGTCAATCGTTTTCGATAAATCATTTACGTCTAATGAAACTTCTTATACGTTAACCGAAGCTGAAAAACTGGCAAACGGCACAGAATATTTTTGGCGCGTTTCATTGGACGGCGGAACAACTTGGTCGAACGTTTCTTCATTTACGACAATTGCCGCCGTAACAATAACTCTTAATTGGCCAACCGATCTATCCAATATTTTCATGTCCGACGTATATTTTACTTGGTCCTCGTGGGCGCTGGGAGTTAATTTGAAATTCAATATACAAGTTACTTCAAAAACTTCGGCAGGAGTTCCCGATTGGACGCAGACTCCGGATTTTGAAACTACGACGACCGCTCTTTATACTTCCTTTTCGTTATTGATGGGGAAGACTTACTATTGGCGAGTAGTCGTATTAAATGCAGATGATAACGACGAACCGATTACTTATTCTTCCGTAAATAAATTCACAACAGTGGGCGGCTCAGCTACTGACGTAACGCTATCTTACCCTTTTGGAGGCGCTACTGTTTACAATAATCCGCCTACATTTTATTGGTATATTATGAATTCGGGCGCCAATTTAACTTACGATATTCAAGTTGACGACGATAACGCTTTCGGTTCTCCCGAAGTTGACGTTACGAATATACCGGATTTATATTACGCTTCAACGTATTCGTTCGCCGGCGGAACAACGTATTTTTGGCGAGTGAGAGCGGTCTATAAACGGGGAACTTCCGATGAAAGCGCCGGCAACTGGTCAACCACAGAATATTTCGACGTTTTTAACTCAACTACCGTAACGGCTCCCATCCTTTCATATCCTACGGGAGGAGTTACAGTTTATACAACTTCGCCTTTTGTATATTGGTATTTGAACAGTTCTTCGGCGGGAATTTCTTTTGACGTTTATTACAAAGAAAGCGGAGCGGCAACGTTTACGAAGGCTAACGCCGCGGCGGTTACCGATTTTTATTATCAGTTAACCGGTCTTACCGAAGGAAAAACCTACGAGTGGTACATTGAAGCGACGGACGGTTCGACTACCGCAACTTCTCCGACGGAGACATTCACAATTTTTGCAACCGCTACGGGAACAACAGTCGCAACTTATCCGGTTAGCGGCGAGACCGTGTATTCTTTTAAACCGACTCTATTCTGGTATCTTGACGGTTCATTTACCGGACTGACAAAATATACAGTGCGTTGGAAAGTTGACGCTAACTCTTCCGATTGGGAAAGCGATTTTAGCGGAACCGCCGATATCGCCGACTTATATCAAACTTACTATTCGTTCCCTTCCGACCTTGAATACGGCGCTACTTATTATTGGGCGGTTTCCGCTTACGACGGAAGCGCGTACAACGGATGGTCTTCAGGGTCTTTCGCAGTGTACGGTTCGTCCTATCTTTCGCCTAATTTGAGTTATCCGGTCGGCGGGCAGACCGTCTATTTTACAACCGTGAACTTAAGCTGGTATCTTAACGGTTCGTCCGGCGGAGTTCAAAGTTACGAAGTTCATTACAGCGCCGACGGTTTTGCATCCGACGATGTTACGGTTACGCCAAACCCGACGGTTACAACAGCGTCGGTTTCCGGTCTTACTCCCGGAACGACTTACTCTTGGAAAGTAAGAACATATTACGGCGGGACAAATTATTCCGGCTATTCGGCAACAGAAACATTCACCGTTGACGCGGGCGCCGCGCCGGTTCAACCTTTGATTGGCGGACCGAACAACGTTGCTTTGCAGACTTCGAATGCGACGATTTCGTGGGTTCTTCCCGTTGCTTCGGAATCCGATTTGTCATATCAACTTGAAATTGCCGACGACGCTTCTTTCGCAAATTCGCAAATTTTCGATAATTTAAGTCAGCCGTTTGAATCGATTGATAACTTAAATAGCGGAGAACATTATTGGAGAGTTCGCTCCAAAACTTCCGACGGTAACTTTTCAGATTATTCGCAAACTGCCAAATTTAATATTAGCTCGGTTACAAACGTTGACGACGACGCCGTTCCCGAAATTTTTGCGCTCGAACAAAATTATCCGAACCCGTTCAATCCGAGCACAACCATAACTTATCAATTGGCAAACGACAGTCACGTTACATTGGAAATTTATGACGTTATCGGGAGAAAGATTGCAGAGCTTGTAAACCGAAACCAGACAGCCGGTAAATATCAAATTATTTTCTCGGCAGACGAACAGACATTAACAACCGGAATTTATTTTTACAGATTAACCGCCGGTAATTTCACGTCGGTTAAAAAGATGATTCTGCTCAAGTAGAATTCTAATAAAATAATTTTTACATTCAAGCCCGGTTAGTTTTAATCGGGCTTTTTTATATCCGCAGTTTTGTTAACTTTGGCGTCATGAATAAACGGAACATTAATAAAACTATAAAAATATTAGTTCTTTTCTTCTCTGCATTTTTTCTACACGGCTGCTTAAATTTTACTCAAGTTACAACAATTAAGAAAGATAAAACCGGTTCGATGTTTATTCATTGGCAATATAATTGGATAAGCGGCAAAGACAGTTTAGAAGCCGAAAGAATGTATTTTTTCCACAAAGATTCAATCAAATCCCTTTTTTCATCTAAACATATTACGATAGAAAGCATAGAAGTTTACAAGGATTTAAACGATAGCACGATTCACGGAAAAATTGAATTCGATTTCGATAATTTCGATTCGTTAAAAACCGCCGAGGCATTCAGTTACGGAGATTTCGGCATAACCGAAAACGACGACGGAACGGAAACTTTTTCGCAACACGTTCAACCGTTTATTTCAAGTTTCGGAGCGGCTTCAAAGAATAAAATTATTTACGTCTTCTATTTGCCGGGTAAAATATTAAAACATAACGCCGATAAAATTTCGCGAAATAAATTGACTTGGGAATTCAGCGGGGAAAAACTTTCAAAAAGTCTTTTGATGAAAGCCGTTTACAAACCGTTTAATCTTAAAGAAACGCCGCGGATAATTTATTATTTAACCGTTTTTGTTCTTCTGATTGTGATTATATTCTTGTTTTACAAAAGAAAATAGCGGACAAAAACTCCGGCTTCGGAAAACGCCTCAGTCGGAAAAATGAGTACGGTTTTATTTTGATTAGTTCAATAAATTTTGTTCGCTTTTTTCCGTTAATTTGAATGAATTAACCATTTCCTGAAGACCGTGCGTCAATCGGCTCAAATCTTCCGAGGCGGTTGCAATCTGCTCAACGCCCAAAGCCGTTTCCTGCGCAACCGTATTTATGCCGGCAACGTTACTGTTAATTTCTTCGGCAACCGCGTTTTGTTCCTCGCTTGCTTCCGCGGTTTTTCTGATTATTTCCATTACGTTGTTCGACGATTCAATAATCTGCTGCAGCGAAGAGCTAGCCGCGGCGACTTTTTCTTTTCCGAACTTTACTTGTCCCGTTCCTTCGTGCATCGAATCAACCGCTTTAACGGTTTCATCCTGAATAGCTTTTATCATTCCCTCAATTTCTTGAGTGGCTTTTGTGGTTCGTTCGGCAAGTTTACGCACTTCGTCGGCAACAACGGCAAAACCCCGTCCCTGTTCGCCCGCGCGCGCCGCTTCAATTGCGGCGTTCAAAGCAAGTAGATTTGTTTGATCCGCGATTTCATTAATTACGTGAACAATTTCACCGATTTTTTCGCTGCTCTTTCCAAGCTCGTCAACAATATCGGTTGCGTGGATAACGATTTCGGCAAGACTGTCCATTCCTTTTTCCAACTCTCCAAAAACCACGCCGCCTTCTTCGGCAATCTGTTTCGATTTATTCGCTTCTTCGGCTGCCATACGATTGCTTTCGGTTGTTTCCAAAATTGTCTGCGTCATTCTGTTAACCGCGCTGGCGACTTCCGTTGTCTGCGAGCTTTGTTCTTGCGCGCCCGCCGCCATTTCATCCGCGCTCGACGAAATTTCCGTGGATGCGCTTGCGGTCGCTTCTATTGCATCGGTAATATTATTAATAACTTCTTTTTGCTTTTCAATCATGGCGTTAAATACTTCAATCATCTCCGAAATAATATCTCCTTGTTTTTCGGGCGCAATCTGCACCGTTAAATCGCCGTTCGCCACTAATTTCATTCCTTCCATGATACGCGTAGTATTTCTTTGAAGATATTCTTGAAGCTCTTGTAATATATCTGTTTTCTCCTGATAAGTAATCGATTCTCTTGCTTTTTCAGCGGAATATTTCAGTAAACCGCGCAGCCCGACTTCCATCGGTTTTCTATAATATTTACCTTATATTTACCTTTCGAGGCAAATTCAATTGAGGTGGCAATCTCTTTTATGCCGGCTTCCATTTGATCGGTCAAATCATCTAACTGCCACATCAACACGCCCAATTCATCGTTGTTTTTGATGAACGTAATTCTATCCTCATAATTTCCCTGCGCCAGCTTGCCGACCAGATCAGTTATTCTCTTTACCGAAGACGAAAAATAATTTTTCAGTTGAAATTGAAAATAGACAGTAAAAATAGTAAGAATGATTAAATCCGCATAAAGAATTGCGGAGAGTAAAGAGGAGTCGGAAGCCGCGTCTGCGCTGTTTATGAAAATAAATAATACAATCGCCGCAGCTAACAAAACTAAAGTAATTCCGCTCCGAATATTAAATATTTGATCAATGGATCTCTGCTTATATGGTGAGAATAAATTCTTCATAGCTTTTTCCTTTTTCATCCAAAATATTATTTAACAATTTATAGGACGCATTAATTCCATCCGATTTCCGTCCGTGTTTTTTTTCCTCTGCTAGAAGCGTTTGATACAAAGGAATTACTACATTATTTAATTTTTCTCTATTAGGAGCGCGCCTTACTGCGCTATAGCCAACAATCTTTCCTTCGCCGTTTGTTACGGGAGTGATATTGGCAAAGACCCAATAAAAACCGCCGTCGGAAGACAAATTTTTAACATAGGCATTAACTTCCCTGCCTGCTTGAACTTCGTCCCACAACACTTTGAAGATTACTGACGGCATATCGGGGTGTCTTATAATGTTGTGGTTTTTACCTAGTAATTCCTCTTCCGCGTAATCGGCAAATTCCATAAATATTCTGTTGCAATATGTGATAAATCCTTTTAGGTCGGTTTTTGAAACAATAAAGTCGTTTTCCCTCATAACTCTTTCTTTACTTGTAGGCGTAACTTTTGGTTTCATATTCACTCCAATTTTCTGAAATCTATTTAAATTATCGGAACAAATCTTTTAAACTTTAGAGTCTTCAATTCAAAGAAAAATTAAAATTAAAGCAGGGTTATCTTATGCGTGAAAAGACCGCTCAATTTCTTTGCGCCCGCGGTTATTTTATTCTTTCCCATATTTTCTAAAACTGTTAAATTGGCGCAAATATATACAAACCAAATTGGTTCTCGGAAAATGAAAATCTTAAATTTGTCATTTCGAAATGAGCCTGCTTTTTTAGCGATTGAGAAATTTCCAAAACAATAAAGGTTGTGAGATTTCTCACAAAAAGCATGATCGAAAAGACAAATTATAGAATACGAAAACCACATTATAGTATTACAATTAAAATCTTTCCCGATAAATGGAACATTCCGCTTTCGGAAAAACACCCCGACAAAAAGCATCGGGATAAATCGGG
>JAADIR010000012.1 GCA_013151245.1 Chlorobiota bacterium
CTCATACTCCCATATTCTCATTCGCTCATAGTTCTTATCTCTTAATTCTTTTTTCTTTCTTGCTTCTTTGCTTTCAATGAGTAAGTCCGCAGATTGACCGCTCCGCTAATCAATCTGCGCTACAATCACCCGTCAATGATTCCAAAGCTCTCTGTCGAGACTTCTGTATTGAATCGCTTCGCTGACGTGCTGCGGTAGAATCTCGTCGGATTTTTCAAGGTCGGCGATTGTTCTGCTTACTTTAAGAATTCTGTCGTAAGCGCGCGCCGAAAGACCCAGTTTTGTAATCGCCATTTTCAGCAGGTCGGAACCGGCGTCGTTCAGTTTGCAATAGCGCCGGACTTCCCGCGTTCCCATATCGGCGTTGTTGTGTATGCGCGGATTATCGGCAAAACGTTTCTGCTGTATTTTTCTCGCTTCAACGACGCGCTCTCTTATTACGGCGGACGATTCCCCTTTTCGCTCGGATGAAAGTTCGTCGTATTTCACCGCGGGAACTTCGATGTGAATGTCTATTCTGTCCAACAACGGTCCGGATATTTTGGACATATATTTTTGAATCATCCCAACCGTGCAAGTGCAATCGTGATTCGGGTCCGTGTAGTAACCGCACGGACAAGGATTCATCGCCGCGGCAAGCATAAAATTGGCGGGGAATTCAAGCGACATTTTCGAGCGGCTGATTGTAACCTTGTAATCTTCCAACGGCTGGCGCAAGACTTCGAGAACGTTCTTCTTAAATTCCGGCAGTTCGTCCAAAAATAAAACTCCGTGATGAGCAAACGAAACTTCCCCCGGTCGCGGATAAGTTCCGCCTCCGATAAGCGCGGCGTCGGAAACTGTGTGATGCGGACTTCGATACGGACGTTCTGTAATCAACGCTTTCTCGTTCGATAAAATTCCCGCGACCGAATGAATCTTTGTAGTCTCCAACGCTTCTTCAAAAGTAAGCGGCGGAAGAATCGACGGGAAACGCTTTGCCAGCATTGTTTTCCCCGAACCGGGCGGTCCTATCATAAGTATATTGTGTCCTCCGGCGGCGGCTATTTCCAAAGCGCGCTTTACGTTCTCTTGCCCTTTCACGTCGGAAAAATCGAGATGATAATTGTTCACTTCGGCGAATATTTCTTCGACGTTTGTTTTTACCGGATCGGCGTAATTTTCCCTTTGCAAAAAACCGACGACTTGTTTGAGATTTTCAAAACCGTAAACGTTAATTCCATCGACAATAGACGCTTCGGTCGCTGAATCTTTCGGTAAAATAATTCTCTTGAAATTTTTCTTTTTTGCCTCGACTGCAATCGGAAGCGCGCCTTTTATTCTCCTCAAGGTTCCGTCGAGAGAAAGTTCGCCGAGCAAAACGGAATCTTCGAGATCCAGAGAAAACAATTGTTCGCTCGCGGCAAGCAGCCCGACCGCAAGAGGCAAATCGAACGCGCTTCCTTCCTTTTTAACGTCGGCGGGCGCGAGATTGACCGTGATTTTTTTAACGGGGAATTTGTAACCGCTGTTTGTAATTGCGGCGGTAACTCTTTCGCGGCTCTCTTTTACCGCGCTGTCGGGCAAACCAACAATCGTAAACGAAGGAATCTGTTTTTGCACGTTCGTTTCGACTTCAACCAGAAACGCGTCGATGCCGAATGTGGCGGCGGAAAAGATTTTTGATAGCATTACGGAACTTTATTTTTGTGAATCGCTCAATAAACGTCAAATTGTTTTTAATCTGAGCGCTCTCCTCTTGAACGGGAGGCGCAACGGCAAAAGGAGTTTTACTTTGTCATAATCATTTTAATTGCGCGCACGGAAGTTTGCGATTTTATCTCGAAGAAATAAATTCCCGACGTAAGTCCCGCGCCGTTAAAGGTGTATTCGTGCGTTCCGGTCGAAAGAAATCCGTCCTCCAATTCTGTCACGACTTTTCCGGTAACATTGTAAACGCGTATTCTGTATTCGCCCGCAACAAGAATATTTACGCTGATGTTTGTGGAAGGATTGAACGGGTTCGGAAAGTTCTGAACAATCTCGAATTCTTTTAATTCGCGCAATCCGATTTTCACCGACGGAGAATAAACAACCGAGCCGTCTCCGTTGATTTGTTTTATTCGATAATAAACCACGCCGTCTTCAGCGTCGCGGTAATCGGAATAGTAGTATTCTTCGTCCGCGCCGGCGGATTCTTTGAAGAAAACATCTTCATATCTGCCGTCGGCTGAAGATTTTTCAACGACATATTCGGAAACGCCGGTTTCGTCTTTGCTCTTCCATTTGATCAAGTTATATCCGGAAAACTGCTCTACGTCAATTGAAGGAGCGCGCGTAAATAAAGGCGCGTCGGAATCCTCGATCTCGATCGAGTTAAAACCGATTAGGAAATTTTCATAATTATTAGAAAGCTCATTTTTATTGTTGAAATCAAAAGAGAGCTGTTCTTTTGAATTCTCTCCTACAGCCGCGGCGTATCCGGCGTTCTTTTCAAGAGTCTCAACAATTGATTGGTCGCTTGTCCAAATATGTAATTCGTCAATCTGAAAGACTTTGCCGGAATCGCTGTTTTGAAAAACGAAAAGCAAATCGCCGAAATTCAAACTTTCAAAAAAACTTTTTTGAATTACTTTTTCTCCGTTAACATAAAAATTTATAATGTTTTCAGATTGCAGAATTTCAAACGCAAAATGATACCAATTATCGGGCGAAAGAAAAGACTCGCATAAAACTTCCGCGTCTTTTGTTTGACACCCTAAAATATTTAACGAGCCGTTGTCGATCGTTAAAAGCGTGTCGGATGAAAATCTGTTGACAACGGAGAAAAACTTCCCGATTGCCGAATCGAATTTCCCCCAAAACTCTACGGTTAAATTCTCCGAAGCGAACTCGCCGTCAGGCTGAATGGAAATCCACGAGTTGTTTTTTAACGCGGCGGCGCCTCCCGCTTTTTCCGAAACTACATAAAAATCAATCGGAATCGTTTCCGTCCATTCGGAAAAATTTCCGTCGGATATAAATGTAAGCTCAATATTCTCCCGCTCGACCGCTTCCGAATTGAATGCGAAAACAATTTGAACCGGAGACAAAAAATCTATTTTCGATTTTTGAGAATACAATTTTACGGAAATCAACGAACCGTCTTCTTCAAACGGAAGGGATTCCTCAACGAAACCGTTTCGTAATTGAACGGATTCTAAAGACACGCCTTCGGGCAATGACAACTCCATCAGCGATTTTTTAGAAATATCCGTTTCGAAATTGTGAATGACGGAAATTTCGAACGGCGAATCGACGGCTACCCAAACGGGCGCGTCAATCCTCACAGTTTCCGGAGCCGATTGAGAAAAAGTAAGCGTCGAAAACAAAAGGAATAAAACTGAAAATATTTTAGTTAAGTTTATTTTCATTTGATTTCCAAATTATAATGTCGGGATGAATCAAACAAATTTAAATGACTTGCGCATTCAATTAATTCTCCTTACCTTTAAAATTATTAATATCCGCCGGATAAATTACCCTCGAAATAAAAATCAAAAAATAGAAAAACTCCCGTTGCAATTTATTAAATCTAAGTTCTGATTTGCAATTTATTGCGATAGGAATTTTTACTTTTCAAGGCGATGTATTTTCGATTGAAGGAGTTAATCTTAATCATTTTTTGTCGGCGTTAACATTTATATCGAATCTTATCCGATATGAAACCGCCAAATTCAATCGTGGAAAATCTTCCGCATAATTTTCACTTTTTATTACTGCGGGATACAGTTCCGTATCAATGCGGCTGCGCTAAATATCGCCGTGCGGAACGTTGGTGAAACTTTATTTTGCAAATAATTTATAATTTAATAGAATTACGAACGAAAACTCAATCGTCAACTTCGCCGTCAAGAATATTTTTATCGCTGATAACAACCGTCGTCATCTTTCGCTCGTCGAGAAGTTGATTCGCAGTTTCGTAAATTTCGTCTATCTTTACCGCTTCAATTTTCGCTATAGAATCTTCGACGGTTTTAAATTCATTAAAATAAATAAAGGACTGAGCTATTCTGTTCATTCTGTTCGTCGTGCTTTCCAAACTCATCAGCAGACTTCCCCTCAAATATTCCTTTGCTTTCTTTAATTCCGCGGCGCCGATTTTCTTTCGTTTGATTTTTTCGAATTCTTGAAAAATCAAATCGCGCGCTTTCTTAATAGACTCTTCGTTCGTCGAAAGATAAACGCCGAACGATGAAACGTCGTAAAAGGAATTGAGAAAAGAATTGACTTGATAGGCGATTCCGTTTTTCTCGCGGATTCTGTAAAAAAGACGCGAGCTGCTTCCCTCGCCCAAAATGTGCGAAAGCAAACTCGCTTGAATCCGCGTATCGTCGGAATATCCCGGAGCGGTTCTTCCGACAATCAAATGGGATTGCTGAATTGTTTTAGGAACGAAAACATTTCCGGACGATTCTTCGTATTTTTCTTCTTTCCGTTTCGGTTTTCGTCCGAAATCTTTCGTTAAATATTTTCCGGCGAGTTTTATCAGCGCGTCGTGTTTCACCGCGCCCGAAGCTACAATAAACAATTTGCCGTTTCCGTATCGCGAAGAAATGTATTTGAACAAATCCGCGCTTCGGAACTTTTTCAGATTCTTTTCCGTGCCGATAATCGGCAAGCCGAGTTTTCCGTTTCCGTAAATGACATTCTCAAATTTATCGAAGACCAATTCTTCGGGCGAATCTTCAATATCCTTCATTTCGTCAATAACCACGCGGCTTTCTTTCATTAGTTCCTTTTCGTCGAAAAGAGAATTTTGAATCATATCGGAAAGAACCGAAAAAGTTTTTTCGAGATGATTGTAAAGTCCGCGTCCGTAAAAACATGTATGTTCTTTCGACGTGAAAGCGTTAAGATAACCGCCGACCGATTCGATTTCTTCCGAGATTTTTTTCGCGCTTCTTTTTTTCGTTCCTTTAAAAAACATGTGCTCGAGAAAATGACTGATTCCGTTATTCGCTTTAGTTTCATCGCGCGAACCGACGTTGAACCAAAATCCCAAAGAAAATGATTTTACGTAAGGAAGTTCTTCGCTGATTATATGAACGCCGCTTCCGAGTTTCGTAATCTTTATATTGTTCAAATCCACTCCGTATCATAAAAAAGATTCGAAATATATATGATGAGTGGAAAACGGGCAAGGAAATAATTTTTAGTCGGTTTTTTGAAAAGAACGTAACCAAAGGTACAAATACAAAATCGGCGGCAATGAATTTTAAGCATATCTTTTATAGACAACTGTGGCGTCAAATATTCTCGTCGTTTTTCCGACAAGCGTAAACGATTTGAACAAAAATAGAATTTTGTTTTACTAACGAAGAGTCATTCCCGCGAAAGCCTGTCTGCCGATAGGCAAACCTTCGCGGGTGGGACAGAAAGGACATGCAATTGTTTTTCTTTTTTTAAAACCCTTGATTCATCAAACTATTCAGAATATCTAATATTATCAGATCGTTTTTGATATTTTGCCGCCGATTTTAAACTCGCGCCTAACCAAATTTACACTAATTAACATTTTAAAATAAATATTGCAATCAAAAATTTAAATTTGTATTTTTTAATTTAATTATGCGCAACAACATTACTCGGAGAAGCAATGAAAACTTTTTCTTTCCTTCCGCTGCTAATTCTACTAACAAACGCTCAAATTTACTCGCAATATGTTCCGTCGTTGGAAAGAGGCGACCCGCAATATAGAACGTTGACTCAGCTCGAAGCAAATCAAATAAGAGCAACCGTTCATAATTTCGGATATATCGGAAGAACCGGCGGTCAATACCCAATTACCGTACAAACTCCTTTCGAATGGCCAAAAAACAGCGGACACGTTTATATGGCGTTAAACGCTATTTTTATCGGAGCGGAAGTTGCAGACGACAACGGCGATACTATTCATATTGTTGACGTTCCCATTTTCCGATCTTCTCCCGCCGGAACTTCATGGAATTTTGAACCTATCCCGGGTTATTTCAATGAGGATCGCCGAGAGATAGCCAACAGCATAGAACCTGATACGTGGCCCGAATCATGGCCCGATAAAATGAACGACCAATCCGATCCGGGATGGACCGACAGTTGGAACGGTTATCTTGGTAAGAATAAATTCATTAATGGACAAGAACTTTATTACAGATTTTCCGACGACCGCTATGACCGCTATTCTCTCTATTCGCCGGATTCCACAGATTTAACGAGAAAAGGTCTCGGATTAATAGTAAGCGCGCGAGCGTTTTCTTTTACCGATACCCCTTTCGAAGACTTAATTTATCTGGTTTACACAATTAAGAACGACGGCACAAAACAGTTAAACAAAATGGCGCTCACAATGTGGGCGGCTGATTTCGTGGGAGGAAACGTCGATTCGCAAGACGACTTGATAGGTTATGATATCACTAAAAATTTAGTCTGGTTTTACGATAGAGATAATTCCGCCCCGTTATTCGGAAACTCACCGGTCGGCTCAATAGGTATTTCTTTTATCAAAACGCCGGAACTTAACGACGGAGGTAAAACGCCTAAAATCTTCAACGTCCGGTATTTGCCCGCAGGATCAATTAATTTTAATTCCGTTTCAGACGAAGAGCTTTGGCAAGATTTTATGACGGGCGGGGAATTTGTTAATCCAGACGATATTCCCATGGGAGAATACGACGGATTTATTTCAAGCGGTTATTTCAGTTTATCTCCGGGAGATTCGGCAGAGTTTGTTTTTGCGATTATTCTAGCTAACGGTCCTGCAACTGACAATGACCATTCCATCAGGATCTCCGAAATTGAAAGGAAAGCCGAATATGCAAAAAAATTCTTTAATTGCGGTTTTAACCAAAACGAATTTACGGTTGATATTACGAATCCTTTAAATTCCGAGTTGGTAAACGGAACCGTAGATATATCATGGACTAACGACGGAGCCGAAGGCTCGGCGGAATCTATTATTTTTATTTCGACGGACATGGGAGAAAACTGGACTTTTTTAGGCGAAACGCAACCGGACGAACAATATTTTACTTGGAACACTAAAAATACGCCTAACGGTATTTTGAATAAAATCGCAGTATATACCTTCGCCGAAAACGGAGTTGTCGGAAGCGTTACTCAAAGATTTACAATATTCAACCCCGAAAACGAATCGATACCGCAAATTTACATATCTTCTCCAAAAGCTAATGATGAATTAAGCGAAGATTACGAAGTGGAATGGATTTCCGGCTGCGCCGACCAAAGTATTAACGTAACGGCGCAATTATATTACCGCGAATCTGCAAACGTTAATTGGACGCAGTTTACAAACGTAAATGCGGGAGATAATTTTTTATGGAAAACAAACGAGTACCCAAATTCAAACGAATACGAACTGCTGGGTAAAATAGATTGGGACGGAGGAAGCGACAGCGTTTTGGTTTCCCCTTTTTCCTTATATAATCAACGTTTTACGCCGGACGACACGTTGACAAATATAGTCAAAAAATCCAAAGGTACCGGAGAATTTTCAATACACGTTATTAACGGCGCAGAGGTCACCGGACATAGTTACAGCGTAACGTTTATGAGACCGACTTGTCAAGATTGCAACGAGTTGTTTTACAGCGTCTTTGATAACTTCAGCGGAATCGAAAAAGCCGTTGGAGTTGTTTCAGAATCTTCAGCGATAGAAGGTCCGTATTTCGACGGACTGCGCCTCGTAATCGTAAACGACAGCATACGAATAGACTCGCTCAAAAGCGGATGGAATAATAACGATATTTATGATTATCAATTTGAATTAGTATATACCCGTGACGAACACGGAAGCCCTTCCCCTAACGATTATGAAATTATTTTTAGCGACGACGTAGGCTTCGGCGTTTCAAAAGAATTCACGCTCTCAGACGTTACTTATCCTTCTATGCCGGTTAATTTTAAAGTAAGAAACATTGACGACGATAAATGGATTGATTTCGGGTTTATTGAAATTGACGATACCGACGGCGCGGGAAGATTCACGGCGAACGGAGCCGCAAAAGACAGAATAGTTTTTTTGGAACAATCAGGAAAAGATTCTCTGTTCACCTATTGGATTTATTTATCGACGGAAAAAGGCGGTCGTTTTCCTTCCGGCGGCGACACATTATCTGTTTTTCAATTTAAACCGTATTCAATTACCGATACTATCTTTTTTAACACGACTAATATTACCGGAGTAAGAAACGAGACGGCAGAAGTTGAAAAATTTCAACTTTCGCAAAATTACCCGAACCCGTTTAATCCGTCAACCAAAATATTATTTCAGATACCCAAAACCGGTTTCGTTGAAATTAAGATTTTCGATATACTCGGCAGAGAAATCGAAACTTTAGTTAGCGCAAAATTATCCGCGGGAAAATATGAAACGGTGTTCAACGCTAAAAATTTAGCGAGCGGGGTTTATTTCTATCAACTGCGAACCGATGGTTTTTCGACAACGAAAAAAATGTTGCTGTTAAGATAAATTTTTAGCTAAAATGTTTTGCGTCGGGAAATCTCATTTGACGACAAAACTATTATTTCCCCGGCTGCATCGGAATATCGGCGGCGGTCTCGTTTCCGGCGGTTACGACGACGGGAATTTCAGCGTCGGCATAACCGGTTTTTGACGCTTTAACTTTATACGAGTTGGGCGTTATTCCTTTTATTTCATAACGTCCGTCGCTGTCGGTTGTAACGGAACTTGTCGCGGGATCGGTTTGAATATTCGCGCCTTGAATCGGAAGTTCGGTCGCCGCGTCTTTTACGACGCCGGTAATAGAGCCGAACGATTGCGTTAAAACGATATCGGCTCGCGTCGTGTTTCCGGCTGTAACCGTAACCGAAGCGTTCGCGTTTTGATATCCGGTTTTCGTCGCCGAAATAGTATATTCTCCCGGCGTAATTTTTTCAAACGAAAAAGAACCGTCCGCTGAAGTCGTTACGACGTCGGTTGTCGGATCGGTGGATAAAACGACGCCGGAAACAAGTGCGCCCGTTTGAGCGTCTCGCACCGTTCCTTCAATCATTCCGGTTGTCGGAGGCGTGGAAGTATCGACTTCCGTTAAAAAGAAATCCGCTTCCGTTATTTGTCCCGCTTGAATAACGACGGAGATATTGACTGTGTCGTAACCCGCTTTTTCCGCTGTAACAACGTATTCGCCTATCGCGATATTTTTGATTTTATATTGACCGATATCGTCCGTGGTTACCGATTGCGAAGCGGGAACGGTGAAAATATTTACTTTCGGAATCGGCAAACCGTTTTGGGAATTTCTAACGACGCCTTGCAAATCGCCGAAATACCGCGA
>JAADIR010000258.1 GCA_013151245.1 Chlorobiota bacterium
GGACCGTTATATTTTCCAGCTTACTTTCGATTCTAATTTTGTGCAGATTGAAAAAGAAGCGGTTACGGAATTGAGTAAATATTCGGCTAACGATCTTTTGTTTGATTCTACTTATTATTGGCGAACGCGCGGATTCAACGCTTTCGGCGACAGCAGCAAATGGAGTTCCGTTTTCTCATTCGGAACCACTCCGGGTTTGATTATCACGCCCGCGTCTTTGGTCGATACGATCAATTTTTCCGAAGGAGATTCCGATACGCTGAAGGGAATTGAGTTCCGCAACATGGGCGTTCGCGATTTGTTTTTTGATGAAATTTATACCGATCCCGATTCAATTTTCTCCGTTGATATCGAGCAAATAACTTTGCCTCCCACAAATTCCGATACTATCTTCGTCCGCGTCGATACGACAAAAATCGATTCGGTTATTGAGTTTGGAAGCCTGAATTTAATTCGAGTTATTTCTCCGACAGAAGTCGATACGATTACTACTAAGCTGCAAGTCTTATTTCAAAAAGCGATTGCAAAATTTGAAATTGACGAGCTTGCTTTCGATACAACTCAAGCCGCTTCAAAGAAACGCCTTGCTTTTTTTATTAAAAACACCGAGGGAAACGCTAATCTGCGAATTGACAGCATAAAAATTACGGGGCGCGACACAAGCGCTTTTTCAATTGTTTCATTCAGTAAAATAACTAACGCCGGAGATTCAACTAAAATTTACATTGATTTTTTCCCCGCGAAATTGGATAGTAATTTTGCGGAGCTAACGTTGTACACAAATTCATATCCTTTTTCCGTTTTCAATTTTCCGCTCAGCGGCGTGGGAAAGGGCGGAGAAATTTCCGACGATACTTTTGACCGTTTATCCGCATTGTCGGCGGAAACTTTTGAAACGTTCGGCAATAACGAACTGGAGTTTTTTATTAAAAACACCGGCAGCGATAATGTGAAAGTATCGGTTACGTTTTGGGAAAAGTATTTTAGGGTGACAAACGAACAAAGTTCAAATATAATTGTCGAACCCGACGATTCGATTGGTTTTACCGTTCAATATTTAACTCCGAATTTTGACGTTGAAAACATTGACACAATGAAAATTTGGCACAACGGATTTGGCGACAGCCCGATAAAAGTTGTTTTGACGGGAAGTTTCGACAGCCTAAAATCAACGCAATTGATTAAAGATAATTTGAAAGTAAACAATTCAAATTTCGTCGAAGATAGTTATCTTTTCCCGGAGAAAACTTCAATACAATTCATTCTCAACTCCGAACTGATGGAGAATTACGATAACTTGAAGTTTAAAATAAATTATTTCACGGGCGGTCCGGGTTTCAGAAAAACGGCTTCGGACGTCGGCGATAACCGCTCGGTGATTCCATACAATAATATAGACGACAGAGGACTAATATTTGCCGGTCAATTGGATACGAAAGATTCTCGCGGAATTACGGTCGATTCGGTAAAAGTATTCGATTATCTCGACGCGCAGATAATCGTCGGCAATTTTAAAACTCCTACCGTCGTTGTTCCGCGCAGTTTTGTTTCTTCGGAGCCGGAGAAATCGGACGTCAAATGGACGTTCTTCGGGTTTCCGTTCGGCGACGTGGTTTTCGATTCGCTTTTCCTCAATCTCGGCGGAAGAGAAAATATGACCGACGGAGAATGGATGGTTTATCAATACGACGCGAACTCCTCAAATTCATATTCGCAATTCGATAATTATTACGTTGAACCGAATAAAGGATATTTCATTGCTCAGAGTTTGGAAAATAATCTCCGTTTCAAGTATGAATATAAAAACGATTTCATCACGCGGAAGCTGAAAGATTCTCTCTTTACTCTGGACGGGGAAGGATGGAAAACAGTCGCTTCGCCGTTTACTTTTCCCGTTGAAGTCGATACTCCGGTAACGCTTTTGAAATGGGATACGAACAACAAATCGTGGCGGGCTACAAGCATAATGCGTCCCGGAGAGGCGTATTTTGTTGAACCGGAATATAATGAGTTAAAGCTGAAAGCTTACGGAGAATATTACCCCGATCTCTTTCCGAAAATTTTAAGTCCCAACGGTTGGGGCGCAAAAATTAAAATCGCCGGTAGAAAATCCGAATGCGAATTATTTGTGGGAAGGAAATCGGACGCCGTAAATGAAACCGAAATTACAGCCGGTCCCAGAATACAAAAAGGATTGCGAGCTTATATTTCCAATGAGAGCGGTAATAAATTATTGTTAAACGCAAAGTCCTTTAACGACGGCGCGATTTGGGAGTTAAATCTTCTCAACAATTTAAGCGACGATTACGCGACAATAAGCATTGAAAGATTCGGAGACGAACAAGAAAACTATTCAGCCGTTTTTTACGCCGCGGCGGAAAATAAAATAATTCCCAACGGTTCGATAGTCCGATTAACAAAGGGCGCAGCGCAAAAGATAAAACTGATTGCGGGAACGGACGAATTTATTGAAAGAACAATTGACGAAATGGTTTTAGCGACTCCTAAACAATTTGCGCTTTTCAATAATTATCCTAATCCGTTCAACCCGAGCACGGTAATTAAATATTCAATTCCGGAAAACGGATTTGTTGAATTGAAAATATTTGACATACTCGGGCGCGAACTCCGAACGCTTGTATCTGAAAATAAAAACGCGGGAACTTACCAAACGCAATTTAACGCCGAAGGATTAGCGAGCGGAATATATTTTTACAAATTGCAGAGCGGCGGAAAAACCGCCGTGAAAAAATTAATGCTGCTGAAGTAACAATAATTTTAATTGCCCCGTTTTTTTTAGCGAGGCTAATTGCGGAAAAATATTTCGGCATTCCGGCTCTGGCGCAGAACGAATTTTATAGCGTTGCTTGCCGCGCGTAATTGTTTTTATATTTCACAGCGGTAAAGAAATACAGATGTAATTTAAGAATGGATGAATGAGTGAATGAATGAGAAACTCAAATCAGTTAAACCGAAACGCCAATTGTTATGCTCGGGATTCCAAAATTCCATCATTCCAATTATCCATGCGCGGCGCCCGGCGGATTATCCGTTTCCCATTATCAATTACGGTTTGCCGCAATAGGAATATAAAAAAAACAATCATATATTTTTCAATGGTTCTTCTTCTTTTCTCTTTTGCATCGTGCCGAAAAGAAAATCCCGAAAAGCCGCTTACAGTTCCTACGACGGGAAAATTAGAATTTAAAAAAATACCCGACCAAAATTTTCAAGCTGCGGAAAAATCAATCAAATTGAATCTGAACGACTTTCTTCAAGCGGAAAATATTGACGGAACGAAACTTGTCTGGAGTTTTTCAAACGCGGAATATTTAATCGTCAAGTTTCTCTCAAACGGAAAAGCCGAAATCAAGCCGAAAGACCCGGAGTGGAGCGGAGAAGAAACAATTGTATTTAAGGTAAGTTATCGCGATTCTATCTCGGCGTCGGTCGGAGTGAATTTTATCTTAACGCGCGCGAACGTCGCTCCGGAATTGCATCTCCCTAAGTCGCTTTCCTTCAGCGAAGACGACGAGCTTTATCCGCTTGATTTGAGCGCTTATGCGTTTGATTCCGACAACGGTTTTAACGAGCTTCGTTTTAATTTTGAAAGCGAAAATCTTTCGGTTGAAAAAATCGGCAAATATCTTTTCGTTAAAACAAAAAAAGAAAATTGGAACGGAGCGGATACATTAACGATAAACGTTGTCGACAACGGAGGCGAAACGGCTTCCGGGAAAATTATCGTTTTTGTAAAGCCGGTTAACGATAAACCCGAATTTACAGAGATAGCTCCGATAGTAATTTCGGAAAAAGAAGAATTCCCAAAATTGGATTTGAAAAATTATCTTAAAGATCCGGACAACAAACCGGAAGACTTTTCATTCAAGGCTTTCGGCGGAAAATATCTGCAAGCCGCGGTTGACAAAAACGGCGTTGCGACTATTCTAAATCCGGCGAACCGGACGGGAAAAGATACGATAACTTTTGCCGCAACCGATCCGGGCAAACTAACCGCCTATTGCGATGTGGAATTCGAAATCGAACCGGTAAACGACCCTCCGGAAATTACAAAGATTCCCGATCAAGTAATTTATGAAGGAGAGACGTTCTCGGAAATAAATCTGAATGATTTTGTTTATGATCCCGACGATAACGCCGGAACGATTAAATGGAAAATATCCGGTTCCGGCAAAATCGGTTTCGCTCTTTCGGAAGAAAATATTCTTACAATAGATTATCCTGAAGACTGGACGGGAAAGGACACGCTTCTTTTCGTCGTTCAAGACAAAGGAGGTTTGACCGATTCTTCGTTTGCCGTTTTTACGGTTGAAGAGAAGCCGCTATTGAAGAGAGAACCTTACAAAACCGTTGTGAACATTGGATATACCGCCGTCGAAGACGTCGTCATGATGGCGACGCAGCCAGTACGCTGGAATTTGCGCGACTGGGCGACGTTTGGCGCCGTTGCCGGAGGAACTTATCTTTTCACGCTGGTTGACGAAGATGTTAGAAAGATTGCAAAAAGAAACGACGACTTAATCGGTTCGGACCTTTTGGAATTCGGACAGTTTTACGGCGAAACAAATACAACTTACTATGCGTTCGGCGCGTTTGCCGCTTACGGATTGGTTTTGCAGGATAAAACGGCGTTCAGAATCGGGCTGGAAATATACGAATCATACTTTATCGCCAATACAATTACAAGCTGGCTTAAAGCCGGAATAGGTAGAAGCCGTCCTTATCTTGATGAAGGTCCCAAAGAATACAACCCGTTCAACGCAAAAGACAATTCGCAAAAATCGCTTCCTTCCGGGCACGCTACTTTGGCGTTTTCTCTTTCGTCCGTCCTCGCCGCGCACGTTGACGAGTGGTATTGGAAAGCGCTCATTTTCACTCCCGCCGTTCTAACCGCCGCGCAAAGGGTAATTTACGACAGACATTGGTTCTCCGACGTTTTCCTCGGCGCCTCAATCGGTTATTTCGTCGGAACGTTTCTCGTCAATCGTCACGAAGGGTTGATGAATACGCGCTTTGCGCTTTACTTTGATCCTTACGGAAGAATAGGATTTACCTATTTGTTAAAATAAAATCATCAGCGACTTTATAATACTGCTCAATTCAAAAGACATTTATAACCGCTCCGTTTCATTAAAACCAAAATCTTTGAAAACGATTAAATATTTTACGGACTAAATTAAACATTTTACGGAGTAAAACGATAATGGATAAAGGAATTATTTTAATTGAATAAGAGGTTAGAAATGGACTTTTTAATGAAAAAGAAGTTTAAGGATTGGAGCGTTTTTGCAAAAGTATATTCCATTGTCGTCGTTATTCTTTTTATTGCGTTTATAATGTTTGTATTTGGCGTGTTACCGATTTTGCGTTCTTCAATTATTGAAATGAAACAAAAATCTTTGGAAAACGTTGTTAACGTTGCTTATTCGATAGCGGATAGCTATTATAAATTGCAAAAAGAAGGGAATCTTAATCCGGAGGAAGCGAAAAGAAAAGCTATTGAAGAAATATCCAAGTTACGTTATGACGGTAAAAACTATTTCTGGATAAATGATACGCAGCCAATAATGATTATGCATCCGTTTAAACCGCAGTTGAACGGAAAAGATTTATCCGGTATAAAAGATCCCAACGGAAAATTTATATTTAATGAATTCGTAAAAGTTGTGAAAAAAAAGGGAAGCGGATTTGTCGATTTCAATTGGCCCAAACCAGGATTCGACGAACCGTCGGCAAAATTATCCTATGTCAAATTATTTCCCGGATGGAATTGGATTATCGGCAGCGGAATGTATCTTGACGATGCGGACGAGCTAATAGCCTCAAAGAGAAATGTATTGGGGCTAGCTTTTATAATATTGACAATTATCGCTTTGATCGTCGGCTATTACATTTCTAAAATGATTTCTAAAGATATTCATAAAATAACGGAAGGAGCGACAGAAATTGAAAAAGGCAATTATAATATTGATATTAAAGTTGATTCCGAAAACGAAATCGGAAGATTAGCAAAAATATTAAATCAAATGGCTGAAAACGTTTCGTTATATATTTCTTATCTCGAAGATTTGCCTGCGCCGGTTATGGTGATTGATAAAGAGTATAATGTTGTTTACATGAATAAAATGGGGCGGCGGCTGGTAAATAAAAATTTGGATGAATGTAAACGCTCAAAATGTTATGATTTGATGGACGCCGATCATTGTAATACCGAAGAGTGCCGACTGCATCAGGCAATGCAATCAGGCAAGAATGAACGCGCCGAACAAAAAGCGAGACCTGCCGGAAAAGAATATGACGTCGTTTATACCGGCATTCCCACTTATGATAATGATAGAAGAATAAATGGAGCCGTTGAATTTATTGCCGATGTTACCGATCTTAAAGAGCGCGAGATGTTTCTAAAGAGAAATATTGAACATATATTAAATGAAATGAAAAAAGTTTCGGTTGGAGATTTAACGGCGAAGGCAGAGTCCGAAAGAAATGATGAACTAATTTCACCATTGTTCGAAGCGTTCAATAAAACAGTTAATAATTTAAGAGAAATGATTTCACAAATTTCACTAGCCGTTCAATCAACCTCAAGCGCGAGCGCGCAAATTTCGTCGAGCGCCGAAGAAATGGCCGCCGGAGCGCAGGAACAAAGCAGCCAAACCGGTGAAATTGCCTCTGCAATGGAAGAGATGAGCAAAACCATAGTTGAAACAAATCAAAATACAAATATTGCCGCTGAGGCGGTGAAGGAATCGGTTGAAGTTACGAACGATGTAGGCGAAACAGTGCGTCAAACTGTTGAGGAAATGAATAGAATAGCAAACATTATAATAAATGCGGCGGAAACGGTTAAAGATTTGGGAGCGAGAAGCGAAAAAATAGGCGAGATTGTCGGAGTAATTAATGATATTGCCGATCAAACAAACTTGCTGGCTTTGAACGCAGCCATCGAAGCCGCGCGCGCGGGAGAACAGGGACGCGGTTTTGCCGTGGTTGCCGACGAAGTGAGAAAACTTGCCGAAAGAACAACCAAAGCCACGAAAGAAATAGCGAATATGATTTCACAACTGCAAACAGGAACAACTGAAACCGTCGCTTCAATCGAGCAAGGCGTTAAAGAAGTGGAGGAAGGGAAAGGTCTAGCCGCCGAAGCCGGTAAATCGATTACGAAAGCCGTGGAAAGCTCGCAAAAAGTGATGGACGTCGTTACCCAAGTTGCCACCGCAAGCGAAGAACAATCGGCGACGGCGGAAGAAATAACAAAAAATATCGAAGCGATAAATATGGTCGCTCAAGAGTCGGCGGTCGGCGTGCAGGAAATCGC
Source organism: Chlorobiota bacterium (assembly GCA_013151245.1). Lineage (GTDB taxonomy): Bacteria > Bacteroidota > Ignavibacteria > Ignavibacteriales > Melioribacteraceae > JAADIR01. The sequence goes on from JAADIR010000258.1 coordinate 7,343, forward strand.
CAAAGCTTCGGAAGATTTGAACGGATTAACGGAAAACCTGCGGCAAATTGTCAATCAATTCCAAATCGAAGAAAACGAACAAGGTCAAAATAACTTGCAAAGCTATAATTCAGATCGCTATCTCAATTAGTTCCGCCAGATAAAATAAATTCATTTTAAACCGCGTCGTTGTTTTAATGACGCGGTTTTCTTTTTTTCTCATATAAAGAAAAATAGTTTTTCTCCGATAATATTTCATAAAAAAATATTTTAAATGCTAACGGTTTTATGGAGGAATATATGAAACATCGGTTGAGGAATCAAATAGGGATTATCTTTTTTGTAATCGGCGGTATTTTTATGGTAATCATGGGTTACACATACTTTACAATCGAGGGGAACGAAGCCGACGGGACGGTAATTAATTTAGCCGGACGGCAAAGGATGCTTACCCAGAAAATGACTAAAGAAGCCATTGCCGTTTCGCAAGGTAAAGTAAAAAAGGAAACTCTGGATGCGACCGCAAAATTATTTGATAAAACATTATCCGGATTAATTTCCGGCAACGACGAATTACCGCCAACGGAAAACGAGGAAATTCTTGCGCAGTTGAATATAGTAAAAGATCTTTGGCAAAAATTTTATGCGATGGTGAAAAAGATGGAGAACAATCCGCAAGACAATGAGGCTTTAAATTATCTGCTTGCGAATAACATAACGCTATTAAAAGAAATGAATAAAGCCGTGGGATTATTCGAACAAGAATCGCGCTCTAAATTAGATTCAATTAAATTTCTTTCCGCAATGATAGGAATTTTAACCATATTTACGATTATTCTTGTTCTCATTGCCTCTAAGAAAAAATTGATAGCGCCGATTGAGAACTTAGTTATCGCAACAAAGGAAATTTCCGCCGGAAATCTGGATATTGAGCTCAAATGTAATTTCAAGAATGAATTTGACGAACTCGGCGCTGCGTTTGTCGAGCTTGCCGGGAATATAAAAGAGTATCGTCAAAATTTAATAGCCGAAAAGGAATCAATCGAAAAGAAAGTTGAAGAAGCGGTCGAAAAATCCGAACAAGAAAAACAATATCTTGCGGAAAGCGTGAATAGAATAGTAACGATAATGGAAAAAGTCGCCGAAGGAGATTTGACGGTCTCGGTTGACTTAAGAGAGAACGACGGAGAGAATATTAAGAAATTGTTTAACGGATTTAATTTTGTAATTGAAGGCTTCAAAAAAATATTAATAAGCGTAACCGAAGCCGTGCAGGCAACGGCAAGCGCAAGCACTCAGATTTCGTCAAGCGCCGAAGAGATGGCGGCGGGAGCTTCCGAACAAAGCAGTCAAACGGGCGAAATTGCAGCCGCGATGGAAGAGATGACAAAAACGATAGTCGAGACAAATCAAAATACAAACGTCGCCGCCCAATCCGTGAAAGAGACTACGGACTTGGCGCATGAAGGAGGCAGCGCAGTTAAATTGACTATTGATGAAATGGACGAGATTGCAAATATTGTAGTTAAAGCCGCCGAGACGGTTAAGAATCTTGGAGAAAGCAGCGAGAAAATCGGCGAGATAATTCACGTAATTAATGATATTGCCGATCAAACAAATCTGCTTGCTTTGAACGCCGCTATCGAAGCCGCGCGCGCCGGCGAACAGGGACGCGGTTTTGCGGTTGTCGCCGACGAAGTAAGAAAACTTGCCGAGCGAACGACCAAAGCGACGAAAGAAATTGCCGACATGATAGTCCAGCTTCAGAACGGAACGCAGGAAACCGTTGAATCGATAGAAAAAGGAGTTGAAGAAGTCAAGCACGGAAAAGAACTTGCGGCAAAAACTGGCGAATCGATGCAGAAAATTGTTGATTCGTCAACGCAGGTAATGGACGTTGTAAGCCAAGTTGCAACCGCAAGCGAAGAACAATCCGCCACCGCGGAAGAAATATCGAAAAACATTGAAGCGATAAATATGGTAAATATGGTCGCGCAGGAATCCGCCTTGGGCGTTCAGGAAATTGCGAAAGCCTCTGAAGATTTGAGTCAATTGACCGAACATTTGCAGCAGATTGTAGAACAGTTTAAAATTGACAATTCCTATGAGAATGCGCAGCGGAATTATTTGGAATCGCATGATGAAAATAATTATTTGAATTAATTTGAAATTATGAAAAAAATCTTTTGAAAGGGAGAAAAAAATCTTAACTTTGATAAACGATTTCCTTTAACTTTATCCCGTGAGATAATAAGGAACATGAAAAGAGAAAAACAAGACGCATATAAAATTAAACGCAGCCCCCGGACTTTCGAGTTTCGGGGGCTTTTTTTATTTAAAAAGAAAAGCAAGATTAACAACTTGTTTCAACCTTCGGAAGAAAAATTCATTGAATAATAATCGGATAAAAAAATGAAAATCAAAGCGACCATTATTGACGAAGCGGGAATGAACAGAACGATAACGCGTCTCGCGCATGAAATTTTAGAAAAAAGCGGCGGAACGGAAAACATAACTCTGCTGGGGATGAGAACGCGCGGAGAATTTCTTGCAAAACGGATACATGAAAAAATTAAGGAAATTGACGGCGGAAAAGTTGATTTAGGCGTGCTTGACGTTACGCTTTACCGCGACGATTTCAGAACGCGTTTGAAACAGCCGGAAGTTTCGGTGACGGACATAACTTTCGATTTGAACGAAAAGGATATAATTCTTATTGACGACGTTCTTTACACCGGAAGAACGGCGCGTTCGGCGCTCGACGCAATTATGGACCTCGGAAGACCGCGAACAGTGCGGCTTTGCGTGCTTGTGGATCGCGGACACCGCGAGCTGCCTATCAAAGCGGATTTCGTGGGGAAAAACATTCCTACTTCAATCAACGAAGAAGTGAAAGTTCAGATGAAAGAAATCGACGGCGAAGACGCCGTTTACTTAATCGAAACCAATAACGAATAAAAAAGAGAAATAAATGAGTTTAACAAGCAAACATTTACTTGGAATGCAAAACGCGCCCGTGGAAGACATCAATCTTATTTTAGATACGGCGCGAACTTTTCGCGAAGTGCTCGAACGTCCGGTGAAGAAAGTCCCGACGCTTCAGGGAATTACAATCTGCAATCTGTTCTATGAAAATTCGACGCGAACAAGATTGTCTTTCGAACTGGCTGAGAAACGGCTTTCGGCGGACACAATTAATTTTTCGAAAGCGGGAAGCAGCGCGGCGAAAGGGGAAAGTTTCAAAGACACGGTAAGAAACATCGAAGCGATGAAAGTCGATATGATAGTCGTCCGCCACGAATCGGCCGGAGTTCCGCTTTTTCTCACGAAAGTAACGAGCGCGAAAGTAATCAACGCCGGCGACGGAATCCACGAACACCCGACGCAGGCGCTTCTCGATCTATATTCAATTAGAGAAAAGAAAGGAAAATTCGAAGGGTTGAAAGTCTGCATCGTGGGCGATATCGCTCACAGCCGCGTCGCGCTATCCAACATCTTTGCGCTTAAAACTTTAGGCGCGGAAGTTTCGGTATGCGGACCGCTCAGCATGATGCCGCGCCATATCGAAAAACTCGGAGTTAAAGTTCTTCACAGAATCGACGAAGCGATTGCCGAGAACGACGTAATCAACGTCTTGAGAATACAATTGGAAAGGGAAGCGGGCAGTTCCATTCCTTCGGTTCGCGAATATCACAACTATTTCGGCGTTACCGCGGAACGGATTGAAAATAACAATCCCGATATTTTAATTCTTCATCCCGGACCGATTAACCGCGGCGTGGAAATTTCTTCGGAAGTAGCCGACGGTCCGTATCAAATAATTTTAGATCAAGTAACAAACGGCGTCGCGGTAAGAATGGCGGTTCTCTACTTACTCGGCGGAAAATAAACGAAAGGTGAAAGATGAAAGTTTTATTAAAAGGAATGAAAATCGTCGATCCTTCGACGAACAAAAACGAACAAAGCGATATTTTAATTGAAGACGGAATAATTGCGGAAATCGGCGAGATTTCGGAAAGCAAAGCTGACAAAGTTTTTGAGTTTGATAATCTCCATTGCGTTCCCGGATTTTACGATATGCACGTTCATTTCCGCGAACCAGGACGTGAAGATAAAGAGACGATCCGCACCGGGAGTAACGCCGCGGCTAACGGCGGATTTACGGGAGTCGCCTGTATGCCGAACACAACTCCCGCGATAGATTCCGCCGAAGTAGTGAAATTCAT
>JAADIR010000221.1 GCA_013151245.1 Chlorobiota bacterium
AAAATGTAATAGACAAAATCTTAAAAGAAATGGTTGATTAGAAAAATTAAAGGGTTGAAAATGCAAATCATCGACGGAAAAACAACCGCCGCGGAAATACGCGAAGAATTGAAAAACAAAATTAAAAATCTTCCGAAACCGCCCGGGCTTGTAACCATACTGGTCGGCGACGATCCGGCTTCTAAAGTATATGTAAATTCAAAGCAAAAAGCATGCGCCGAAACGGGAATGTATTCGGTCTTGGAAAAATTGGACGAAAACGTTTCCGAGAATGAGCTTCTTGAAATAATTGAAAAATATAACAACGACGAATCGATTCACGGAATTTTGGTTCAGCTGCCGCTGCCCGCTCATATCGACGAAGATAAAGTAATAGAAGCGATTTCGCCGAAAAAAGACGCAGACGGTTTTCATCCGGTAAGTATGGGAAATTTAGTGATTGGGAAAGAGACGTTTTTCCCGTGCACGCCGCACGGAATTTTAGTTCTGCTTGAAAGATACGGAATTGAAACAAGCGGAAAACACGTTGTTGTTGTGGGAAGAAGCAACATTGTCGGTAAGCCGGTAGCCAACATGCTTATGCAGAAAAAGAAAAACGCAAACGCTATTGTAACGGTTTGTCATTCGGCGGCTGCGGACCTTTCGTATTACACAAAGCAAGCCGATATCTTAATTGCCGCAATCGGACGGGCGGATTTTATTACGTCCGATATGGTTAAAGACGGCGTCGTCGTTATAGACGTCGGTATTAACAGAGTGGAAGACGCTTCGAAAAAAAGAGGCTATCGGTTGACGGGAGACGTTGATTTCGAAGGCGTTTCAGAGAAAGCAAGTTATATTACGCCGGTTCCGGGAGGAGTCGGACCAATGACTATTGCAATGCTTCTTGAGAATACTTATACTGCGTTTCAAAGAATAGAAAATTTCGAGGAATAAGATGGACAATTCGGTAATCGACAAAGTTATTACGCAGGCGTTTACGGAAAAATCGCTGCATCAATTTTACTGCACAACGGAAACCTGCGCCGGATGGGAAAGAAACATCATCGACCAGCCGGAAGCGGTGAAGAAAATTATCAACAACGGCGCGGATAGAATAGCCGCCGGTTTGGGCGTCGGTCGGGAACTTCAAGACCTATCCGTAGCTCGAATGATTGACCACACGCTCTTAAAAGCCGACGCCACGATTGACGATATTAAAAAATTATGTTCCGAAGCCAGAGACTATCATTTTGCTTCGGTTTGCATTAATCCCGCTTTCGTTCCTTTGGCGGATAAAGAACTCGACGGAACCGACGTGAAAGTCTGCACCGTAATAGGGTTTCCGCTCGGCGCGACAAGCGTATCTGCAAAAAGACACGAAGCCGAGACGGCTCTTAACGAAGGCGCCGAAGAGATTGATATGGTGATTAACATCGGCATGTTGAAAAGCGGCGAATATGATTACGTGTTTAACGATATAAACCAAGTGGCTCTTGCCGCAAAAAAAAGAAACGCCGTTTGCAAAGTGATAATTGAGACTTCGCTTTTAACCGACGAAGAAAAAATAAAAGCCTGTTTGATTGCAAAAAAAGCGAAAGCCGATTTTGTTAAAACGTCAACCGGATTCAGCACAGGCGGGGCAACCGCAAGCGACGTGGCTTTGATGAAATACGTCGTCGGAAGTTCCGTCGGCGTAAAGGCGTCCGGCGGCATCCGTTCCCGCGAAGACGCCGAGGCGATGATTGAAAGCGGCGCCGACAGAATTGGGGCGAGCGCAAGCGTGAAAATCGTTACCGGAGGAGTTGGGGAAGGGAATTATTAATGGTTCTCGATCTTGTTGTTATAGACACCGGAGACGGTTTCTCCGCAGAAGTCCCTTCCATAAACGGCTGTGAAAGCTGGGCGCACGAAGAAGACGAAGCAATAAAAAATACGGTCGAACTTCTCCGTTACTATCTGAATCTTCCAAACGACGCTAAAATAAAAACAGACAAAGCCCGGAAGACCAAAAACAAATCAACTTACAAATTAGTTTTCGAAAAGTAAATTGCGTCAATTCAAAACCGAAAAAAGATTAAATAAAATCATTTCCACTCTGAAGGCGCGGCAACGGTCGTTACGCGTTGTTATTGAAAACGTTCACGATCCGCATAACGTGAGCGCAATTTTTCGCACGTGCGACGCGGTTGGAGTTCCCAAAGTTACTTTGCTTTACACAATTGAAAGCTTCCCGAAAATTAGCAGAATCAGTTCGTCTTCGGCAAATAAATGGATTGAGCGCGAAAGATTCAGCGACACAAAAGAGTGTTTCGATTCGCTGCGACAAGAAGGATTCAAAATTTATTCGACTATTCTTGACGAAAAAGCCGTGAGCGTTTACGATATAGACTTCACTGAAAAAATCGCAATTGTAATGGGCAACGAAAAACGAGGCGTTTCGGAGGAAGCGGCGAAACTTTCGGATAGAACAATTTACATCCCGATGCGCGGTATGATTCAAAGTTTTAATGTTTCCGTAGCCGCGGCGGTTGTTCTTTACGAAGCTCAAAGGCAGCGCGCGGAAAAAGGTATGTACGAAAAGAGCGAACTGCAGGAAGATGAATTGGAAAAGAAAATTGACGAATGGTGCGGGAAATAAAGTGGAGAATCATTTCTTTCATAAAATAAACGGCGTGAACGGAGAGTTGATTCTCCCGGGCGACAAATCCGTTTCGCACCGCGCGGTAATGTTTTCCGCAATGGCGGAAGGAATATCCGTGATTAAAAACTGTCTGCTTTCCGAAGACGTTCTTTCAACAATAAACGTTTGCCGCGAACTCGGCGCAAAAATAGAAGTTAAAGAAAATAGAGTAACGGTTCAAGGAGTCGGTTTCAAAGGGTTTCGTCAACCCGCGAAAGAATTAAACGCCGGAAACTCCGGGACTACGGCGCGGCTCATAAGCGGAATACTTTCGGCGCAAGATTTTCCGAGCGTTATTACGGGAGACGAATCGCTTTCAAAAAGACCGATGACGCGCGTCGTTCAGCCGCTTAAAGAATTCGGCGCCGATATTATTGCGAGTGAAAACGGAACGCTTCCCGTGAAAGTATTTCCCGTTGAAAAGTTGTCCGCCGTAAAATACGCCCTCCAAGTTTCCAGCGCGCAAGTTAAAAGCGCATTGCTTCTTGCCGGACTTCACCTCGAGGAGACGTCAAAAATTATCGAACGCGCGCAGACGCGCAATCATACGGAAAATATGCTGTCGCTTCCCGTAGAGCGGATTGGAGAGGAAAGAATTATTTCGGTTTCAAAGAAATACTATCCTTCGGCGAATGAATATTTTATTCCTTCGGATATTTCCACTGCGGCATTCTTTTTAGTTTTAACTCTTTTAAGTAAAAATTCCGAATTGTCGATAAAAAATATTTTGATTAACGCAACAAGAAGCGGAGTCTTAAAAATATTGCGGGAAATGGGCGCAAAAATTCAAATTGAAAATATTAGAATTTCAAATAATGAAAAATACGGCGACTTAATTGTCAAATCATCTTCGCTGCGTAACGTTCCAATAGACGAAAAAATTATTCCGAATATTATTGATGAAATTCCCATTCTAACTATCGCCGGAATTTTTGCCGACGGAGTTTTTGAAATCCGCCGCGCCGAAGAACTGAGGAAAAAGGAATCGGACAGAATCGATTCGATGTGCGGAAATTTGCGTCGCCTCGGATTGGAGATTGAAGAATATCCCGACGGCTTCTCGGTTAAAGGAAACGTCTCCGAAGGCGGAATTACATTCGACAGCTTCGGCGATCATAGAATTGCAATGTCGTTTGCCGTTCTTTCCATGCTTTTAAAAAACGGCGGATCGGTTAATAATTTCGAATGCGTATCAATTTCCAATCCTTACTTTTTGAATCAAATAAATACAATATCTTTGTAAAATAAAATTCCATCGGCAGAGCGTCCGCCAAATGGAGTTTGAGAATTAGCAATTAAATGTTATTTTTACTAAAAGAAGCCTTGGAAAACCCAATAATTGCACTACTCGGGCGGGCGAAGCAAAATAAATAGTTTAATAAATAGTTTAATTATACGCCATAAATAAAGATTGTAACTCACGATTTCAAACAATAAGCGGGTTTTGCGAAGCCCCATAAAAGCTATTGGCACGAATTATGCAAAAATTAATTTTAGATACTAAAATGAAATTTAAAATAATTTCCGCGTTATCGTTGATTGTAATTCTCTTTTCATCTTCATTAACAAACGCTTGGGTTTATCCTGAACACAGGGATATTGCAATAAGGGCTATCGAAAAACTTTCCGCTAATTACCGGACAATCCTCGATAAGCTTTGGGCGGAAGCGCGAATAGGTTACGAAACAAGACTTCCCGCAAAGATTATCGACGGAACTCATGGATTTATCGATTGGCCGTCGTGGTCGGCAATTTCCGGAGACCATTCTTGCTCGCCGGCAAATATGCTTCATAATGTTCTTGATACTGAGTGGATAGTTGAAGTTGCCGACATTGCGCAAGAATTGAAAGAAAATCTCGCAAAGGCGGAAACCAGAAGCGAACTTATTAATTATCTCCGCGATTCCGATATCAAACTGCAGCGAGCCGACGAAGAATACGCCATTAGAGCAGGTTCAAACAACGCTCATTTTTTGATTGCGAGACCAAGATATGATATCTCTCCGAAAGATTATGGGAAGCTCTGTTTGAAAGAAGGAAGCGAAATTAACGCGATTGGAGTTTACGCTTATTTTCACGCAATGGCGTTAAAGAAAATATCTTTGATTCGTTCGGGAGAATATAGCGCCGAAGAAAGGTCGCAGATAGTTTTGTCCGCCTTCAGCGACGAAGCCTTTGCGCTTCATTTCTTGGAAGACACGTTTGCCGCAGGGCACGTTGCCGGGACTTGGGGCGACGCGTCGCAGAGAAAAGGAACGCATGATTACTATAATGAAAACGGACTTGAAGTTATTACTTGGAATAACGGACACGCCGTAATTATGGGCGACGCGCACATGCGTCCCGAAGACGTCGATTTTGCCTCGGACGCAGTCAAACTAAGCATTGAACAATTCTTAGACGCTTCTGAAAACGGGCTGGATACTGCGGGGGTTTTAATTCATGGTTTTAATCCTATGAAACCGGGCGACTTTAGCGTTTGCAAAAATAATTTTATGCCCAAAAATATTTTAAACGATAAATTGAAAAAAGAAATAATTGAAGTTGTCGAAAAAATACCGATTTCAGGGCTTGGCGCAGGATTGGGCGCGTTGCCGAGATTCCGTTCCGAACTTGGTCTGTTCATCGGTTTTGCCCCGTCGTTTTGGGGCGAAAGTCTTATAGGCGGCTTTGGCGAATTGCAGACGAAAGCGGGCGCATACAGCGGTATTGGAGTCGCGTTAAGGTTAGGAGTAGGATTAGACGGAGTGATGAACGACGCCGGAGACGGATTGGTCTTTCTGGATCTCGGCTGGCGTCAGGACGGAAACGCCTCCATGAAATTTGGCGACTCTCCGAATTTGAGTAACGGCGGATCGATTACTTCCGCAATTCCCGGAAGAGACGCGTACACTGCAAGATTGCGAATGCCTTTTTGGCTTATCCCGGGCGATATGGTTTTAGCGTTGCCTCTTGCGTTAATATCTATGGATACATATTCGAAGATGGCTGTTATTGCCGGAAACGGCGGAGTTATTCCCTGGCAGTCGGGAATATCAACTCCCATCGGAAGATTCCAATTTGTGCTCGGGCGTGAAGTTGGGGTCTCTTTTTATAGCGAAGACGCGCTGTTAATTCCGGTTGGCGAAAAAGAAACAAAAATGATCTCATATAAATCAATTAAAATTGACGCGCCGATTTTGGAATATAAACCTTTCCGCACTTTTTCGCTCGACCAAAGCTCCGGCTTTGTTATACAGCTTACCGTCGGGGTCGATATCCCTTTTTCCGCCGGCATTATACTTCCGGAAAACGGCTCGGTTCCGCAGCTGAAAAATGTTTGGTCGTTTGGTTTAAGAACAATATTTGATTGGAGGTACTACTATTAAAAAGCAAATTACTATTCTATTCTTTTTTTTATTATCGGGTATGGTAGTAAACGGACAGTCGATTTATTCGTCCAACGCCGATAGTTTACTAATTGATTCGGGCTCTTACGTTCCCAATCAAACGCTGGTTCAAAAGTATAATCCGCAATCTCCTTTATGGCTGCCGATTGTTGAATCAATTGGGTTAAATTTAGCGCTCGGGAGTTTTAATTATTTAAGCGGTTCCGAATTCGCAAAAATCGGACCGGCGACAATCAAACATAATTTTGAAAGGGGATGGTCAACGGACGCCGACGGATTTTTAACTAATATGTTCGCTCATCCTTTCCACGGCTCGATTTATTACAATCTTGCGCGCTCAAACGGTTATAACTATTGGACTTCGCTAGCCGTCGGCGCGATAGGAAGCTGGCAGTGGGAGTTTTTTATGGAAAACGAACCGCCCGCTTGGAACGATTGGATTATGACTTCTTACGGCGGTTCTATGATTGGGGAAATGTTTTACCGTTTCTCTAATTTGATTTTGGATGAAAGCGCAACGGGCGGCGAAAGAGTTTGGCGCGAAATAGGCGCGGGAATTTTTAATCCGGGCAGATTGTTTACAAGACTTGTAACCGGAAGAGTTTCGAGAATTACCGACGAAAAACTTTACGAAAAAAGAACCTTGCTCGGCGAGCTTTCTATTGGCGGAAACAACGTTGCCGACGGAACAAAATTTAAAGACGGTTCAAAAAGTATGATGTTTGCCGTTGACGTTACTTACGGAACTATTTTTAATGAAAAGAAATTCAAGCCTTTTGATTTCTTCCGCTTCAATTTGGCGATAAATTTATTCAGCATGAAAAACAAAGAGGGAATTGAAAAGCAGCCGGCGTTTAATACTTTTAGAATTTACAATATTTTCTATGGTAAAACATTTAAGATGAAAAATAAAGCCCGTTTCTTGTGGGGGATATTCGGACATTACGATTTCTTGAATAACAATGTTTACAACATTGGGGGCGTAAGCGTAGGATTGGGAATCGGTTACCGAACGCCGCCGAGAAAATCGGTTCAATATGCGGGCATCCTAAACGCCGCCGTTCTTTTGATGGGCGGCGCAAATTCCGATTTTGCCCCCGAATATAAAGTGGAATTTCTTGATTCCGCCAGAACTTATAATATGGGTCCCGGCGCGCATATTAAAATGGAAAATATTCTGCGCTTTTCTTTCGGGTCTTTGTATCTCGGTTACAGTTTCTGGTGGATACATACTTGGGACGGCGCTCCCGGCGACGAACTTATCGGAATGTTTCGTCCGCAATTAAGAATCCGGATTTATGAAAATTGGTATCTCGGATTGGAATATTTAATTTATCATCGCCGCGGGCTTTATGATAATTACGATAATAAATATATGCAGAACAACGAACAGAGGCTCTTCATTGGTTACGGATTTTAACGATTAATCGTTGAATTATTTTAAAAATTAAATTTAAAGTATAATAGAATGAAAAAAATTTTAATAGTTGCGTTATTGCTTACGTCGGTAAATTTATATTCACAAGATAAAAATTTCATGTCCGTTCACGGCGCGTATATTAATAGCATAGGCGATTTTGGCGAAAATTGGGAAACCGGCTCCGCTTTTTATGCGAGTTACGGAACGATTGCGGAAAGTAACTTTGCGCTTATGTTTCAAGCGGGATACGTTAATTTCAAAATCAATCGTAATTCGTCGATTGGCGGGGAAGAGATTTTTAGAATGGTTCCGCTTCAAGTCGGAACAAGATATATATTCACGCGGAGTTGGATTGTTCCTTATCTTGCCGCNNNATTAATATTATCTCCGAAGATTTTATCGGCGCCGACGGTATTCGCCGCGACGTTACGGAAGTAAAACTCAATTTCCAATTCGGCGCGGGTTTTGCGATTAAACTTTTTGGAGACGTCTATTTGGATTTAAACGCCTTTTATAATACGCATATCTTGCGCTCCGACATTCCTTATAATATTACCGGACTCGAATACGGCGCTGGTTTAAATTTTGGGCTATAAAGGTTAGAGTTTCTAAAAAAAAATAAATTTCCGTAAAATAAAATTCTAAATTATTTACTTAGTAGCGCGATTAGTAACATTTTTTGACTTATAAATGTCATTTCGGAATAAAAGATGATTTTTTTTTAGCAAAATTCTATTAGTCATTTCAAATCCCGATGTAGTTCGCATCGTGAGATATTTTTGTTTCCACGCTTTCCCGAAGAAAAAAGTTAATTTATTGCAGTGAATTATTAGTGATTTTTAGACGTGATTTGGGCGTAATAAACTTGATTATTTTTGTGTTTTCCTTTTATAACTATAATTTCGCGCCTATGGCGCTTTTTCTTTTCTCGGTTATTCTTCTTACCATAATCTCGCATCTACGATGCTTTTTCCTTTATCATTAAAGCGCTCCGATATGCTGTCAGCGGTTATTGCATATTCGGCGTTATTCTACTTTTACTTTATCTTTCAAGCTCCGATAGGAGCGATATTATGGTAATCTTGAAACGCTGGACAACAATAAAAGCTCCGTGGGAGCGATATTATCTATTAGTTCAGGGCGTCCCTGCGTAGAAAACATACGGCGTTGTTTGTCGGGAGTGAGATGTTTATTAATTTTTAAAAGATTTCTAATATTTGTTTACAATAGTAAATAAATCAATTCATATTTTACTGAAGCCGAATCAAATAAATTTTTCTCTTTTTTGAAGATTAAGCAGCCCGTATAAAAGGGAAAGAATTGTAGCGCTGAAAAGATAAAGTCTGTTTGTAGTTATAACGGATTCCCAAATCGTTTCGTTCATATCGCGCGGAAGACTGAAGGGATTAAGAAAAATATTCCATTTGCTTCCTTCGAGAATTCCGCCGGAAACCCAAAATATCAATCCGATTATTACCATTATTACCGCCGTTCCGTTTCCGTTGCGGACCGCAGTTGAAACTGCAAAGGCAAGACTGCCGAGGAAGAAAATAGGAAACATCAACTGATAAACCATTTCGAAAACCGGCGCGGGCGTTAATGCAAATGCGCTCAAACCCGCGAGAAGAGCGAGCAGAAGCGATACTAAAACGTAAATCATCCCGAGACGCGGAAGCCAAACCTTGAAGCGGTAATTGGGAATTGCGAAAAGATTTTCAAGCATCCGCATATCTTCGTCGTTTTGAATTCCGAAAGCGGTAGGATAGAAAATCAGAAGAATCCCGGGAAAAAGAAGAAGATAATAAACTCCGCCTTCGGTAAAATCGGAAGATGAAAAAAGATTAATTGTCGTTACAATTAAAAAGAAAATGATTGCAGTCAAAAGAAAATAAATAAACTTGTTCCCGAAAATTATTTTCATTGAATAACGGAATTCGTCTTTAATGATAATAATAAGATTTTTAATATTTAATTTCTGTTTGCCTTTCAATTCATCGCTCCTAAATTCCAGCTCCTAAATTCTAACTCCTAGTTTCTAACTCCTATCTACTAACTCCCGCCGTTTGTAAATATAAATAAGCGTCCTCAAGAGTCGCCTTAACGGGATAAGCGTTTTCAGCAGGCTGCGTCTCGGAGATGCAGCGGAGTTTAATTTTATCGCCGTCCCGCATGTGATGCACAACCATAAGTTTCTCTCGCGTTTCGGGAAACTCTTGCGGTTCAACATGCATCGTCCATACTTTTCCTTCGGCGGCTTTTGTCATATTTATCGGCTCGCCGAGGTAGCGGACTTTTCCATCGTTCAAAACCGCAACTCGGTTGCAAGAGCTTGAAATATCTTCAATGATATGCGTTGAGAAAATCACAATTCTTTCGCGGCTGAGTTCAACCAAAAGATTTCTAAAACGGATTCTTTCACGCGGGTCCAAACCGGCGGTCGGTTCGTCAACGACAAGTATCCTCGGTAAATGAAGCAATATTTGCGCGATGCCGATACGCTGCTTCATTCCGCCGGAAAACGAACCGATCTTTTCATCTTTATGTTCAAACATGCGAACCGATTCGAGCGTTTCGGATATTCTCTTTTTTCTTTCCACGGCGTCAATTAATCCTTTTAGAATCGCTTGATAATCTAAAAATTCGTAAGCCGTCATATTTTCATACATTCCGAATTCTTGCGGAAGGTAACCGATTAACCCTTGCAGCTCTTCGCGGTATTTATTTCTGTCGACGCCGTTAATGGTAACGGCGCCGTAACTTTGCTCGAATATCCCGCAGATAATCCGCATTAGCGTAGTCTTTCCCGCGCCGTTTGGTCCAAGTAAACCGAACATACCGTTCCCGATTTCCAGCGAAACTTTATCGAGCGCTTTGAACGGTTCTTTCTTTTTCCCGATTACGGGAATCACGAGCACAAATCTGTAATATCTTATTTTAATTTTTCCCGTTAAATTTTTATCGTTGACGCTTTCAATAATTTTATCGGTCAGCTTTTGAGAAGTTGAGTAAATTAATAAAGCGCCGAACCACAGAAACGCGATTACTCCGGTTCCGAATAAAGAATCCCAATTAAAATAGAAGTAAACAATATTGAAAAACGGGAAACCCCAATAGAATAAGGGCGTTAAAAGATTAAGCCAGCGCTTCTGCTTTTTGTAGTTGAATGATTTTACGGCTATCGTCGTTCTTTTCAAAAGAGCAAGAGCGAAAAAGAAAAGAATATGAATGAGAACAAAATTCCAAAATGACGACTCAAGATAAAAGTATGTGAAATATATCATATAAAGCAAAAGAGGCGTCTGCCAGATGAAATTTTCCAAAAGCGAATGAAGATTGTTTTTACCGCCGTTTTCAGTCGATTGATTTTTCCCGCGTTTCCACTCGCGGACAAATCGCGAAGGCAGATCATAAATCTTCACGACGTTTCTGATCTTAATAGTAATCGGTTCATTATCGCCGATTAGATTTGCATTAGCCTGGCGGAGACTGTTTTGAATAAAGTAAGTTAACGCAGGAATGGAAATCAAAACAAGAAAAAGATCCGCAAGCCGCCAAATGAAACTATCAATATCCGCGTAAATCAAATAGGATAAAATTAGAAGCGTTGCAAATTGAAATAATTTAATATTCAAACTTAAATTCTTAAACCATTGAAGCGCGGATTCGAGACCCGAATACATTGTTGGAATTAAGATAAGCGTAAAAAGCGTGCTTACGCTCAAACCTCCGATAACGGTTATCGCAAAAGGCGCGCCAATTTCGGCGACGTATTGAACTTGTCCCATTGCAAGAGGAATCATCGCGACAATTGTCGTTACGGCGGTGATTAAAATCGGACGGACGCGCGCAAGTCCGGCGGTAACAAGGGCGCGCGGCGTTGTAAATCCGCGTTTCCGTAAATTGTTTGAATAATCGATCAGAATAATTCCGTTGTTTACCACAATTCCGAGGAGTATTAAAAATCCCGTTAACGTGTTCGTATTCAGAAGCGAATTGCCCGTGAAAATCAAAGCCGCCAAAGCGCCAATCGCGGCGAGCGGAATTGAAAACATCAATATCAACGGGGTTAAGAGCGATTCGAAAACGGAAGCTAAAATCATATAAATAAGAAGAGCCGCAACGGCAATTAAGAAATAGTATTCGTCGTACGGATTATCGTCGTGAACGACTTCAACTGCAATGCCCGCGGGAAGCGTTAAAGCGGCTACTAATTCGTCCACTTCGTTTCGCGCCGATTCGAGCAATTCCTTTGAATCGTTTACTTCCGAAAGAAACGAGTAACTGACTTCAATCTGCTTTTCCTGATTCATCCGATATATGGAAGACATTCCGCCCGAGTAAATAAAACGCGCAATCTGCCGAAGATCAAATATACTTCCGCCGCCGCCAAAGATTTTTATTTTACGCAAATCGTCAATTGTTTTTTCCGCTTTTTCATTTTCGCCCGTTTGTATCGTTATGTCGTAGCTGTCCGTTCCGCTTTTGAAAACCGTATTGGAGGAAAATTGATTGTTGAACGTTGCAAGTTCCGAAACGATTGACGAGAGGGGAATATCATACTTTGCAAGAATAGTTTGATCGAATAATATGTGAATTTCCGGTCTGGTCCCGGAAGCGGAGACTCGCGCAAAGTTTACGGAAGATAAGTTGTCGAGATAGTATTGAATGTCCTCGGCGACCTTTTCCATCCTCTGAAAGTCGTTGCCTTTGATTACGACTTTTTCCGTCTGTTGCCCGACGCCGAGCATCCTTTGGAACGCCCGTCCCATATTGGCTCCGGCGCCGCTTCTGAAACGGCTGTTCGAAGACGGCGGTTCAAAGCTTATGTCCGCGCTTCTAATACCGTTGACTTTATTTTGAATATCCTCTTTAATATCTTCTATTGAACGGTTGTCCAAATCTTTGTAATCTTTTTTAAGTTTAATCGTAACCGTCGATTCATCCGCGCGGATGTTGCTGATTACGTCTTCTTTTTCTTTTATATCGGCAAGTTTTTCCTCGATGCTTTTTACAATTTGATCGGATTTTTCAAGCGTCGTTCCCTGCGGGTTTTCAACGTAAAGAGAGAAAGATGCGGTTTCCGTTTCCTGAGTTACGTTTACGCTGATTGCAAGAGCAATAAACACGGCGGCAAAAAAAATGATTACGGAGGTAATAATAGTTCTTGCCGGAAAGCGCATACTTGCTTTAAGAAGAACGAGATAAATCCGCATCAATCTGTTGTCTCCGCTAATGCGGTGAAATTTGATCCGGTTATTTTTTTTCGTCAAAAAATAATGGGTTATCATTGGAATAAAAAGAAGAGCGATGAAAAGCGAAATGATAAGCGTGGAGACTACGGAAACGCCGATATTCAAACCGAGTTCGCTCACTAAAAAATTTGACGAAAAAAGAAACGGTAGAAAAACCGTTACAGTCGTTAAAGTTGCGGCAAAAATTGAACGCCAAACTTCTTTTGTTCCACGCGCGACAGCTTTTGTCGCGTCCTTTTCTTTTTCGGCAAGGCGATATATGTTTTCCAGCACAACGACGCTGTTGTCCAGCAGCATCCCAATGGAAAGCGCGATTCCGATAAGGGTCAGCGAGTTTATTGAAATATTGTAAGTGTAGAAAAAATTGAACGCCGTAAAAACCGAAACCGGAATTGCCAGCCCGACGGAAAAAATGAGCCGGAAATTTCTCAAGAAAAGCCAGAGCACAATAATAGCAAGCAATGCGCCGGTCATTGCAAGGTTTATTATTGTATCGATGCTTTCTTCCATTTCTTCCGCGGAATTTCTTTGAACGACAATCGCTATGTCCTGTCCGGCAAATTTAGCGTTGAGTTTATCAATCTCCGATTTTACTTTATGCGAAAGCTCAATCAAATTTACCTGCGATTCGCGGGCGAGTTGGATTGTGACCGCGTCTTTTCCGTTTACGCGGCTGTAACTCTCTTCTTCCTTAGTTCCGAAAAAAATATCGGCGACGTCTTTCAGTTTAATTTGTCCGCTGTTTTTTACTATAATATTTTCCAGCTGCGAAATATCTCTGTTTTCCGCCGAGACGTTCACAAAATATCTTCTGTTGTATTGATCGACTTTGCCGACGAATCTTTTTTCAAATTGATTTTGGTTTATGATAGAGCTGATTTTAGCGGGCGTAAGTCCGAATGCATCTACCGCTTCCTCGTCAAGAATTACTTTAACCGATTTCTCTCTTCCGCCGGTTGCCTGCACGTTTGCAATTCCGTCGATGCTTTCAAGTTCGGGCGTAATATATTTATCAACGATGTTCCGCACTCTGTCAACTCCGCCGCCGCCGCGTACCTGCAAATCCATAAATTGATTTGTCATTTGTTCGGTATTGATTTTAATAACGTTTACCGTAAAATTATCGGGCAATCGGGAGCGGGCTTCGTCAATTTTTTCATAAAGTTTAAGGTAAGCGTATTTTGTTTGAGCGCTGCCCGAGTAAGTAATGAAAATTGTTCCCGAACGGTAGTCGGCGTAAGACTCAATGCTTTCAATGTTTTCAAGCGTTCCAATCGCGCCCTCAAGAGGAATGATAGCCTGGTTTTCAATATAAGCCGGAGTAAGCTCCTGACGGGAATCGACGCGGACAATCATTACCGGAAGTTCAACGTTGGGCAAAAGTTCAACCGGAAGCTGCTTGTACGAAACGTATCCGAGAAAAGTAAGCCCGATAAAGAGCATACTGACAAATACTTTTCTCTTGATGAAAAATTCTATCGTTTTCATAGAATAATTATTTCCCGCCGTAAAACATTTTATTCATCTTATCTTTGAATTGGTCGAGAACCGAATAAACGCAGGGAATAACGACGAGCGTTAATAAAGTGGAGGAGAGCAATCCGCCTATAACCGCTAAAGCCATCGGCGCGCGCAATTCCGAGCCTTCGCCGAAATTAATTGTAAGAGGCAGAAGAGCGAGGATGGTTGTAAGACTCGTCATTATTATCGGTCTTATTCTTCTTCCGCCCGCCGCAATAATCGCTTCGTTTAGTTCCATTCCCTTCCGTTTCAGCTGATTGATTGCATCGACAAGAATTATTGAATCGTTAACGGCAATTCCGACAAGCATAATTATTCCGATGTAAGCCATGATGTTAAGAGGCATTCCAAGTATGAAAAAGGTTAACAACGCGCCGACTCCGGCTAGCGGGATTGTAAGCAGAATTGTAAACGGATGAATCAGCGATTCAAACTGCGAGGCAAGCGCCATATAAACTAATATAATCGAAAGTAGGAGAGCGAAAGTAAGGTTGCGCATAGATTCCTCGCGCTTGGTTTCTTCTCCCGTAACCGCGGCTTTATAGTCGGGCGGAAAGTTAATGCCGGCGAGAATATCTTTAACCTCGGAAGCGATACGGTCGTAAGGCGCCGGGGACGATATGTCCGCCGTGATTCTACCAACGCGCGTTTGATCTGTTCTGTAGATTTCTTTGGGCGCGTTTGCAGTTGTAATTTCGGCAAGTTCCGAAAGTTGAAATTCGCTTCCATTAATTCTTATCGGCAAGTCTTCAAGTTTACTCAATTCAATTTTGGGCAGCGAGAGATTTATGTCGTTCATTTCGCCTTCAAAGTCCCATTGACCGGCGTTGTCGCCGTTGAGCTGCGATTCAATTTGCGCGCTGATTTGCGCGGGCGTAATATTGTAAAGTCCGCATTTCAAGCGGTCAATTTGAATATTAATCTCCGGCGCGCCGTTTTCAAAAGACGACTGAAGATTCGAAAGAAATTTTGTCTCGCGCAATTTTGTTAAAGCTTCGTTTGTTAATTTTTGAAGAGTTTCCAAGTCTTCCCCTTTTATTTCAACTTGAATCGGCGCGGTTTCCGTGCCCAGCATCATATTCAGCGGATTTTCGTAATCGACGAAAGAAAATTCCATTTCCGGCACGGTTGAAAAAATATTTGCTATTGCGCTTTCGATTTCCGCCGAGGAAAGTTTTGTGTTTTTGTCGAAAATCATTTTTACGTTTGCGCTGTTTTCATCTTCAAAAAATGATTCGTTTCCGTTCTCGCTTCCCGACGGTCCGGCTTGAATAAAGAACTTCTCAAGCGTTTTGCCGAACTTTTCTTTCATCAAATTTTCAAGCGCGACGGTCGTTTTATATGTCGTCAAAAGTTCCGTGCCTTCGGGCAGAGTAAGGCGGATTGAAAAAGTTTTCTTCTCCGATTTCGGCATAAATTCGCTGCCGATAAGAGGAAGAAGCGATACGGAAAAGAGAACCAGAATCAAAGCCGCTATAATTACCGTCCATTTCCTTTGAAGAACTTTTCTTAGAAAATCGGGATAACGTTTAAACGTAATTGTTTCGGGAACGGACTTACTTTTGCCGGTACGTAAAAATTTTATCGTCAGCATCGGAATAAATAAGAGCGCGACAAAAAGAGAGGAGATTAACGAGAAAGCTACCGTCCAAGCTTGATCTTTAAACAGTTCTCCCGAAGCGCCGTGAAGATAAACAATCGGGAGAAATACTACGATGGTGGTAATTGTTGAAGCCGTTATCGCTCCGCCTACTTCAGCCGTTCCGGTAACGGCGGCTTCTTTCAAGCTCATTCCGCTTTCGAGATTTCTGTAAATATTTTCCATTACGACAATCGCGTTGTCAACCAGCATTCCCGCGCCGAGCGCCAAACCGCCGAGCGTCATTATGTTGAGCGAAAGATGATTGAAATACATTAAATTAAAAGTTGCGACAATTGAAATAGGAATAGCGGCGCTTATAATTGCCGTAACTCCAAACCGCCGCAAGAATACAAAGAGAACAATAACGGCGAGAACAATTCCGTATAAAGCCGATTGCTCAACTTCGTCAATTGAGGCGCGAATGAATTTCCCTTGATTTTGGATGACGTCAAAGTTGTAGCCCGGCAGCGCTTTGCGGAGTTTGGTCAGCGATTTCCCCAATTCTTCAACCGCTTTTACGGTGTTATATTTTGTCTCCTTGTAAATCTGAAGTCCGAGACATCTTTTTCCGTTTAGGCTGACGATGTTTTCCGGCTTGTCGTTAATAAATTCAACCGTGGCAACGTCTTTAAGATAAATGGGCGCTTCCGTTACGGTATCGAGCGAAGCGGTTCGTTCAAATTTTAAAATCGTATTTTCAAAATCTTCAAGCGTTCCGAAAATCGAAACTCCTTTAATTATATATTTTTTCCCGAATTCGACAATCGAACCGCCGGAAACCGTCCGGTTGAAATTATCTATCTGAGTTTTCAAATTATCCAGCGTTAGATTGTGGGCGCGGAGTAGATATCGGTCGGTTTTTATCGATACTTCCTTGTTTTCGGCGCCGGTAATTTTTATGTCGGCTATTCCGTCCA
Organism: Chlorobiota bacterium; assembly: GCA_013151245.1. Taxonomy (GTDB): domain Bacteria; phylum Bacteroidota; class Ignavibacteria; order Ignavibacteriales; family Melioribacteraceae; genus JAADIR01. Next base: position 16,804 of record JAADIR010000221.1, read on the forward strand.
ATCTAATCAGTTCGTTTCTTATATAGTTTTCCGCAGTTTTGCGGAGAGCGTTCATATCGCCGACGCCGGGGTTTGAAAAGGCGATAACCATAACCGGTTCCGAGTTAGGATCTATTTGAGAAATTGTCAATTCGTCAACGTCCCAATTTTGCGAAGCGCCCGTAACGGTTTTCTGCAAATCAAGAAACGCCTCGTCCATATCTTTATCCCAAGAATACTCAACCGTAATCAGCGCCGCGCCTGTTTTTGTAACCGAAGAAACGCGCGTTGCGCCTCTCTGACGAATGGCGAGAGCTTCAATGCTTTCGGTGAAATTCTTCTCAATCTCTTCGGGCGGTTTCTCTCCGGTTTTTAACGTAACGTAAAGTCTCGGCGATTCAAGCGATGGGAATAAATCCACGCCCAAACGGTCGAAAGAAATATAACCGAGCAGAAGTATCGCAAGGATAATCATCAAAAGAGTTACCGGATAATCAACCGCGGTCCGTATTAATTTTTTCATTTTGCCGTCTTCTCTGTCATTTGATTATCTTTACTTTCTGCCGGCTTCTGAGCGTTTCAAATCCTTTAACTACGACTCTTTCTTCAGGTTCAAGTCCGCTGAGAACTTCAACTTCTTCGGGATTTTCCAGTCCGGTTGAAATTACTCTTTCTTGAGAAGCGCCTTTAATAACGACAAAAACGGTTTTTCCTCTGCGGCGGGAAAGAATAATATTTTTCGGGATTACGATTGCGCTGTCTTTTTTAGCGGTAATCAACTGAACCTTGACGAACATACCGGGGCGGAACGTCAGCGAGGGATTGCTAACGCTAAGAACGGTTTTGAACGTACGCGTTCCGGCGTCGATAGCCGGAGATATTTGATTTACGATTCCGGTTAGAGTATCGTTGCCGACCGTGTAATTTGTTATGCGCGCCCGCTGTCCGGTTTTTACTTTCGTTAATTGTTTTTCGGGAAGATTAATTTCAAGGAACATTTTTTTGTAACTCATCAGCTGCGCCATTGGGGAATTCTGCGAAACGCGAGTGTCTTGGGTGTAATAGGGGAGATCGACAATTATTCCGCCGAAAGGCGCTTTTATTTTTGTTTTTTCCAATTGGAGCAGCGCGTTGTCGTAAGTGTACTTTTTGTCGAGATAATCAAGCTCGGACGATTTTAGATCTTTGAAAGTAACGCCGCCTCTGTCGTAGAGCGATTTTTGTTTGTCGTATTCGCTTTTAGCTTCTTCCATTTGCAGTTTCTTCAAATCGATCCGAACGGAATTCAAATATTCTTTATCTTCAATCTTAATAATCGCTTCATCTTTCTTAACAAAGTCGCCCAAAGAAAAAGTTTTTTTTGTTCGCGGATTGATTTGCAGTTTATAGTTCCCCGATATTTCCGCGCGAAGAACGGTTTCCGATTCAGCCTGCAGCGTTCCGGTAGCTTCAAGAAATTGTTCAATCGGTTTAAGTTTAACCGCTTCAACGGAAACGGGAACCGTAACTTCGTTCTCGGAATTAAATTGATCGGAACCGCAGCCCGAAATAAAAACAATTAATAAACCGAGTATAAAAAAACGTTTCACAATCACACCTTTAAGTTTTGTCATAATTCTTCATCTGCGTTTAAGTCCGGCACAACCGGTTTGTCGTTCTCAAAATCCCAGAGGGATTGAATTTTCATATCGAGCAGCGCGAGTTTATAGTTAATAAGCGACTGCACTTTGCTCAGTTTCGCTTGAGAAAGCTGCGTTTGAAATCTTTGCAAATCGATGCTTGTTAAATCTCCGTTTGAATATCTTTCCAAATTGATGTCGTAAGAGAGTTGCGCGTTTCTTTCGCTAATTTTGGAAATGTCGATTTGCTTGTCGAGATTTTGAAGATTTCTGTAAACGCTTTTAATAGCTACAAGAATGCTCGTCCGCTCGTCGTCCAGCGATAACTTGGACGTTTCAATGCTTGTCTCCGCGGCTTTCAGTCTGTGTTCTCTTTCCCCCCAATCGAATAGAGGAATATCAAATGATAATGAAAATCGCTGATTATCCGCAGGCGTAGCGTAAACATTTTTAAACTTTTCATTTGTTCCGATTAACCCGACCGAAAGAGAAAGCTTGCCGAAGAATTCGTTAGTCGCCGTTGTTTTGGTTAATTCGTTTTCCGAATTTTGAATGTCTATTTCTCTCTGCCGCAATTCCATCCGCCGTTGCACGCCGTTGTTAATGGCTTTTGTAAGACTAACGTCAACGCGGTTCGGCGAAATATCCGCAACGATAGATATTTGCTCGTCAATCGGAATTCCGATAAGCTGTTTAAATTGATCAAGATTATTTTCAAGCGTAACCTCTTCGTTTTGATAACTCATTTGACTGTTGAGCATATTGAGTTCAGCTTGGTAAAGTTCGTCTTTCGAAAGAATGCCCGCGTCAACTTTGTTCTGAGTAAGTTCGTAATTTTTTTTCTGACTTTCATATTCGTCTTTTGCAATTTGCAGTTTCATTTTCTGTTGGAACACGTTGTAGAAACTTTCGGAGACATTTTTTGTGATCGCAAGTTTTTGAATTGCATAACTAAGAGCGGCGTTTTCAAAATCCAATTCAAGTTCGGTCAGCTGCATCTTTGTGCGGTTGTAAGTGAACAGCGGCTGATCGAAGCTGAGATAAAGATTGTTGCTGAAAGTTTTTTGACGGGAATCCTGAACTTCGCTAAGCGCGTCGTTGTAGCCGAATCTATTGTTAAGCGCAAGCGTTCCGTCCGTCCAAATAATAGGTTGAACGACGCTGAAAGTCGCGTACGATTGTTTGTTCTCGCTCGAATACCATTCCGAAAAATAATCGTTGAACTGTCTGTCTTTTGAAAATTCAAAAGGAGTAATTTGAAGTCTGAATTTCGATTTGAGCGCGGCGTTCTGCGCCTTCAGCGATTCTTTGCTCCGCACAAGATTCAAGTACGAGCGTCTGATATTCGGACTGTTTTCAAGCGCCGTCTTAATAGCTTTGTCAACCGTTAAAATGGTTTGGGAGCGCGCCGGCAATGAAATAAAAATTCCCAAAACCAAAAAGGCATATAAATAATACTTCCGTTGCATATTTATCTCAAAATAGTTTTACGATGAAAAAGATTATGACAAATTTATTTTCTTTTAACCCATTTAACCGCGTCGGCAAAAATCAATCCGTTATCGGCTTTATTTGTTAATCTTACTTTTGTTTCCCCTTGCGAAAAATAATAACTTCCAAGCAGAGTCCAGCCGTCGTCGGCATTTTCCATCTCAAGCGTTATTTCGTCCTCTCCGTCGTCGCTCGAAACAAAATAATGATTGTTCGGACGTTTGTTTTGATTTCTTCTGCGGAATCCGAATTTGATATTTACTACGTAAGCGTAAACGTCGTAATATCCGGTTTTCGGAATTTCCGTTTTCCAGCTTACTTCGGAGCCGCCGTCGCCGGCTTCAGTAAAGTAAACGGAATGAATATATTTTCCGTAAGCGTTATCAACTATCGTTTCTTCCCAATCCGACGGAGGATTCCAAAAGCGTATTCCCTTGTAAGGCAGCGAATTGTCGGTTGAAAGATCAAGCAGTTTTTTTAAGAAACTTCTTCCTTCGCTCTTTTGAGCCGTGAAATTCGAATCTTCATTATCGACAATAATCTCGTCTCCGTTAACGAACGATAATTTATTCTCTAAAATATTATTTCCTTCAAACGGTTTAACAGTTTTTGATTCCGGCAAGTCTTCAAACGGAAAAGAAAGAGAAAGCGGAAGGTTTTTTGAAATGATTGTATTTACTTCCAGCGAACCGGGGCTGTCGTCGAGCAGCGTTCCGACTTCAACCGAGCGCTTTGCATTTATCTTCACAATTTTTTCCGCCAAAGTATTGTCGTTGTTCCCGTTCCGCATAAATCGCGGCGATCCGCTTCCCGCGCCGCGTCTTCCGGTAAATTTGACGTCGACTATCCCGTCGGTTTTCTCGTCGTTCGTAATGTTAAAAGTTATCTGATACTTTTCCTTTTCGCCGACGAGAATCTTGTATCCTTTAATATCGGAAATAAAAAATCCGGGAAGCCGGGAAGCGTTCATCAATTCTTCCGAAGTCTTTATCAAATCAACGTTAAATTGATTTTTGAACTCGGACTGCAAAGCCGTGAAACCCAAATCGGTAAACCGGTTAGCGGCAATATTATTTAAAAGAAATTCCCTGGTTTTTTCGACGCCGGGTCCGTAGGCAATTTCGGTAAAGAAATATTTGCTTTTTAATTTCAATAGAGTTTTAAGATTGTCGTTGAACGTCGTATCGGAAATTATTTTTTTTAATGAGTTGCCTTTTGTAAGATAAAGCGCTTTTTCTTCCGGCAGCATTCCTAAAATATTTCTAATAAATCTCATCGGCGGTCGCTCGAAAGGCTGCGTTAAATAATATTCCGTAAGAGTATTGAAGATTGGGAAAGACTTTGAACTTAAATAATTTGTAAATGTAAAAAAGTTCGGGAAAATAGAATACGGTCTTCTGTTCATATCCAATGCGGAACCGAAGCGGAATCTAAACGAAGGAGTCCCGCCGAGTAAAGTTCCTTTGATAAAACGTTTGAACATATTAGTCTGACTTTCTTTCGGAGATATTACTTGATTGCCTCTGTTCCCGAAACGTTTTCTCATTTTAATCGACTGTTCAAAATCGGCGTCGTCAAGACCGACGGAGTTTTCCGGCAGAAAAACTATTTGCGGCTGCGTCGTTTCTTCGGCAAGCGTCCATAATCTTTGGAAGGAGGCAAAGTGAATCGGCGTTTCTACAAGCGATAATTGAGAATAGGGATAAGTCAAACCCAAATCGCGTTCGTAACTTTCCATTTCGTCTTTAATTAAAGTTGCAAGAGTATCGCCGATTTCCGTAAAATATTTTTCAAAATAATTGTGAGACGGCAGATAGTAAAGACTGTAAGCCGTCGAGTCAACGGTTACGCTTTGAACGGCGTATTTGCCGATAACCAATGAAACGCCTGGAAGAAGAGTTTCAGGTTTGAAAACAAATTTTCCGCCGCTTCCTTCCGCTTTGCCTTGTGAAATAGCGGTCAGGCTTTTATCCGTTGTAACGGAAATTTCGTATTTGGAAAAATCATCATTTACATAGAATTGATTTTGCGGATTGTAAGTAACGTCGAAAACCGGATACCACAAATTCTCTTTAGTCAGTAAAACATATTCGGGAGTTACGAAGGAAAACTTTTTGTAATTCGTTTGAATAAAAATCTTTTCCAATGCGTTCCTTTTATCTTGTCCGATATCAAGATATGCGGCGCCGTCGTTGACGATTCCTGAATATTGAATTGTCAAAGAGAGCGAATCCCCCGGCAGGAGCGGTTTTTCGGGAGCGGCAAACGCCAAATGTCCTTCCCGCTTAAACGGCAGCGCTTTGCCGTTAGAAGAAATTGATTTTATTTTCAATCCGGGGTTAAGACTGAAAATAATGTCGTCAATCGTTTCCTCGGTTTTATTTTTAACTAATTCTTTCGTTACGCAAGAAATGCTATTTCCTTCGTGTTTGAAATCAATTTTACATTCTTCAAGCGAAACCTTTGGCGAACCGGCGTATTTTTCGTTCAGTTCAATCATTTGCTCGCGAAGGTTTGCTTCATCGGAAAAAAATGAAAGATACCCGTAAATAAAATAACCGGACGAAAGAATCAGAACAATCCCGATAATCGCCGAAAACTTTTCAACGAACTTCGACTGCGGAAGTCTGTTGAAAAAATAAATCGTTAAAAAGATAAATCCTAATCCGAGAAACGCGTAGGTAATTCTTTGCGCCAGTAAAAGATTTATATTGCCGAACCCGACAAAATCCGAGAAAGTCATCGGCGTAAAAAATGCCGAGAAATCAAGCGCATTATGGAAATCGTTCCCGAAAAAAAATATTATCGTCGCTATGTAGCCGAGCAGCAGAATAAACGTAACCGCTTGATTCTTTATCAAAGTCATTAATAGAAATGAAAGTCCGATGATGAACAAAAGCGACGGTAAGCTTATCAATAAAGGGTAATAAAAATAAGCGCCTAAATTAAAACCGCCCGCCGATTGAATTAAAGCGAAAAAGATTGAAATAAATAGAACGGCGAGATTGAGAAGGAAAAACAGCAGAAAAATACCGAGCGCTTTCCCGAAAACGTATCCGCTGTTAGTAATAGAGCGAATGTAAACCGTGTCGGTCGTGTCGAGTTTCTTATCTCTCTTCAAAAAGTCCGACGCAAGAAAAACCGTAATTACAGACAACGTAAGATTGAATATCAGAATGTTTGAGTAAACAATCGACGCCGAAAGTCCGTAAAACGTTCTCGGAATGAACCCGCCGGTTATGTCGGTGAATATTACCAAATCGAAACCGATAAGCAAAAGGATCGACAGAGCAGCGAAGATTCTGAAAAACCAACTCCGCGAAAGGATTTTCATTTCGGTTAAAGCAATCGTCCAAATAATTTTTAATGATTTCACTTCTTCCTCAAATGTTTTGTTAATTAACCGACGGCGCTGAATTTGTTTTCAAGGATAAATTCCACGAAATACATATAGGCGTGTTCCAAGTTCGGTTCAAGTTCTTCGTACGAATAAGTTTCTATTTTATCGGCGACCACTTCAACGTCCCATCCGTCGTCGCTTGGGACTGACGAAATAACCGGATAGCGTTCCTTAATTTCATTCAAATCGCTTTCAAACGCTTTGATTTTGAAAACGTGTCCCTTGGCGAGAGAAACAAGTTCTTCCGGTTTTCCTTTGAATTTCAATTCGCCTTTATTGAGGAGCGCCATCTTGCCGCAAGTGGAAGAGATATCGCCGACAATGTGCGTTGAAAGAATAATTATCCTCTCGTCGGAAGACATATCGGACAGAATATTTCTGAAGCGGATTCTTTCTTCGGGGTCGAGTCCCGTTGTCGGTTCATCCACAATCACAATTTTCGGATCGCCGATAAGCGCCTGCGCAATACCGAGCCGGCGTTTCATTCCGCCGGAAAGTTTTTTCGCAAACCTGTCGCGGAATTTGTAAAGTCCGACCATCTCAAGCATTCTATCAACTTCATCCCGACGTTTCTTTTTATTAACGATTCCCGTAAGCGCCGCGGAGTAATCAAGAAATTCCCACGCGCGCAGTTTCGGAAAGTTCCCGAAGTCCTGCGGAAGATAACCGATCATCTTTCTTATTTTCTCTCTGTCTTTGATAATATCTAATCCGTCAACTTTAACGCCGCCGGACGAGGGAGTCATCAGAGTGGAAAGTATTTTCATTAATGTGGTTTTGCCCGCGCCGTTCGGGCCCAAAAGTCCGAGCATTCCGCTTTCAATTTCAAGCGTAAAATCTTTGAGCGCCGCGTTTCCGTTTTTGTAAATTTTGGAGATTCCGGTAAGTTCAATTTTCATATAGTTTCGAATTTTAACTGTTAGACAATATGTAAATTAAAATAGTTTAAATTTTATAAAAAAAGTAGTCGAAAAACTTTAACTAATCTTTTCAAGAATATAAGACGTTTCTTTTTTGAAGAAGTTTTTATTTTGAATGATTTTTTAAAGCGGGGACGCAAAAAACTACATCCCCGAATAAAAATTATTGAATATTTTCCGGCAGCAGAATTGCCGCGGCGATCACGGTAGTCCAAAGTCCGTTTTTGTTTCCTTTGGCGGATTGCGTAATATTAAAAGTTTGAACGATTTTCCCCGACATTTTGAAAACCTGCTCTTTTTCGTTCCAGGCTTTATCGGGGTCAAAATCGATGCCGAGCGTTGTGGCGAGCATCGAAGCCGCCAAGTCTTCCGAATATTCGCCCGCTATGTTTGCCTTTTCGCCGTACGGATGATGCTCGGAAAGATAGCCGTACATCGATTTGTCTTTCGGGCGAGCGACGCCTATTGACGCGGCAATCTGGCGTCCGGGTTCGTTTGTCGAGTTGCGCGCCATTACCGCGTGAATTATTTGCCCCGGCGATAATTCGGTCAATCCCTGTTCTAATGTTATTCTTTTGCATCCTACCGGAAAGATACTGCTGACGGTAACAATGTTGTATTTTTCGATTTTTGCGTTTCGCAGCGCAGCCTCAAAAGAGGCGAGATATTCCTTTTCCCGCCCAACGCCTTTCGTGAAAAATATTTTTTTCGGGATGTACATTTTACTCCTTAACTAAAAGTTAGCTTAATAAATTTTCTTTTGCCGACTTTCAAAATTTGTTCGTTCTTAAATTTCACAACCGATTTGAAATCCGTGATTTTTTCTCCGTCAATCGAAACGCCGCCTTGCTGAATCAATCTCCGCGCTTCGCCTTTTGACGGGGCAAAGCCGACTTCAACAATCAAATCGATTATTCCCATTTCAGTTGCGCTCATCTTCTTGACGGGCATATCATCGGGAACGCCTTTATTGATGAAGATATTGTCAAACTCTTCCTGCGCTTTAACGGCGGCTTCATCCGAATGATACATTGCGACTATTTTTCTCGCAAGCGCGCGTTTTATGTCGCGCGGATTTATTCCCGGATTTTCAAGCGAGTTTTTAATCTCCGCCAGTTCTTCATCCGATACGTTTGTTGCAAGTTCGTAATATGCGTAAATCAAATCGTCCGGTATTGATAACGCTTTGCCGAACATTTGGCTCGGCGCTTCGTCGATTCCGATATAGTTATCGTAAGATTTGCTCATTTTTTCCGTTCCGTCGGTTCCAACGAGGAGCGGCATCGTTAAAATAACTTGCGGCTCTTTTCCATATTCGCGCTGAATGTCGCGCCCCACAAGGAGATTAAACTTTTGGTCGGTCCCGCCCAATTCCACGTCGCTTTCAATCGCAACCGAATCCATTGCCTGCGCAAGCGGATATAGGAATTCGTGAAGACTGATAGGCGTTCCGGCTTTGTAGCGCTTTGTAAAATCGTCCCGCTCAATTATCCGCGCGACGGTATATTTGGAGGCGAGTTTGATAACGTCTTCGAATTTCATTTTGCCGAGCCATTCGGAATTGTACACGATTTTTGTTTTTTCACGGTCTAAAATCTTCGACGCCTGTTCCCAATACGATACCGCGTTTTGTTTCGCTTCTTCAGCCGTCAGCGGCGGGCGGGTAGCGTTTTTCCCGGACGGGTCGCCTATCATCGCCGTGAAATCGCCGATAATTAAAATGGCTTGATGACCCAATTTTTGGAACTGCGCGAGTTTTCTCAATACAACCGAATGACCCAAATGCAAATCGGGACGCGTAGGGTCGCAACCGAGTTTGATATTTAACGGTTTGTTCTCTTTGTATGATTTTTCAAGTTTTCTTACGAGTTCTTCTTCCGGAATGATTTCGGTAGCGCCCCGTTTAATTATTTTCATCTGTTCTTCAACTGCTGCAAATTGTCCGCTCAAATCTTCTCCTTTGTTTGCTAATCTAAAATTTTATTTTTCTTTCTTGGCTTCGCTGAAAATCTTTTTTTGCGATGGTTTCCCGCTTGTCGTAGCTTTTCTTCCCGCGGGCGACGGCAAGTTCCACTTTAATTTTTCCGCGCGTAAAATACATTCGCAGAGGCACAAGAGTGTTCCCTTTTTCACGCGTCTGATGGAGTAACTTTCTTATTTCTCTCTTATTAAGAAGGAGTTTGCGTTTTCTTGTCGGCTCGTGATTATTGATGTTGCCGTGTTCGTAAACAGCGATATTTGCGCTCATTAACCAGACTTCGCCGTCTTTGATTACCGCGTAACTATCCGTTAGACCGGCTTTCCCTTGTCTGCACGCTTTCACTTCGGTTCCGAGCAAAACTATTCCCGCTTCAAAAGTTTGAAGAATAAAATAGTCGTGTTTCGCTCTGCGATTGACGGTTATATTTTTGAAATTATCGTCGGTCATCTTTCCGAAAAAATTTGAATAAAGAATTCAATTGTATGAAATATTGATGAAAATTACTAACTATAAAAATAATTGATAATGGACAATGGAAAATGTTGACCTTGCCGGAATTGCATTGACTTCGCGTTAAATTATTTTGAAAAGGAAGAAGAAGGGAACAAGAGGGTGCAGGGTGCAGGATGCAGGATGCAAGAAACAGGATGCAGCGCATGGAAAATTGGAATTTTGGGCATAGCAACTGAAGTTTCGGTTTGACCGGTTTGAATTTCTCATTCATTCATTCATTCATACTTTCATCCATCCAGTCTCAAATTAATTTTCAATATTGCTTTACCGTTGTGTAATAAAAAGCAATACGCGCGGCATGCAATAAAAAACTGCTTGTCCCGATTTATCCCGATGCTTTTTGTCGGGGTGTTGTTTATCGGGAAGGATTTAACTTGTAATATCAAAAAACAATCGTTTCTATTTATGTAAAATAGATTTAACATTTTCGCAACAATCATTCGCCGTCCACAATTCATAATTCAAAATTCATAATTAAACTATGAAAAGCATATTCTTAAAAATAGTTATCTTTGCGCTTAATAAAATTAAGAGCTTATGCCGGAAGAAAAATTTTACGAGCAAAAGGATCATACTAATAATTATTTGCTCCCTTATTTCAAAAAACACATTCCGAACTTTGAGAAATTAAAAGTTTTGGAAGTAGGTTGCGCCGAAGCCGGATTGATGGACAGATTAAGCGAACTCGGTTTTGAAGTTGCGGGAATTGAAATCGATCCGGAAAGAGCGAAAATAGCCAACGAAAAAAATCCCGATTTGAAAATTATAGTCGGAGATATTTCCTCGCCGGACGCGCCGCAAACAATCGGCGAAAAGTTCGACCTTGTAATTATGCGCGAAGTTATTGAACATATTCAGGATAAAGAAACGACATTCAAAAATTTAAGCGGGCTTGTTAAACCGGGCGGATATCTTTACGTAAGTTTCCCTCCGAAATATTCTGCGTTTGCCGGACATCAGCAAGTCGGACTTTCGCCGTTAAAAGCGGTTCCGTGGGTTCATCTTTTGCCTAAATCGATTTTGAATCCGCTTGTAAAATTATTTAAAGAACATCCCAATTTTGTAAATCACGTTAAAACCGATTACGGAACGGGAATGGCGATAGGGAAGTTTGAAAAACTTTTCGAGAGTAACGGATTTGAAGTTATTCTCGAAGAAATATTTATCTTTCGTCCCATTTACCAACTCCGTTTCGGGCTGCCGGTTTTGAAAAGCCCTAATATCCCCGCAGTCAGAGAAGTTCTAACTTTCGGCTGCGAAACTTTGTTGAGAAAAAATCGGGATGATTCTTAATTAACACTTCAAATTATTATTGTTAAAATATAAACAGATGAAACCATACGTTATAAAATTTTTTATTGTTTTTTTCGGAGCCGGATTCGGCGGAAGTTTCCGTTATGTTATTTCCGCCGCCGCAAACAGATTATTCGGAGGCTACTTTCCGCTCGGCACGTTATCCGTAAATATTATCGGCAGCTTTCTGCTGGGGCTTTTGATTTTCGGACTCGACGCCAAAAGTCTGTTAGGCAATGAAATGAAACTGTTCCTCGCTATCGGGTTCTGCGGCGGATTTACTACTTTTTCCACTTTTTCGTTTGAAACCATTATGCTGATAAGACACACCGAATATTTTATTGCGGGAATGAATATTATCTTAAATTTATTTTTAACTTTGTTTGCTTTATATCTTGCTTACATAATAACCAAATGAGGGCGCGATGATAAAAGGAGAGGCAAAACTACTTCGAATATTTTTGGGCGAATCCGATAAGATCGGTTCGGTTCCGGTTTATGAAAAAATATTGGTCGAGGCAAGAAAAGAGGAACTTGCCGGAGCCACTGTTTATAGGGGGATTAGCGGATTCGGCGCCAACAGCGTTATTCACAAAGCTAAATTTCTTACTATGTCCGACGATTTACCGCTTGTAATTGAAATTGTTGACGAGGTGGAGAGAATCGAAAAATTCATTCCTTCGCTCAAAAAAATATTCGACGAAAGCAATATCGGCGGACTAATTACAATGGAGAAAGCGGATATCATTAAATTAAACGCAACAAAACCGTGAAATTATTCTCCGCAAAAAGTATTTTGTTCTTGGTTCTCTTTTTGAACATTTTCCAAAACGGCAAAATCATCGCTCAGTATAATTACGACCTAAAACAATTAGGCGACGAAACCGTAGATTATTTAAAGCTGCCGGCTAACTGGGACGGGAATGATTTTTTAACTCTTTCGGCGATTGCCGCAGCTACAATCGGCATGATGTTTCTGGACAACAGCGTAAAAACTTTTCTGCAGAAAAACGATTCGTACAATAAAAGTTTGCCCGTTGAGTTCGGCAGATGGTGGGGAGAGCCGTTGGTAATGGGCGCGGTAGGCGGTTTGTTTCTGCTGCAAGGCGCGCTTGCCGAAAATACGCCTAATAAAAGAGTCGGTTTCGAAATATTACAATCGGGGCTTTACGCGGGCGGGACGGTTTTTTTGCTGAAAACAATAATCGGCAGAGCGAGACCTTACACGGGCAACGATCAGTTTACATTCAAACCGTTTTATTTTTCAGGCGACGATTTCTGGTCGCTTCCTTCGGGGCATACCGCTTTGGCTTTTTCGCTTTCGACAATAATTTCCAAGAATGTCAATTCAACTTTCTGGAAAGTCGTCGCTTACATTCCCGCAATATTGACGGCGTTTTCGCGTATTTATCAAAATTATCACTGGACTTCCGATGTATTTCTCGGCGGTGCTATTGGATATTTTATTGCTTCTTACGTTCACGAAAGTCACGAAACCGGTTCGAAATTTCAAGTTAACTTTTTCAACAGTTCGAATTTGATAAACATATCTTTTAAGTTTTAATATCCGAAAAAATAAACGACCGGATTATTAAACCCGGTCGTCATAAAGAAATTACAATTCTTTTAATTCGTTGGTAAGTTTTGCGATGGCTTCTTTTGCGTCGCCGAAGTACATCAGCGAATTTGGGTAGAAGAACAATTCGTTCTGAATTCCCGCGTAACCAACGTTCATCGAGCGTTTGTTGATAATAACCGTTTTTGCATAATCCACGTTCAATATAGGCATACCGTAAATTGGGCTGTTCTTATCGTTTCGCGCGGCGGGATTGACAACGTCGTTTGCTCCGATAACGAGAACGACGTCCGTATTGTTGAAATCGTCGTTGATATCTTCAAGCGCATAAAGTTTATCGTAAGGCACTTGAGCTTCAGCCAGCAAGACGTTCATGTGCCCGGGCATTCTTCCGGCCACGGGATGAATAGCGAAACGAACGTTTATGTTTTTCTTTTCGAGAACGTTCATCAAATCGCGTATTGCATGTTGAGCCTGCGCAACCGCCATGCCGTAGCCGGGAACGATTATAACGCTTTGCGCGGAATCAAATATCATCGCGGCTTCCTCGGCGTCAACCGATTTTACGTCGCCTTGCGGTCCCGCGCCCGTAGAAGAATCTCCGCCGGAGCCTGCGTCAGCCCAGCCGCCGAGAACGACATTCATCAACGAGCGGTTCATTCCTTTGCACATAATGATCGTCAAAATAATTCCCGAAGCTCCGACGAGCGCGCCGGCGATAATCAGCATATTGTTTTTCAAAACAAAGCCGGTCATACTTGCCGCCAAGCCGGAATAAGAATTAAGCAGCGAAATTGCAACCGGCATATCCGCGCCGCCAATCGGCAATACCAGCAGAACGCCGAGCAGCAAAGAAATACCGAGAATTATATAAACATAATTTATCGTATTGTTCGGGTCTAAAACAACCACAACGCCGAGCGCTATTACCGCTATGAACAAAATAACATTCAAGGGATTTTGCATCGGATACTTAACGACTTTTCCGGTAACAAATCCTTGCAGTTTTCCAAAGGCGATAAAAGAACCCGTGAAAGTAACCGCCCCGATTAAAATAGAAAGAATGATCGTTATTGAAGTTGACAGTTCAAAAACTCTTCCTTGATGATTTAGAATGTTGTAAAACTCTGCAAGAGCTACCAATGCGGAGGCGCCGCCGCCGAAACCGTTGAGCAGTCCCACCATCTGCGGCATTCCGGTCATCGAAACTTTTATTGCAAGCAAAGCCCCGATAGCGCTTCCGACGACTAATCCGAGAATGATATATTCATAAGTTAAAACGTGCTGATCGAAAAGCGTAATAACAATCGCGAGAAACATCCCTAACGCGGAAAGAAAATTACCCTGCCTTGCAGTCTTTGGCGATCCTAATTTTTTCATTCCGAAAATGAATAAAATGGATGCGACCAGATAAACCAGATATGATATTATTTCCATAATTTATTCTCACTTCTTTTTAAACATTTTTAACATTCTGTCGGTAACAAGATATCCGCCGACCACATTTATTGTCGCGAAAATTAAAGCGACTAATCCGAGTATTGTGCTGATCGTAAACTCTTCCAATCCCGCGCTGATCAAAGCGCCGACAATAGTAATGCCGGAAATAGCGTTTGAGCCCGACATCAACGGAGTATGGAGAGTCGGAGGAACTTTTGTGATCAACTCAAAGCCGACAAAAATAGCCAGCACGAATACGTAGATCTGCATTAAAAGTTCGAATGTTTCCATAATTTATCCCTTTCTCTATTTACTGTAACAATGCTTTTGTTCTTTCGTTAACAACTTCTTTTTTATAGCAGATAACGGAACCCTTTACGATCTCATCTTCAAAATCGAGATTTATATTTCCTTCCGATGAAATATGTTCAAGGAGAGCGAGCAGATTTTTTGCGTAAACTTCGCTTGCGTTTGTGGCAACTAGACTCGGCAGATTCGATTCTCCGATAATTGTTACGCCGTGTTTTTTCGCCGCTTTATCTTTTTCGCTTATTTCGCAGTTGCCGCCGAATTCGACCGCCATATCAAGAACCACGGAACCCGGACGCATATTTTTCACCATTTCTTCCGTAACCAAAATAGGAGCTTTTTTGCCCGGAACGAGCGCCGTAGTTATCACAATGTCCGCGTTGGTCACATGTTTAAAAATTAGTTCTTTCTGCTTTTGCAAAAATTCTTCAGACGCTTCCTTCGCGTAGCCGCCTTCGTCTTCCATACTTTCGTCCGTTTCAACTTCTATGAATCTTCCGCCGAGACTTTCCACTTCCTCTTTTACCGCCGGACGGATATCGGAAACCTCAACAATTGCGCCTAAACGTTTCGCCGTTCCGAGAGCTTGAAGACCGGCGACGCCCGCGCCCATTATTACAACCCTTGCCGGCTGAATAGTTCCCGCCGCGGTCATCATAAGCGGAAATATTTTTCTCAGATAGTTTGCCGAAAGAATAACGGATTTGTAGCCCGCAATATTCGCCTGCGAAGAAAGGGCGTCCATCTTCTGCGCCAAAGTCGTTCGCGGTATCGCTTCCATCCCGATTACGTCAATTCCTTTTTCCGCGCAGGCTTTAGCCATTTCGGGATAATGAAGAGAATATGCGAATGAAATAAGGAGCGTTCCTTCTTTCATCAAATCAATTTCATCTTTCTGCAACTCTTCATTAAAAGTAGGGCGATTCACTTTTAAAACTATATCCGAATCGGCGTAAAGGGAAGCGGCGTCATTATATAGCGCAGCGCCGGCGGATTCATATTTATCATCGGTAAATCCGGCGTTTAGTCCGGCGTTTTTTTCAATAATAACTTCAAAACCTTTTTTTATCAGCTTCGAAGCAACGTCAGGAGTAACGGCGACTCTGTTTTCATTTGTAAAAATTTCTTTGGGAACGCCTATTTTCAAGTTAGCCTCCTATTTTGTTATTATGAAACAATCAATTCGTATATAAACATAAAAGTTAAGAATTGCGGAAGCCAAATGAAAATAATTTCATAAAATATTTTTTTACAGTTTTTTATTTTTTATTTTTCATCAGTAAAATAAGATATGATTGTACGAATTTATTGTTAAAATAAATCTTGAGGCTCTAATGAGTAAAATACTTTATAAAGAACAACTTTCTGAAAACGTTTATTTAATGCGGCTCGAAGCTCCATTGATTGCGGAAGAACGAAAGGCGGGACAATTTATAATTCTTCAAATTGACGAAGATTTCGGCGAAAGAATTCCATTAACTATTGCCGACGCCAACGCTGAAGAAGGATCGATAACGATTATTTTTCAAGTAGTCGGTTTGACTACCGAAGAACTCTCGCTGATGAACGTCGGAGACGCCATCCCCGTTTTAGTGGGACCTTTGGGAACGCCGACGCATATAAAAAATTACGGAAACGTCGTTTGCGTTGGCGGCGGAATCGGCGTCGCTCCTCTGCATCCTATTGCCGAAGCGCTGAAAGCGGCGGGAAACAACGTTACGATAATTATCGGCGCGCGCAATAAAGAATTAATTATCCTTGAAGACGAAATGAAAAAGATTGCCGATGAATTTATCATTTGCACGGACGACGGCAGCTACGGTAGAAAAGCTCTCGTTACCGAACCGTTGAAAGAACTATGCGAAAGAGACCCGAAACCCGATATGGTAATCGCAATCGGTCCGCCCATCATGATGAAATTCTGTTCCGAGACTACGCGTCCTTACAAAGTATTTACTCAAGTATCTCTCAACACGATTATGGTTGACGGAACCGGTATGTGCGGCGGATGCAGGGTAAACGTCGGCGGCGAAGTTAAGTTCGTTTGCGTTGACGGACCCGAGTTTGACGGACATCTGGTTGATTTCGATAATATGATGCAGAGGCTGAACGCATTCAAAGATATTGAAGAAGAAAAACATCATTGTCATATTGATAAACTAGTTGAATTAAAGGAGAAAGAATTATGACTTATGTTCCTCCGGAAGTAATCGAAGAAAAAGTTCTCGAAATATATGAAGATATTAAAGGCAGATATGCCGAACTGAAGAATAAAGACAAACTTAAAATTCCAACCGTTGAAATGCCCGCGCAGGATCCGCATGTGCGCGCCCATAATTTGGAAGAAGTCGCAATCGGCTATACGCTGGAAGAAGCTATTGTGGAAGCTAACAGATGTCTGCAGTGTCCTACGCAGCCGTGTATTGACGGGTGTCCGGTTCGAATAGACATTCCGGCGTTTATAGAAAAAATCGCGTTGAACGAAATACAGCAATCTGTTGACATTATAAAAGAAGCGAGTCTTCTTCCGGCTATTTGCGGAAGGGTTTGTCCGCAGGAAAGCCAGTGCCAAGCGACTTGCATCGTCGGCAAAGCTAAAAAAGACGTCGATAAAGCCGTGGCGATAGGAAGACTGGAAAGATTTGCCGCCGACTGGGAACGCGAACGCGGCGCAATAAAAGTTCCCGAGGTTAAACCGGAAACGGGAAAAAAAGTCGCCATCGTCGGCAGCGGTCCGGCGGGATTGGTCGTTGCCGCAGACGTTAGGCGGGAAGGGCACGACGTTACGATTTTCGAAGCGTTTCACAAACTCGGCGGCGTTATGCGCTACGGCATCCCCGAATTTCGTCTTCCTAACGATATTGTTGATATTGAGATTTCGACGCTGAAAAAAATGGGCATTAAATTTCAAATGAATTATGTGGTGGGAAGAACGAGAAAATTAACCGACTTAATGGCTAAAGACGGATTTGACGCCGTGTTTTTGGGAACGGGCGCGGGTCTCCCGATTTTTATGGGAATTGAAGGGGAAAATTTAGTGGGAGTTTTCTCGGCAAACGAATATTTAACGCGCGCAAATTTAATGAGAGCGTTTGATAGAGAACACGCGGATACGCCGATTTACAAATCGAAAGTAGTGGCGGTGCTCGGAGGCGGCAACGTTGCGATGGATTCGGCGCGTATGGCTTTGCGTCTCGGCGCGGAAAAGGTTTACGTTATTTACAGAAGGACGGAAGTTGAAATGCCCGCAAGAAAAGAAGAGGTTCTTCATGCGAAAGAAGAAGGAATAGAATTCCACTTTCTGCAAAACGCAAAAAGAATTCTCGGCGACGAAAAAGGTCGCGTTGTTGGAATGGAATGTCTGCGCTACGAATTGGGCGAACCGGACGCATCGGGAAGAAGACGTCCCGTTGTGATTGAAGGCAGCGAATTCACAATCGATTTGGATACCGTAATTGTCGCTATCGGAAACGGTTCCAATCCTTTGATAAGCCAAACCGTTCCGGAACTGAAAGTTAACAAATGGGGAAATATCGTTGTAAATGAAAAGCAGAAATCTTCCGTTGATAAAATTTACGCCGGCGGCGACATTGTTCTCGGCGCGGCTACGGTAATCCTCGCGATGGGCGAAGGAAGAAAAGCGGCGGCTTCAATAAACGAGCTTCTCGCCGAAAATGTTGAAACGGAAAAAGAAGCCGAGATAAACAGTTAAAAACTGATTTATTTAAGATGTTTGAATTCCGTTTCCGCTTGCAGCCGCCGGCTTTATACGCCGGCGCGCAAATATACTCTGTGTAACCGTCGGCTTTATGCCGACGAGCGCGCTTGGAAATTGCCCGACAAATAAATTGCGGAAAAGTTTATAAAACATTACTGCACATAGAACAAACGCGGACATAAAGTCTGCGCATACATTGTTTGTGTAACCCTAGGCTTTTGAAAGGACAAAAATGAACGAACCGAGAAAAGAATACGATCCCAAAATGCACAGCGCGGAACACTTGTTAAATCAAACAATGGTGCGGATGTTTAACCGCGGACGTTCTTTTAGCGCGCATATAGAAAAGAAAAAATCAAAGTGCGATTATCATTTCGACAGAAACCTAACCGAAGATGAAATAGCGGAAATTGAAAAGCGTGTAAACGCGGTAATCAAAGAAGACTTGCCTGTTGCGGAAGAATTTATCCCGATTGCCGAAGCGGAAAAACTCTATAATTTGGAAAAACTTCCCGAAGAAGCGGGAGATACGATACGGATAATAAAAATAGGGGATTACGACGCTTGTCCCTGCATCGGACCGCACGTAAAATCGACGTCGGAGATAGAAGGTTTCCGAATCGTTTCCACAAGCTACAACGACGGAGTTTTGCGAGTGCGTTTTAAACGGACGTCGAACTAATAATCTGTTTCGTTAAACTTTCTTCTTCGCGTAAAACTTTTTCATAGCAAAACCGGAAACGTAAGTAACCGCTTTTGTCGGCGCGAATTTTTCGCTGAAAACAAGCAGCTTATTCGGAACTCCGTCGATTACCGATTGCTTTTTGCCCAACGCCTTCAGCGCCGTACGCACAACGTTTTCCGCGGTCCTTGCGAAAGGTCCCGCGTCGGCGCCCGCTACTTGTTGAAATTCCGTTTCCGTTCCGCCGGGATGAAGCGATAGAACGTCCACGTTATATTGTTTTAATTCATACCAAAGCGATTCGCCGAGCATTTTGTTGAAAACTTTCGTAGCCGCGTAAGTCGCCATAAAAGGAGTCGGCTGATAAGCGACGACCGAACCGAGAAAAATTATTCCGCCTTTTTTACGTTCGATCATTTGACTTACGAATTTGTGAGTTAATTCGTTTGGAACAACGCAGTTTAATTTTATCATATCGGAATCCCGCTCGGAAGAAGTTTTTGAAAACTCGCCGGCGGAGCCGAAACCCGCGTTGTTAATCAGAAGCCCTATCTCGCGTCCGCCGACCGCTTCGCTTAATTTCTCAACGGCGTTTTCATCAATTAAATCAAGCGTAACGGCAAGAACTTCCGATTGAGTTTCATTTTCAATTTTATTTTTCACTTCTTCAAGTTTTTCCGTTCTTCTTGCCGCGACAACTATATTCAAACCCAATTTTGCAAGCTCCAAAGCAAACGCTTTTCCGATTCCGGATGACGCTCCCGTAATCAATGCCCATTTGCCGTATTTTTCCTTAAAATTCATTTTCTTTCCTTTAACTTTTTATTATTTCATCTAAAAGTAAGAATATTTTATGAAAATAAAACGTAAACTTTCCGACATAACCGAGAGTAAATTAAATTCGAAAATTCGTCAATCCTCAATTAATTTTATTAGCTTTGTCTTTCAAAAAAACGGAAGATATGGAAAAGATTGAACACGGCTACGGCAGCGACGTTGACATTGTCGAAGTAAAAGGAAAACGATTTGTAATTATCGGAACGGCTCACGTTTCAAAAGAATCGGCGGAGCTTGTGAGAACCGTTATCGAGCAAGAGAAACCGGATAAAGTATGCGTTGAACTTGACGAGCAAAGATACAAAGCCCTTTCCCAAAAAAAGAAATGGGAATCGCTCGATATCAAACAAGTGATAAAACAAAAACAGTTAAGCACGCTTATCATCAACATTATTCTCGCTTCTTATCAAAAAAAAATCGGCGAACAGCTCGGAGTTATGCCGGGAACGGAATTGCTTGAAGCGGCAAAGACCGCCGAGGAAATGGGCATTCCTATAGCGCTTGCCGACAGAGACGTTCGCACGACGTTAAAACGGGCGTGGAGTTCGATGACGTTTTGGCAGAAGCTGAAATTCCTTTCTTCAGGTTTGGCGGGCGTTTTCGATAAGGAAGAAATCACCGAAGAGAAGTTAACGGAACTGCGTGAAAAAGACGCTTTGAACGAACTGCTTTCCGAACTCGGACGCGAAATGCCGATTTTGAAAAGAGTGTTAATTGACGAGCGCGATAGTTATATTTCTACAAAGATGCAGAGTGTTGAAGAAGAAAAAATTGTTTCCGTAGTCGGCGCGGGGCATAAGGAAGGAATCATTAAAGCGTTAGAAAAAGAAGAGATAGCCGACCTCGAAGAAATTTCCGTCATTCCGCCGCCTTCTCCGTGGGTAAAGATAATAGGCTGGGGAATACCGGCGATAATTATTGCTTCCTTGTTTTATATCGGTTTTACGAAAGGTTCTTCGGAAGCGGGGGACAACGTTCTCTTTTGGATATTGGCTAATGGAATACCAAGCGCGCTCGGAGCTCTTATAGCTTACGGACATCCGCTTACCGTTGTCGCTTCGTTTTTGGCGGCTCCTATTACAAGTCTCACTCCCGTTATAGGCGCGGGATATGTGGCGGCGTTTGTGCAGGCTTATATCCGACCGCCGATTGTAAAGGAATTTCACACCGTTACCGACGACGTTTCACACGTCAAGCTTTGGTGGAAAAACAGACTGCTGAGAATTTTACTGGTTTTTATTCTTTCGGGTCTCGGCAGCGCAATCGGAACATACGTCGGCGCGTATAAAATTGTGCAGAGCATTTTTTAGAATCCATTAGTTAGAAAGAGATATGCCGCCGTTGTAGATGTATGAATTTCAAAGGAACGCGGATTGAACGGATATTCACTGATATCATCATTGAAACAAACAAATCCAAATCGTCTTTCGTTTGACGTTTTTCGTTTCAACGTCTCTCGTTTTTATAATTAGTCATACATTTTTCACTTAAAGTTTTAACGCTTATTATATATTTATTTTTTATTTTCAAAAGTGAATAATTAAGGAGTTCTTAAAATGAAGATGGATTGGAATCGGTTTATCAATCGAACGGTAAATGTAACTCTGCATGAAAACTACGGCGTTGTTTACAGCGAAAAGAAGGACGAAAAACAGCCGAACTTTTATGAGATTGTTTTTAAAACCGGAAAGCTAGTCGCAATTTTCGACGACGGATTGTTGCTTGAATCTGTGCGGGAGAGTCAAATCGTTTCAACGTTCATTCCGTATGATTCATTAAAATGCGTCGATATTTTCTGATGAATATTTAAAACCGGTCGTTATGAAAATAAAAAATATTTTGCTCGTTCTGTTTTTCTTCGCCAGCGCCGCTTTTGCGCAGGATTTTGAAATTAAATCATTGCAGGTTTATGTGGGGAATAACCAAGCGGCGTTTCCCGTCGTCAGGCAAAACGGTCGTCTTACGATTGAGTTTGATATCATGACGGAAGAAATGCCAAACTTAGCTATCAAATTTCTCTTTTGCGATAGGGAGTGGGTTCCGTATGAAAATATTTTCCTCAACAATTCTTTTAGGAATATTGATTACGGACTTTGGTTCGATCAATTGCCGACAACCGTAAAACTGGCTGACTACCATTTCAAAGACACATATCCGAAGAGAAACGAAGTTGAATTTAATTTCAGCGGCAAATGGATTTTTCAAATAGTTGATTCGCAGAATGAAGACATTGTTTTTGCGGAAGGGTATTTTTATGTGATCATTCCCGAAGTTAATATCGACGTCGGTCTTGCTAAAAAGAATATCAGACAGTCCGGTTTCTCAAACTCGGCGATGGATAAGGTTTACGAGTTAACCGTAAATTTTTCTTTGCACGACAATCTTTTCCCCGAAAATGTTCTAGACGTTGAGGTCGTTCAAAATCATAAAATGTTTTTCCCCTATGTATTGAAAAGAGAAAACACATCGCTCCGTTTTTTTGAATGGAACGGGACGAATAAATTTTTATTCGGAGCTCAAGATATTATTCCGGGAAACAGCTACCGACAGACGAATCTGCTCGACAGAAACAGATTCATTCCGCCGGCAACCAACGCCCAGCTTGACAGAATCGAAACTTCTAATTTTTACGTTCAGCCGCGGCGAGATTTTTACGGCGGCGAAAAACTTCTTAACTTCAACAACGAAGACGCGCAATATATGGACGTAAAATTCTGGCTGCGGGAAGATAATTACGACAAAGACGTTTTTCTCGTCGGCGCTTTCAACGATTGGTATCCTTCTCCCGAATATCAAATGAAAAACGACGACGGACTTTATACAATCTCTATTGAACTTAAGCGCGGAATTTATGATTATCAATATATTTCCGGTTACGATGTAAAAGGGGAAATCGTCGATTTGGATTGGTACTATTTTGAAGGAAACGATTGGGACCGCGATAATTTATTCAACGTTTTTGTTTACTATGCCGCGCCGGAAGAGGGAGGATACGATAAGATAATTGGATTTGCAAAATTAACTACGAAGGAATATGGAAAACGTAAACATAGGGATAATTGGGACAGGTCATCTCGGTAAGCTTCATACCAAACTTCTTCAAGAAGTTGAAAACTGTAAACTTATTGGAATTCACGATCTTGACGCGGAAAGATTACGCGAGGTAAGCGAAGAGTTTCACGTGTCGGCTTTTACCGATTACGAGTCGCTGCTTAATGAAGCGGACGCCGTATCGATTGTGGCGACGACAAGCGCGCATTACGAACTCGCGAAAGCCGCTCTGCAAAAGGGAAAGCACGTTTTCGTTGAAAAACCCATTACTGCGGCTATCGGAGAGGCGGAAGAAATTGTTGAGATAGCGGAGAAGAATAATTTAAAACTGCAAGTAGGGCATATCGAAAGATTCAATCCGGCTTTGCTTTCGCTGGAAAAATATAATCTCGATCCGAAATTTATTCAAACGGACAGACTTGCTCAATTCAATCCGCGCGGAACGGATGTTGCGGTTGTGCTCGACTTGATGATTCACGATATCGATATTATTTTAAGTTTAATAAAAAGTAAAGTGAAGCGCATCAGCGCAAGCGGCGTTGCGGTTGTTTCGGACAAACTTGATATTGCCAACGCCAGATTGGAATTTGAAAACGGCGCGGTTGCCAACGTTACGGCAAGCAGAATATCGCAGAAAAAAATGCGCAAGATGAGAATGTTTCAGCGGGACGCTTATCTTTCGCTCGATTTCATAACCGGCGTTTCGGAAGTCTTTCGTTTGCTTTCGCCGGAAGCGGTTAACGATGCGGGAATTATTAATTTCGGAGAAATTGGCGTAGGAGATAAAAAGAAAATGATCGTTTACGAACAACCGGAACAAATGGAAGTAAACTCTCTGAAATACGAATTGCAGCTTTTCGTCAACGCGGTTTTAAATGACGAAACTCCCAAAGTCACCGGTAAAGACGGTTTGCGCGCTCTTCGCGTGGCGGAGATGATAATTGAAAAAATTGAAGAAACGAAAATTATTTAATCTTTTTGGAAAATATTTTTGTGAAGAAAGAAATTGCGTTCGACGGAATGTGAAACCGCCGAATGGTTGATTAGATGATTGAATAATTAATTTTCTAATTCATCCAATCAAACATTCATTCATTCTTAAATATTTTTAGGAAAAATATTTTATGAAGAAAAACATTTTAATTTTTTTAATAATATTTTCATTGTCCGCGTGTTCAATTCAAAAATTTCTGAATCAGCTCCCGAATCTCGAATACAGTTTAAAATCGGTTGATAACGTAAAGATGGTCGGCATTCCGGTTATGTCGAAAAACAAATTAAGCGATTTCTCTTTTACCGAAGGATTGAAAATAGGGCAAGCCGCTATCGAAGGAACTCTACCGCTTACTTTCGAAGTGAATGTTGCGGTTAAAAACAAATCAACTGACGCGGCGAATAATTCCGGCGACGATATTACAATTAAGTCGTTTCCTTGGACGCTTTACCTCGACGGAAGGAAAACTATTACCGGAAACATTTCGAATCCTATTGCCGTACCCGACGGAGGGAAGACCGGAGTTATAAAAATTTCCGCCGGTTTGGATTTGATGAAATTCTTTAAAGATAATTCATTTAACGAAACGGCAAATTTTGTTCTTTCAACGTTTGGCGGCGGAAAGAAATGGGGGAAATCGCTTATCTTGAGAGCCCGTCCCGTAATCTCAACTTCGTTCGGAGATGTTGAATGGCCCGAAGAGATTAAAATTGTGGAGAAAAGTTATTAAACAATTGTGAATGTTGAATTATGAATGGATTTAAAAAAAATGGAAGGCGAGTGATTGTTGAATTAACGTTTTTGTAACGGCGGTCATTGTTTCTGCGTTGCGCAAAACGAAGCGGATTAAATATTTCTCAATCAATCAATCATTCATCCATGCAACCATTCGCTTTATTTAGGTAAATTGTATTTATAAGGAAATTTATGAAACTTAAATATTCAATCGGCGTTGACCTTGGCGGGACGAATATAAAATTAGGCGTAGTTAGGAGCGACGGTAAAATCAAATCCAAAATATCATTGCCAACAAAGGCGAAGCGCGGTCCGGAGTTTGTCGTTAAGCAAATCATAAGCGGCGTGGAAGAATTGAAAAAGAAAAACAAAGTAAAAATCGTTGGAATCGGCGTCGGTTCTCCCGGGTCGATTATTCACAAAAAGGGAACGGTTGAAAACCCGCCGAACTTTCCCGGATGGAAAAGAGTTCATTTAGGTAAATTGGTTTCAAAAGGAACAGGAATAAACGTCGTTGTGGAAAACGATGCAAACGCCGCCGCTATCGGAGAGATGATTTACGGCGCGGGAAAAGAGACGAAAAGTTTTATAATGGTAACGCTCGGAACGGGCGTGGGCGGCGGAATAATAATCAATAGAAAAATTTATCGCGGCGAAAGAGGCGCGGCTGGAGAGATCGGTCATATTACCGTTAACTATAACGGCAGACGCTGCAAGTGCGGCTCGCGCGGCTGCGTTGAAACTTACATCGGGAATTCATACTTGATTGAAGATGTAAAAAAGAACTTATCGAAGCGCAAAGATTCAAAAATTTATGAAATAATTAACGGCGACTCCTCTATTTCGCCAAAAGTTATTTCGGAAGCTTTTCAGTATGGCGACGATTATGCAGTGGAAATAATCGAGAGAGCCGGAAGTATTTTAGGATACGGTCTTGCTTCGGTTGTTAACCTTTTGGATATATCGAATATTGTTATCGGCGGCGGAGTTGCGGGATTTGGCAAGCCGCTTTTTGCGTCCGTTAAAAGTTCGATAATCGAAAGAGTGATGATTCCATTTAAAGAAAACATTTCCGTCCGTCGGGCAAAACTGAGGAATGACGCGGGAATAAAAGGCGCGGCGGCGCTGGCGTTTTATAAGTAATTTATTTATTTCCGTCACTGCCGACGAAGCGAAGTAATCTTTAAACTTCTTCCGGCTTGCAAGGACGAAAAGAATAAGACAATTGACCAATGATTAAAACCGGTTTCTATGAAGGCTATTCTGACAATATTGATTTTTTCTCTTTTGCTTCTTTCCGCCTTTACGCCTTTCTTCGGGCAAGAAGTCGGCGATTCTCTTTCCGTTTCTTCTTCGGTTAGCGATTCGTTGATTGTCGCCGATTCCTTAAATGCCGAAACCGATTCGCTCCAAATAAAGAAAAAACGAAACGAAGTAAACGCCGTCGTTTATGCAAATGCAAAAGATTCGATCATTTTTGATATATCCGAAAAGAAGATGCGCTTATTCAACGAAGCGGATATTAAATATAAGAACACTGAGTTATCCGCCGGTAAAGTGGACGTGAACTTTTCTTCGTTTGATATATATGCGAAAGGAATCGCCGATTCGACAACGTCTGATTCGCTGCAAACGAAAAACGATTCATTGGCTCAAACGCCCGTCCTTATTGAAGGCGAAGAAACTTACGAGGGGAAATGGTTGCGTTATAATTTCAGAACAAAACAAGGATATATTTCTTACGCTGTAAACAGAAAGGAGAATTCCCGTTATCTCGGCGAGAAAGTAAAAAAGGTTGACGAGAAAACATATTTTATTAAACACGGAATTTACACTACTTGTAAGTCCGATCCGCCGCAAACTTATTTTGAAGCGAGCGAAATGAAAGTGATTCAAGGCGATAAAATTATCTCGCGATGGATTTTTATGTTTATCGCCGGAGTTCCGGTTCCGGTTCCGGTTCCTTTCGCTGTTTTCCCAAATGAAACCGGACGCCGATCGGGGCTTATTGTTCCGACGTTCGGGCAGACGTCCCGCCAGGGTTCTTATTTCCGCAACTTCGGCTATTTTTTCGCCCTTAGCGAATATTACGATTTAACGCTTGCGGGAGATTATTATACGCGCGGCGGCTACGGGGCGAAGGCTCGTTTCCGTTACGCTAAGCGGTATAATTTTACCGGCAATTTGAACGCCACTTTTTCAAAACAAATTATCGGAGAAAGCAATGATCCTGATAGAACCGTAAGGGAGGACTGGAATCTTTCGTTTTATCACAATCAGAAAATCGATCCGACTATGAGGCTTGACGTTAATCTCCGTTTTCAATCGGGAACGTTTTATGAGAATAACAGCACCGGATACAATGATCTTCTTAAAAGCGACGTAATATCAAACGCCACTTTTTCAAAGAATTGGGATTCGGGAATTAACATGACTTTGAATTATAATAGGCGGCAAGAACTTCAGACGGGAAATATCTATGAAGACATGCCTAATTTGACCGTTTCCGTTCCCGTGTTTTTTCCTTTTAAATCAAAAGGAAACGCTCTTTCCCGCGAGAAAAAATGGTTTGAATCAATAGGAATTAGTTACGCGGGACAAATGAAAAACAGAAGAAACAAAGTTGACGGCGATTTGAAAATACGCGGCGGTATTCAGCACGCGTTTAATATCAATTCAAACACGAAGATCGGTTATTTTAATATTTCTCCGCGCGCTTCGTATCAAGAAAAATGGTATAACAAACACATTGTTCAACACAATTATATTATTGAAGAGATTGACAGTACAACCGGAGAGATAATAAAGCGCGATTCGCTTGTAACCGAGGATATCCGCGCCATTAAAGCGGTTCGGACGTTCAACGTGGGAATCTCGGCTCAAACAAAACTTTACGGAATGATGCGTCCGAATATGTTTGGAATAGAAGCGTTTCGTCACACAATAGAACCTAGAGTGACATACAGTTACCGTCCCGATTTTTCCGATAACAAGTGGGGATATTACGATTCTTATTACAATGCCGAAGGTAAAGAGGTAAGGTACGACAAATTCGGCAAAGAGATTTACGGCGGCGCGTCTTCGGGAGAAAGCCAGATGCTGACTTTTTCTCTCGGTAATATTTTTGAAATGAAAACGATGAAAGACCCCACCGATACTACGTCTCAGCAGAACAAAATCAGATTGCTCAATGTTGACGCTAATATGAGTTATAACTTTGCGGCGGACAGTTTACGCTTATCCGATTTGACGATTGGATACAGAACGCAGATTGCATCTCTGTTCAATTTTTCCGCGAGTACAAGCTACACGTTTTATGATTACGACGAAGAAACCCGAATAAATAAATTTCTAGCTTCGGAAGGGAAAGGATTATTCAGATTGAGAAATCTTTCGCTTTCGGTCTCGACTACTTTATCAGGAGATAAAATTAAGGAAACATTTTTCGGGAAGGAAGAAAAATCAAATGGCAAAGAACCGCTTGAAGGAGAACATCCTGATTTACGCGGACAGAAGCATGATTCGATATACGAAGAAACAAACGAACCCGATTTTACAATTCCGTGGAACTTGAGTTTTTCGTATAATTACAGTCTGTCAAAGAACAGCGCGGCTCCGCCTTTGCCTCCGGCTTCCATGATGAGCATGAATTTCAGCATTAACCTCACTAAAAATTGGAAAATCACCGCGCGCGGCAGTTACGATTTTCAACGCAAAGAATTCAGCGCGCCGCAGATTGATATTTACAGAAATCTCGATTGCTGGGAAATGAACTTTGTTTGGAATCCGATAGGAACATACCGCGGTTTTCGTTTCGAAATCAGAATGACGGCTCCCGAACTGCGCGATATAAAGGTGACCAAATCGGAAGGACTTTACACGGGAAGAAGATGATAAAGCGCTATTTAATTGACGGAAATAATTTGATTTGGAAAATTCCCCGGCTCGCGAAATTACAGAAGTCCAATAAACAAGCCGCGCGCGATCATTTGATTCCCAAACTCGACGGAAAATTTGTGACGAGCCGAACCGCCGTTACGGTTTACTTCGACGGTTTCCCGGACGGCGAATTGCGGTCTTCAAAAGTAAAAATAAAATATTCAAACAACCGTCCGGCGGATAGATTAATAATTGAAGAAATCGAGCGCTCAAAAAACCCGCGAACTATATGCGTCGTTTCGTCCGATCACGAAATACAAAATCTCGCAAAAGTTTGCGGGGCTAAAATAATTAAGAGCGAAGAATTTTTTAACGATAAATCGAACGAACAAATCGAGGACGAAAAACCGAAAGGTAAAATAGGCGATGTTGATGAGTGGATGAGGTTGTTTAACGGATAATTATGCAGAATAGAAAAACCATATTAAAAAATTTCTTTTCCCTTTCCGGCGGAGAGTTGATCAGCAAAGGAATTGCCTTTGTTACTACGATTTATCTCGCCCGCGTAATTCTTCCCGAAGGATTCGGGATACTCGGTTACGCGACGGCGTTTGTTTCATATTTTTTACTCTTTATCGATTTCGGGTTTGATACGATTAGCGTAAAAAAAATCGCCAACGATAATTCGGTTATTTCAAAATATGTAAATAATATAATATCTTTCAGAATAACGCTTGCCGTATTAGTTTTTCTGATTCTTTCGACGGTTGTTTATTTTTTGAACGAAACGGTTCTCGTAAAATCCGCTCTTTTGCTTGCAGGAGTTAATTTATTTGTGCAAGCAATTACTACGGAGTTTGTTTTTCAAGCAACCGAAAGAATTAAATATCTTGCTATCAAAGTAGTTTTAAAAAATCTTTTGATTATGATTACCGTTTTTGCGTTTGTTAAAGAAATCGACGATGTTCTGTTTGCATTGATTATTTCTTTTCTTTCGAGTTTGGT
Source organism: Chlorobiota bacterium (assembly GCA_013151245.1). Lineage (GTDB taxonomy): Bacteria > Bacteroidota > Ignavibacteria > Ignavibacteriales > Melioribacteraceae > JAADIR01. The sequence goes on from JAADIR010000221.1 coordinate 46,226, forward strand.
TATGAACTTATGGCTTTATGCAAAGTATGTGAAATTTGGAGAACGCTTTCGGTGGTCTTTTGATAATGGGTTTTTAAGGCGGCTTATTTCGGAATCGTTTCCGTTGATCATTTCGTCATTTATGATTTCCATTTACTATAACCTTGATATGGTGATGCTCGGCAGTATTAAAACACAAACGGAAGTTGGGATTTACAACGCGGCGTATAAAATATTTTTGATCGGGTTGATTCCGCTCGGAGCAATCGTGAAAATATTT
>JAADIR010000142.1:0-9278 GCA_013151245.1 Chlorobiota bacterium
GAACGCTCAGCAAAGCCTTGGGACCAACGGAAAGGCGTATTGAAGGCGTTTCTTCGTTCGGTTTATAAAGATACATGTGTTTAACCACTCTGATGTAATAATAGAGCGAGACGACGGAATTCAAAATTGCAATAACCGCAAGAATCCACATGTTTTTATCGAGTAATGCGAAGAACAAATAAAGTTTTCCGATAAACCCCGCCGTGGGCGGAAGCCCGACAAGAGAAATTAAAACGATTGTAAACGAAACGCCGAGAAGCGGGGAAGTGTGTCCCAATCCGCGGTAATCGTCGATGTTTTCCGAACCGGTTTTGTTTGCAATCAGCATTACGATATAAAAAGCGGCTACGTTTGTAATTGCGTAAAACGCAAAATAAACAAACACCGCCAAAACGCCTTGATTTGAAAGCGCCGCAACGCCGAGCAGTAAATATCCCGCGTGAGCTACGCTCGAATATGCAAGCATTCTTTTGAGATTATCCTGCCAAAGCGCGGTTAAGTTTCCGAGCGTCATTGTTAAAACTGAAAGGAGAGCAAGCAGAAAAGCCCAATCGAACGAACTGTTCAGCGTCCAATGTCCGTTAGTTTGAACAAACGCAACGAATCCGGCGCGGATAAATCTGATAAGCAGCGCAAATCCGGCGGCTTTACTTGCGACCGAAAGATAGGTTGTTATTGTAATCGGCGCGCCTTCGTAAACGTCGGGAGTCCAAAAGTGAAACGGGACGGAAGATATCTTATATCCGATTCCCGCTACAATCAACAAAGTTGCAAACGACAAAGTCAAAACGTTAACGGTCGGGTTTTGCAACATCGGGTTTATCAAATAAAGATTCGTTTCTCCTGTAAGTCCGTAATAAATTGAAATACCGAAAATCATGAAACCGGAGGAAACCGCCCCGAAGATCAGATATTTCAAAGCAGCTTCGCTGTTGCGGTCGCGCAGTTTTGTGAATCCGGCTAAAACGTAAGAAGAAAGAGAAAGAAGTTCGAGCGCGAGATAAATTAAAATCAAATCGCTTGCGCCGATTAGAAACATCATTCCCAAAAGCATTCCGAAAATCAGGGCGTAATATTCGCCTGTGCGCGGATAAATCTTTTTAATTTCATCCGAAGATAAAGAGAAAAGAACGATTACAATTGTCGTGAGAATGACCAACAATTTGAAAAACGCGCCGAATTTGTCAACGGCAACCATACCGAAATTGGGATTAGCGTTTTCAGACAAGCCGAAAGCAAATCCTGTATTATTGAATTGAGCAATTACAAGTATGGCGCTGACAACCGAACCGATTATCGCCAAATAAGGAATAAATTTTTTATTCTCTTTGAAAATCAAATCGACTACTACAATCAGCAAAAGCGTGATTGCAATAGCGATTTCCGGTTGTATCAGATTTACGGAATTATATAAGTTAGTCAGATTCATTTCAAACAGTCTATTAAGAAAAATTAACTAAATAAAAACGTTACAAGAGTATTTACAGAGTGATTCATAATATCCAACATTGCCGAAGGATAGATTCCCAAGAAAATAACGACAATCATCAAAGGAATAAACATAATATATTCCCTGGCGTTCAAGTCGGGTAAATCTTTCCATTTTTCATTGAATTTACCAAAGAAAATTCTTTGTAAAGTCCAAAGCATATATGAAGCTCCGAGAATAATACCGAGCGTTGAGATAATTGTAAGCGTTCTTAAAGTATCGACTCCGAAAGCGCCGATAAAAACTAAAGCTTCGGAAACGAAACCGCTCAAAGAAGGCAGCCCGATTGCCGCAAAGAAAGCCACCATCATTATGCCGGTATATTTTGGCATTTGATTTGCGAGTCCGCCGAAAGCGCTTATTTCGCGCGTATGCGCTCTATCATAAATGACGCCGACGACAAGGAAGAGCATAGCGGTGATAGTTCCGTGATTGAACATTTGGAAAATAGCGCCGTTAATTCCGGTTGTCGTTAAAGAAGCCATTCCAAGCAAAACATACCCCATGTGAGAAACGGACGAATAGGCGATAAGTTTCTTGAAATCCTTTTGAGCGAGCGCCACCAACGCCCCGTAAACAATGTTTATCATTCCGAAGAGCGCGATGTACCACATCAGTTCGCGCGTAATTTGCGGGAAGATCGGAAAACTGATTCTCAGAATTCCGTAAGTTCCCATTTTAAGAAGCACGCCGGCAAGAATAACCGAAATAGGAGTCGGCGCTTCAACGTGCGCGTCGGGCAGCCAAGTGTGGAACGGAAACATTGGAATCTTGATGGCAAACCCCGCAAACAAAGCGATGTAAGCAACAAACCGTAAATTATTCGGATTAAGCGGCGAAAGAATTCCGTCAACCGTAAAGTTGGCTTTATCCATCATAGCCAATATGTTGAACGTAAATACTTTTGAACCGTCAATCACTTCGGTTGTGCTGAAATAAAGACCGATCATAACCAAAAGCATGAAAACGGAACCGAGCAGAGTATAAAGGAAAAACTTGATAGCGGCGTATTCTTTCCTCGGACCGCCCCAAATACCGATTAAGAAATACATCGGAAGAAGCATCAATTCCCAGAAAACATAGAATAAAAAGAAATCTAAGGAAACAAAAACGCCCATCATCGCCGTATCGAGAAGAAGGAATAGAGCAAAATATCCTTTGACCGCTTTATCTATTTTCCACGAAGAAACGAGCGCAATAAATGAGATCAGCGCCGTAAGAATAATCATCGGCATGCTGATGCCGTCAATTCCGAGAAAATAATCGATTTTTATTGTCCCTATCCAAGTGTTGGTAGGAACTTCAATCCATCTGAATTTATCGATGAACTGAAACGAGCTTTCTTCGTAAATACCTCCGGCTGCGTAATTGAAGTTCGACAATAATACAATAGCCAAAACGACTTGTATTAAAGTTACAATCAAAGCGGTTACCTTAATCTGTTGCTTATTGGTTGAAGGTAAAAGAAGAATAATTATCATTCCTACAATAGGAATGAAAGTTATCAAAGATAGTATGGGAAATCCATCCATTTTAAAATCTGCCTTTAGTTATAAAATTTCCGTAAACTGTATATTAATTATTTAATTCTTAAATAAATACCCAAAAGAGTATAAATAACGATAAAACGACAAATGCGACATAAGTTTGAACTTTACCCGTTTGAAATTTGCGTAAAGTCAAACCGAGAAATCCGCTGAAAAACGCGGAGAAGTTAACGAGACCGTCAACGACATATTTATCAAAAAGACCGGCGACTCTGGAAACAAAAAGTCCGAGAGTAGCGGTTCCGTTTACAATTCCGTCAACAATATTAACGTCGAACCATCTGAGCGCTTTACTTAACCCGATAGTTCCCGCAACAAATGTGGCGTAATAAAGTTCGTCAAAATACCATTTATTTAATGAGAAGGTATATAAAGGTTTAACTTTTTCGGTTAATTTATCAACGTCAACTTTCTTCCATTCGTACAAAATGTACGCCGTTAAAATTCCTAAAATTGCCAGAAGAATCGATAACGATAACGCCGGAATATGGTCTTCGTGAAGAGCTTCCATATACGATGTGGAATAAAGAACTTCTTCTTCCGAAGAATGTTCGACGGCGGCTTCATTATGAACTTCGGCGGGGCTTTCGGATTTCATGAAATCAAATCTTAAATCTTGGGGAACTACCGTTTCGCTTGTCCCGATCCAATGATAGAACCAGCCCGCTTCGGGAGAGACGGGATTGGGCGTATAAAAAATGAAAATCGATAACGCGCTTAAAATAATCAATGGCATTGTCATAACTTTCGGGCTTTCGTGCGCGTGATCGTATTTTTCAATATTGCGCGGACTGCCGTGGAAAGTCATTAAAATTAATCTAAACATATAAAGCGCCGTAATGCCCGCGACGAGAAATCCCGAAAAAGGAAGCAGCCAATGACCGGTTAACGTGGCAAAAGCAAAAGAGCCGAGTAGAATTCCGTCTTTACTTAAAAAACCGGACATTAACGGAATACCGGAAATTGCAAGAGTAAAAACAATGAAAGCCCAATAGGTGATAGGCATTTTCTTTTTCAAGCCGCCCATTTCGCGCATATCCTGTTCGCCGTGCATTGAATGAATAACCGAACCGGAACCAAGAAATAACCCCGATTTGAATATAGCGTGAGTTACCATGTGAAAAACGGCAAAAGTATATGCGCCTACTCCTATTGAGAGAATCATATATCCGAGCTGACTGATAGTGGAATAAGCCAAAACTTTTTTAATATCGTTTTGCGTAAGCGCGATTGTGGCGGCGATAAACGCAGTGATTGCGCCGATAACTCCGACAACTAATAAAGCGTCCGCGGTGAGCATAGAAAAAATTCTCGCCATAAAATAAACGCCGGCGGCAACCATAGTAGCCGAATGAATGAGAGCGCTAACAGGCGTAGGACCTTCCATTGCGTCGGGAAGCCAAACGTGTAAAGGAAATTGAGCCGATTTACCGACCGCGCCTAAGAAAAGCAAAATTCCGGCGGCTGTAAGCCATGCGCCGCTGCCGAAAGGAAGATTGCCTAAAGAAATTTGATGAAAGATTTCGTCGAACGTAAAAGTATGATACTGAGTGTATAAGATTAAAATTCCGAGGAACATTCCGATATCGCCGAGCCGCGTAGTTAAGAAGGCTTTCTTTCCGGCGTCGGCGGCGGAATCTTTCTCATACCAAAATCCGATTAAAAGATACGAGGCAAGTCCCACCAATTCCCAAGAAATGTACATCAGAAGGAAATTATGAGTAAGAACAATGCCGAGCATGGAAAAAGTAAAAAGTCCCAAATAAGCGTAATATCGGTTGAAGCGTTTATCTCCTTCCATATATCCGACGGAATAAATGTGAACCAGCGAACTGATGAGAGTTACAACCAACAGCATAATTCCGGAAAGACTATCGATTTTAATTCCCAGTTCGAAATGTACGTCTCCTAAACCGGGTAAATTACTGAAATTCAGCCAAGTAAAGGCAAAAACCAAATCTTTATGCGGATATAGCGTTAATTTAAAATAATTAACAATCAGCGCGAGAATAAAAGTAAGAACAAGAATCCCGATTTCAACCCTGTAAATTTTTTCAAACCTTTTCCCGAAGAATATCACCAAAATAAATCCGAATAGAGGCAATAAAAATATAATAAGGGAGATATTTAATAATGTTTGTTCCGCCATATAACTTTACTCTTTTAAATTATTTATTTCGTCAACGTTAACGTTAACGAAAGTTTTGTAAACATTTAGTACGATAGCCAACGCAATAGCCGCTTCCGCCGCGGCGAGAATAATTACGAAAAGGGCAATTATCTGTCCGCCGAGTCCGTAATTTCCGAAGCGCGAAAATGCGACAAAGTTAATATTTGCGGCGTTCAGCACAAGTTCGATTCCCATAAGAACCATAATAGCGTTCTTTCTTGTGATTATGCCGTAAAGTCCCAGCGAAAATAAAATCGCCGCAACAAACAAAAAGTGTTCTAATCCAACGTGTAACAATTTACAACCTTTTTAATTAAGTTCTTTTTCTCTTCTGGCAATTGAAGCCGCGCCAATCATTGCAATTAAAAGTAAAATACCGAGTAATTCAAAAATCAAAACGTATTGATTAACCAGCAGTTCGCCAATCGCTCTTGTAGTTGATTCGGGGAACACCGGCTTTACCGTGTGCCATTCCGTTTTGACCATAACCGAAGCCAGCGCGCCGGCAAAGAACCCGACGATTATCGAAGCGCCGAGAATATTTATCGTTCCGGTTCTGATTGCGACGTCGGTTATCTTGTTCGTCATCATAACTCCGAATAAGATAAGAACCAATATGCCGCCGACGTAAACCATAATTTGAACGATTGCGATAAAATCCGCTCCTAAAAGAACGTAAAGTCCCGCAATTCCGAACAACGCAAATAAAAGATAAAAAGCGGAATGCACTATGTTTTTATTCGTAACGACAAAGAAAGCCGAAACGAGCGTCAAAAGCGCAAAGAGATAAAATATTATGTCGTATAATTCCATAAATTCTTTTTATGTGTAATTTCAAATTTAGATTCAAGATTCAAGATACATGATGCAAGAATCCGGATTCATTTACATTTCTATTTTTCGCTAAGATGACTTTTATTAACAGCTTGATAAAAGTTATTTATCATCTTGCTTAATTTTTCATATTCCGTTTTGAAATAGCCGTATTGTTTTTCATTAATTAGAGATTTTGTTTTGAACAGCATTTCCAAATGGAAAATAGTTTCGTCGCATTCTCCCCAAGCGATAGTGATATATCTTAAAAAATCGCTTTTGTAGTTCCTACGCGCAAAGCCTTCAACAATATTAGAACCGATACTTTTTGAAGATCTCCGAATTTGACTTCCTTCTTCATAAAGTTCAAATTTCGGAAGTTGCAGAGACATTTCGTGAATTTCAACAGCCAATTTTTTAGCCGATTGAAAAATTTCCAAGTCTCTGTAACTCTTCATTATTTATGTAAAAACAAATTTCAAAATTAAATTATCTCTCTTCCTATATCTTGCATCCTGAATCTTGTATCCCGCATCCGAAGATTATTCTTTTTCAGCGGAATCTCCGTTCTCTTTTTCATCTTCCGCCGGTTTCGATTCTTCCGGTTTCTGTGTTTCTTCTGTTTTTGTTTCAGCGACCGCTTTTTCCGCAGCTTCTTTTTCAGCCTTTGCTTTTGCAGCCGCTTCGGCTTTCGCTTTTGCCGCCGCTAATTTTTGAGCTTCTTTTTCAGCTTGGAACTTTTCGTATTTCTCTTCTTTTTCGCGAATCTCGTCAAGATTCAATGTTGTAAAATTATAAATTAAATCTTCTCTGTTATATTCTGAAAATTCATAAACTTCCGTCATCTTAATACATTCGGTTGGGCAGGGGAACACGCACAATTGACAGTAACAGCATTTTGCAAAGTCGATGTCAAATTTTGTAACCCAAAGCGCTTTCTTTTTCCCTTGAGAAGTGTTTCCGACTTCGTCTCCGGGAACGGCTTTAACGGTTTCAATTTCAATACAATTAACCGGACAAGCTCTTGCGCACTGCAGACAGCCGATACAATCAGCCATATTTACGTAAAGTCTGTTTCTCGCCCGTTCGGGAAGCGGCGGTTTAACGCTTGGATACTGAATAGTAACGCTGGGAACGAAAAGATGTTGAAAAGTGATTTTCATCCCGACAAACGCCGTGTAAAGACCGTCCCAAGTATTTTTAAAGTATTCTTTCATAAAATCAGACTTTTATTAAAATCAGAGTAAAGTTAAAATTCCAACAATAACAAGATTTACTATTGCGTAAGGAATTAAATATTTCCAACAAAGATTCATTAACTGATCGACTCTCAAACGGGGGAGCGTCCAGCGCAGCCACATCTGAACAAAAACTAAAAAGAGACCTTTTGCCGTGAACCAGAAAAATTGTTCAACCGGCACAAGCCAATAAACGCCGAGCAGATTTCCGAGATAACCGAACGGCGATTGATATCCGCCGAGAAATATTGAAGTAACAATCGCCGAAACCGCAAACATGTTGGCGTATTCGGCTAAGAAAAATATTGCGAATTTCATTCCCGAATATTCCGTGTGGAAACCGGAAACCAATTCGCTTTCCGCTTCGGGAATATCAAACGGAACGCGGTTCACTTCGGCAAGCGTTGAAATGAAAAGCATGATGAAACCGGCAAACATAAAAGGAATCAAAAGAATTTTTACAAGTCCTGTTGCTTCCGCTCCGCCGAAAATATTCCAATTCCAGAAATATTGCGTTTGCTGCGCGCTCATTGTTTCCAAACTTAAAGTTCCGGTGAGCATAACCATTGTTAAAACGACAATAACGGTCGGGATTTCGTAGCTAATCATCTGCGCGGCGGAACGCATCGCTCCGAGAAGCGAATATTTGTTGTTCGAAGCCCAGCCGCCCATCAAAATTCCGGCAACCACAACGCTTGAAATTGCTATTATGAAAAATATTCCCACTTCGGCGTGAGTGCCGATAAATTTTGAAGAAAAAGGAATAGCCGCAAACGCCGCAAAGCTGCCGATAAATACCAGATACGGAGCTAAATTGAACCATTTCTTGTCGTTTTTCGCCGCAACGATATCTTCTTTCTGAAGAAGTTTTAAGATATCGGCAATTGTCTGCAAAACTCCGTGATACCCTACGCGCATCGGACCGAGACGATCCTGCATGTGCGCAGAAACTTTTCTTTCAGCCAAAACGGCAAAAAGCGCAAACGGAAGAATAAAAACAAACAACGGCAACGCGGCTACAATTATCATCGAGATAATTTCGTTATTCAGTATGTTATTAATGATTTCGTACATTATCTATCGATCTCTCCGAGTACAATGTCTAAACTACCGAGAATTGCGATTACGTCGGCAATTAAATGCCCTTTGCACAACTCTCCGAAAATTTCCATATTTACAAATGAAGGAGCGCGGACTTTCACTCTGAACGGCTGCAATCCGCCTTCGCTGATGATGAAATAGCCCAATTCTCCTTTCGGGTTTTCAACTCTTGTATAAACATGACCTTTCGGCGGTTTGATTCTTTTCGGAATCGCCGAAAAAACGTCGCCGTCGGGTATTTGTTCGATTGCCTGCTCGATGATGCGCAGACTTTGTTCCATTTCGAGTATTCTTACGTAGTATCTGTCCCAACTGTCGCCGACCGTTCCGTGAAGACCTTCGCCCTTTGGAATATCAAAATCCAATTTGTCGTAAACGGAATAAGGGTCTTCTTTTCTTACGTCGAAAGCTATTCCGCTTGCGCGAAGATTGGGTCCCGTGATTCCGTAATTAATAGCCGTTTCGAGCGGTAGAATACCGACGTTTGCGGTTCTTTCAATAAAAATTTTGTTGTAGCTTAAAAGATTATTCAATTCAATAACTTTCGGTCTGAAATAATCGACAAAATCTTTTGCAAGTCTTAAAAAATCGGGATGCAGATCGTGCGAAACTCCGCCGACCCACATATAATTATAGAGCAATCTTGCGCCGCTTGTCATTTCGAACAGATCGAGAATTTTTTCGCGGTCGCGGAAACAATAAAGAAACGGAGTAAACGCCCCGATATCAACGCCGTAAGTTCCAAGCGCTACAAGGTGAGAAGCGATTCTCTGCAATTCGCCCATAATTACTCGTATATATTCCACGCGTTCGGGAACTTCTATTCCCAGCAGCTTTTCAACGGCAATTACATAACCGAAGTTATTGTACATAGCGGCTAAGTAATCCATTCTGTCTGTATATGGGACGATTTGCGGATA
>JAADIR010000142.1:9318-9785 GCA_013151245.1 Chlorobiota bacterium
AACCGATGTGGGGAACAACGTCTTTTATCAACTCTCCTTCGAGAGTAACTTCGAGCCTCAGCACGCCGTGCGTTGACGGATGCTGCGGACCCATGTTCAATATCATTTCTTCAGTTTTAAGAGCCATTACTCTCTTTGCTTTCCTCTTTTAACAAAATTTCAGAATAAAGATTAACGATTTTTGAATTGAGAAATAAAAATTAAAATCTCAAAACTCCGATAAATCGGAACAGACCGCTAATTGATATTCTTAAATCATTTTTTCAAATTACTCTGAGCGGTTTCAACGCTTTTTACAAAAATTGAAATCAACTCGTTATTTTCTGCAATTGCAGAGGTTAATTTTTTATCATCTTTATAGAGTTTTGCTTTAAATACTATTTTTAGAGTAACTATATTTTCGCGCAACTCTTTAAGAACAATTTTTAATTTATGAACAAAATCTTTTTTTGATTCGGCGCTTTGCG
>JAADIR010000093.1:0-5074 GCA_013151245.1 Chlorobiota bacterium
TAAATCATTCTGTAGCTTCGCCGCAAAAAGGAAAACTGGAATGGATGAATGGCAGATACGAAGGTTAAGTTCATTCAGTCATACATCCATTCAACCATTCTCTTCTCTGCGCGTTCTCAATTTGATTCCTCTGCAATTGTTTGTTTGGTTCGCCGCTGTTTTCCTACTTCAATTTATTTCGTAAATTGCGAAGCAGATTTTCAAATTATCCACTTGGGAGAATTTATTCAAAATATGCCAAAATCCAAATCCCCGAAAACTTTTATTCTCGATACTAACGTAATTCTTCACGACCCGACTTGCATAAATCAATTTCAAGAAAACAATATCGTTATTCCGCTTGCGGTGATTGCGGAAATCGATCATTTTAAACGCGGAAGTCAAGTGATAAATTTGAACGCGCGGGAGTTTACGCGAACGCTCGATTCCATTACGGGCGACGCTATTTTTAACGGCGGCGTTTCGTTGGGAAAAGGGAAAGGAAAAGTCCGTATTGTAATTACTAAACGGCTTTCAACGGAAATCAAGGAGGCGTTTTCGGAAGACAATACGGACCACCGCGTTTTAAGCGCGGCGTATGAAATTTACAAAAAGAGTAAAAACAAGGGGAAAGTAATTCTCGTTACCAAAGACGTTAATCTTAGGATGAAAGCGAAAGCGCTTGGACTTCGTGCGGAAGATTACACAACCGACAGAGTGGGAAGCGTTGACGAACTTTACCCCGGCAAAGAAATTGTAGAAAATTTTAACGACGCTATTTTAAGAAAGTTTTACGAAGCGCCGTATCAAGTTGAAGCCGACGTTGTAGCCAAAGTCTGCGACTGCGAACTCGTTCCTAATAAATATTACATAATGAGAAACGATTCGCGTTCGGTTCTTACTTATCTTGATACCGAAACGGCTTTCTTTCATAAAATCGATAAAGAACCGGCTTACGGAATTATGCCGAGAAACGCCGAACAGACGTTCGCTCTGAACGCTTTGCTGCATAAGGATGTTCAGCTTGTAACGATTTCGGGGAAGGCGGGAACGGGTAAAACCTTACTGGCGTTGGCAAGCGCGTTGAGCGTAAGAAAATTTTATCGTCAGATTTACGTCGCTCGTCCTATCGTTCCTTTGAGCAACAAAGATATCGGTTATCTTCCGGGCGACGTTGAAAGCAAAATCGGTCCTTATATGCAGCCGTTGTGGGACAATCTTAAAGTGATTCAAGATCAGTTTGGCGAAAACGACAGCAAGTCGGCGGTAATCAATAATTTAGTGAAAGAGGAAAAACTCGTCATCGAGCCGTTGAGTTACATTCGCGGAAGAAGTTTGCAGAGAATATTTTTCATCGTCGATGAAGCGCAAAATCTTACGCCGCACGAAATCAAAACGATTATCACGCGAGCCGGAGAAGGTTCAAAAATTGTTTTGACCGGCGATATTTATCAAATCGACCATCCGTATCTCGACACTCTTTCGAACGGTCTTTCTTATCTGATCGATCACTTCAAAGGGCAGAAACTTTACGCGCATATCAATCTTGAAAAAGGGGAAAGATCGAAGTTGGCGGAGTTGGCGAGTAATTTGCTTTAATTGAACCATATAAGACATATAAGGAAATCTAAGATCTAAACTTATATGCCTTATATGGAAAAAAGGATTTTACAACTTCAAAGAATATACATACAGCTTCCAAGTAGCGTCGCTAACGATGTAAACAATTCCTTTCTCGATATCGACCGCGACTCCCTCGGCTTTTTGATAATCAAGCTCTGCTTTTTGAGTTATGCCGTTCTCTTCGTCCCACAGAAAAAACAATTGCGATTTGTCGCTAACAATCCAAAAGGCGTTTCTCTTTTCATCGTAAAAAATTCCCGACAAATCGTCAACGTCGGTTATCTCTTTGATTGTTTGAGCGGCGTAATTGTCGTCCAACCGCGCCCAAAGTCTCGGAGATTTTTCATTCAAAACGAACGTTGTAAAAGTCGTATCGAGAGAAATTCCTTCGAGTCCGCTGTTGCCGCTTCCTTCGAGATTTGTAACGTCGAATCTTCCAAGCTCGTTTCCGTTTGTATCGATGTGAACTACTTGCCTCAGCTGTTCTTCCGCAAGCCACAAAGTTCCGTCCCGTTTATCAAAAGCGATTCCTTCCAAATCGTTTCCTTCAAAAAACAATTCTTTAAGAATAGTTCCGTTCAAAGAAAGCTGGTAAACGTGATTCGTGTTGTCCGAAACCGTCCAAAGCGTCGAGTTATTTGCTCCTAATGTTAACCCCGAAGGTTCGGAAACGTCCGTTCCGTATTCTCCGGTTTTAGAAATAATACCGGGACTCGGTTCAGGCTGGCTGACCGAGTCCTCTAATTTACAATTAGTTAAAGCAAAAGCGGCGATTATCAATAATAAAAGATTAATTCTCTTCATTAGTTATTGCTCGCTCCCGGCGTTGGGTTTGTAAAGTTTGTCCAGTTATCGCTTCCGTCGGGAAGTCTTCCTTCCGAAACGTCGGTAGTCTGCTCGCCGTAAGTAAGCGAATCAATAAGCGTTGTTCCGTTAGGCGCGGTAAACCCGATTTGTTCGCCTCCGCCGCTTAATTTCAACTTAATATGAAGAACGCCATATTCCGGTTTTTTATCGGCAAGAAGAAGAAGGAATCCGTTAGCCGGAATTGTCGTTGAATCGGGCTGAGTATCGGGAATTTGCCAAGCCGTCAATTCATCAAGACCGTCGGTGACATAATAGCCGCCGATATTTACGGGCTTTGAGCTTGGATTGTAAATTTCAATCCAGTCGGGATAATCGTCGGTTGCCGGATCATAATAAGTTGTGTCGTTGCTTGCCATAAATTCGTTTATGTAAAGAACGGGCGGAACGAAGCCGACTTGGAAAGAAAGCGTATCTGAAACCGTTACATGTTCAGCCGCGTCAGAGGCTGTGATGAAAAAATAAATTACGCTGCCGTCGTCAAACGAACCTAAGTCGGCCGAATATTCGTCGTCGCTGGCTACGACCATATCTTTTTCCATTCCCGCCGAAAGATCGGCGCCGTAAGTAACTATTACGTTTTGAAGATCGCCGTCGCTGTCAGAAACTGTAGCTGAAATCATTACCGCGTCTCCGGGATTAATTGTTTCGGGAGTTACGGCAATATTAGCAATTGTAGGCGGAAAAGTCGGCGCTTCGCCGGTGTTTGATTCGCCCGGAGTGGGGCTTGTGAACTTTTGCCAGTTGTCGCTTCCGTCGGGATTTCTTCCTTCCGATATATCGGTGTCTTGAGGTCCGTAACTCAGTTCGTCAATTACCGCCAAACCGTTTGATTCCGTTAAAGTTATATCTTCGCCGCCGCTTCCTAATTTAAAGCTAGTGTGAAGCGGACCGCGTTCCGGCATTCCGTCGCAGAAAATTACAATAAAACCGCCGGGCTGAACCGTAGTTACGTCGGAACTTCCGGTTGGAATTTGAAAAGCTTTGTAGTCCGATTTTGAATCCGAAACATACATTCCGCCTAAATCGACCGCAACGTCGCCGTAGTTATATAATTCAAACCAATCCGGATAATCGAATTCGGGGAAACAGCAAGCGTCGTTGCTTGCAAGATATTCATTAATTACGAGTTTTACGTCGCTTCCGGTATCCGGGTTATCGCCGGAAACGGCGTCGTCGAGATTGCACGCCGCCATTAACAAGGCAAGCGCGGCAAACGGAACTAATATTTTTAATAGTTTCATTTTTACTCCTATTATTTTATTCTAAAAAATTCGTTTTGTTTTCATGTAATTTTTTTTTCGCAATGTTTTTGTTCTTATATATTATTCAACAACTAAGTTTCGCATTCTCTGCGCCTTTATAAGCGCAGTTTAATTTCGCGCCGCCGCTGCGCGGCTTTGCATTTGCCTTCATGCTACATACGCGGCTTCGCGTTCGCTGCGCCGCCGTAACGAAAACGAAGTTTTCGTTAAAAGAAAAACTTCGTCATAAACTGCGCGTAACTGAAATTGTCGCCGCCGATAAATCCGTCGCCGGTCGCGTTTTCAGAATTGTTAACGCTGGTATAATTTAACATAACGACTACGTTCGGATTCGGATACCAATTAACGCCGAATGTGTAATTGTTTGCGCGTCCGCCCAATACTAGAGCTTCCGTATCCGAAAGATTCAAGTTGCTGAAACGAAACGCGAGTTCAAGCGCGCCCAAACCGTTATTTTTAGGAATTAGCTGACCGAATTCGCCTTGGGTCGGGTCCCAAGCGCGGGATTCGCCGGTAATTGTCCAAGTCAAATAAACATAACCGCCGTTGAAACTTGCGTCGGAGTTGCCCTCAAATCTTGCTACGTTAACCATTTGGTATTCGCCTTGAAGATGGAAGTTTTTATATACGAATGCGCCTTCCAATCCGTAACGCATTGTGTAGCTTGTGTTCTTAATTAATTCGGTGTCTAAAATTTCCACGTCGCCTATTTTAGTTTCCGGTTCCGATTTGTAATCGACAATCCAGTTGTTGTCGTCGGGTCTTTCCCAAACGGTCGATCCGCCGATGTGGAGAATCATATCGTCGTTTTGAATAGGAGCGAAAGCGACTCTCAACGCGGCGCCGCCGCCGGTTTCGTCGATGGTTTTATTTTTATTCGTGTCGAAAGTTTGACCGAAAACCGTCGCTCTAACATTCCAGCTTTTCCCCCATTTTGAATATTCGATAGACATTCTTCTTCCCATTTTGAAAGCAAGCGCCGGATAAGCTCTTTCGGGGAAAACAATGTACCGCGACGACGTTAAGATTTCGAGACCGAAAGGAACTTTGAAATGACCGAATTTAATGTGAGAGTTTTTAAATCCGTTGTAGCTTAAAAACATATCTTTTACTTCAACAATACCTTCGGCAATGTCCATATCCCATTCTGTGCGCCAATCTTTCCATAATTTCATTTTAATGGCAAGGCGGGCTTTTCTCAAATGAGTTCCGTTGCTCATTTCATTCTCGCCTTCGAAGAAATAAGCTCCGTTAATAAATCCTCTACCGTCGAACCGACCTTCAAAATCGCCGTTGTCGGACGTCCAGAAAAGTATGCCGTGCCGCCATTCGTTGTCGCCTTT
>JAADIR010000093.1:5138-18047 GCA_013151245.1 Chlorobiota bacterium
GAAAAATATTAAAACGTTTCATCTGTTACTCCGTTTTTTGTTATTTGTTTAGTTAGTTGAAATAAATTTTTATTTAAATTGAATTCGCTCAAGTTATTTTTGGAAGCGTCGTAAAGATTTAATGAAAAATCATTGATTCCCTTTTCAACAGTCGCTTCGTTGATGATGTTGTTTGCGCTCTCCTCTTGATAAACATTTAAATTAAAAACGTTCTGAACGAAAAAGAGCGAAATAAAACTCAAAACCGCCGCCGCAACGGGAGTTGTAATCCAACCGGAAGAGATTTTGCCCAAGATTTTGTAATTTATTCCTCTGCCTTTTTTTGCGAGCGCAATTCCGATAACGCCGCCCACAACGGCTTGCGAACTTGAAACCGGAACCAAAGGAATTGTAGGAAGACCATAGCTTAACAAAAACTGTTCTAAACCTTTTGAGGCAAAGAGAAAAAGCACAAGCGATTCGGCGAGCACTACAATTAAAGCCGCTATCGGCGTAAGTTTAAATATATCGTTGCCGACCGTAAACATTACTTTTTTTGAATAAGTGAAAATCCCCACGCTTATGGCGAGTCCGCCGAGCAGAAATAATACTTGAGTTCCCGAAAGAGTAAACAGATTTGCAAATGTCAAATCGTCGAAAGGATGAGTGGGAACAAAAACGCCCATTACGTTTGCAATATTGTTTGCGCCCAAGCTATAAGCTCCGAACGCGCCGATAAGAATTAAACCCACTCGCGTATAAACGTCTTGTTTCAGCAGATGAACATTGAATTTAAGAATCCATCTCGCCGTTAATTTATATATTAAGAAAGCAAAAACAGCGGCTAAGAGGGGACAAATAACCCAAGTTGAAACAATCTTCGTAAGAGAATCCATATTTGTCGGCGAGCCGGAAAACAGATTCCAGCCAATGATTGCGCCGACTATCGCCTGCGAAGTTGACACCGGTAATTTCAGCTTAGTCATCCAAGCCACGGTAGCCGCAGCCGCCAGGGCGACGGTAAAAGAGCCGGCAATTGCATTAACCGCGCCCAATTTCCCAAGCGTATGAGTCGCTCCGGCGCCGCTGATAACGGCTCCCAATACTACAAAAACGGAAGCGATTATCGCCGCGGTTTTGAAGCGGATCATTTTTGTTCCCACCGCAGTGCCGAATATATTTGCGGCGTCGTTAGCTCCGAGCGACCAGCCCAAAAACAATCCGCTTAAAAGAAAAAACCAAATCATAATGTTCTTCTCCTTTCCAACCTATAAGGAACGTTTAATTGCGGCTATTGAAAGTCTGTCGCATACGTCTTCCGCTTCGTCGGCAATTATTTCGATATGGAGAGCAAAATATCTCATGTGCATTTTTTGGCTTAACTGAATATCGGTCCGAAAGACAACGCGTTTAATTTTCCGCGCAATTTTATCGGATTCGCTTTCGCTTAATTGAACTTTACGGATGTAGTCGCGAATATTCGTTACGTCGTTAAAATACGCTCTGACCGCCGAGACCATTTCATCTACGGCGTTCATAGATACTTCGGTTAATGTGATATAATTTTCTTTGATTTCCGGCAAAAAATAGGGAAGTTCAATGTAGAACTGGCTGAGCGTTTCCGCCGTTATATTCAAAACTCTGTCGCAGGCTTCAAGCAAACCGAGAACGTCTCCGCGGGATTCGGGAATCAGGGTTTCCGTGTAAAGACTGCTTTCTATATCGCGGCGCAGTTTATCGCCGTCGCTTTCGCATTCGCTGATGCTTTTGATGCGCTTCTCCAATTCTTCCAAGTCGCCGTCCATATAGTATTTAATACCGAGGCGAAAGAGAAAAGCGCCTTTTATGACATGGTCTAAATAATCGTCGATCTTTTTTTCCAGGGCTTTCGTTTTTTTAAATAATACTGGCATTGTTCCTCCGTAAATATTCTATATTTTTACATATCCCTAACGCGGTAAACCGCAATTGATAATGGAAAATGGATAATGGAGAATTGGAATGATGGAATCCAGGGCATAATAATTTATTTTTTAGTTTGACCGGTTTGAATTTCTCATTCGTTCCATAATTCATTTATTCATTCTCAAATTATTTTTTTATAAATTACAACTTGTCCCGATTTATCCCGACGCTTTTTGTCGGGGTGTTTTTATCGGGATGAATTTACGCGCGGCGTTCCGCGAAATTTGTAATACTATAATTGTAAAAATTCATCGCTATATTTTTCCCATAATTGTTTCGTCAAAAATGGGCTCAATTCTGTCAATTCCTTTTCTTGTAAGAACCAACCGAAACCGTTTAAGTTGAACTTCTTTGTTCCGTACTATTCGTAAAATCAAATTGACGTGATAGACGCGTTTGCCGGAAATTCTTTTATAGCCTTTTTTTGTCAATACGTAAAGCGGTTTCCGCGGGTCGTCCATTTTGCTGAGCAGTCGGGTAATATCGAATCTGAAAATATCGGTAATTGCATGCAATCCTTCGCCGCCGTGTTTTTTCAGAAATTTCGATCGCAGATTAATTTTCTTTCTGTAAAGAATAACTTTTTCTTTTTGAAATTTATTGTCGAACTCCTGCGTTTTGAATTGCTGACGCATATCGAAAATCTCTTTATCGAGTTTTTTCATTTTAATAAAGTCAAAGCTTTCGCGGATGATTCCCACTTTATATTTTTCATCGATAAAGAGTTTATATTTATAATCAAAGAGATGTTTAAAAACGCTTTTTTTCAGAATTTCGCGCAGCAGTTCTTTTATTCTATCTTTGAACATATAGCTGACGACAAGGAGAACAAAAAACGGCATTGTAAAAGTTCCGAACGCGCTTCTGCCCCAAAAGGCGGCCGCCGTTGCAAAAAGCATCGCCATTCCGGCGGCGATGCTGAAAAGTATCTGTTCTAAAACAGTTCCTTCTTTTTCCACGTCCGTTTCTAAGGAAAGAACGCTGCTGAAATATTTCTTCAGCGTGTTAAACCGGAAAAGCATCTCTTCGTTTGACGAATCGTCTCTGACAATTGAAGTATATTTTTTTTCTTTTCTACGGTCAACTTCTTCTTTTACAAAAGAAAGAAATTTCATCTGGAACTCGGAATTTTCGTGCGAGAATTTTTTGTGATATTCATCCAGAACAAAAAAGAGATATTTTTCGTAAACGAGACTTACATATTCGTCGCCGAATTGGAAAATTTCATAAATCCTTTCATCTTTTTTTACGAGTTTTTCAAGCTCCCTGAATTTGTCAATCGTTTTTGCCGAAAGTTTTGCAAAATTATTTGCCGCAAATTCAAAATTACGCGGTTCAATTTTCACTACGTCGAAAGCGTTTTTACGGATGGAAGCGGCAAAAATAGCGCAGAACATTTTTACTTCGTGTTCAAAATTTTCAAAAAAACGATCGGATCGGTCGGTTTTGTTTTCCGAAGCGATTGCGAACGCTTTGAGCAGCGGGGAATTATCTTCTAAAATCAATTCTTCAAACGAAAACTTGGGAGTTGCAAAGCGAATGTAATTCTTAACGCTGTCGTAAAAATTCTTTTTATGAAACGTAAGTTTATTTATTCCTAAAGTATTCGGAATGAAAAAATAAGTTTCTACAAAGTATTCTCCCTTGCGCCGCTTTCGTTTAAACTCATAATGCAGTTTAAGTTCAAACTGTTTTCTGTCGTGGATTTTGATTTCGTGATTTAACATTTTTAAAAATTCTCCTTTTAAAAGATTTGTTCCGAAACGGCTTTTACGCGAAATTCGAAAAAAAATGTAATATAGATAATTAGTTGACAAATAAAAATCTATATTCATTCAGCCGTTTAAACATTCTCTTTCATTAAACCCAAAACGCAATATTTAAGCAAAACCAAACAATCGAATAATCTCAAAATAAACCGAACACTCCGTTAGGCGTATATCCGAGAAACCTGAGCCACGTTTCGCCCCAAATAATAATCATAAACCAAGCGACGACGAGCATCGTCAAACCGAATTTGAAAGTGTCCGCCCAGCTATATTGATCGGTAACGTACAGCAGCGCCGCCGGTTTGCTGTTGAACGGAAGCGCGTAAACGTGCTCGATTAAAAGCGCCGCCGGAAACGCAAGACTCATAACGCTCACGCCGAATCTGTTTGCAACTCCGATTGCAATCGGGATAAAGATTAACGTCCTCATAGTTTTCGATTGGAAAATCAGCGAGCTGAAAACCATTCCCGCCGTTAGGAGAAGATAGAGAACCCAAAAGGGCGTTTGATCGTTCAATCCCAGAGAATCGAAAAGCGAATTCACGCTTATCGAAGCTAAGTCGGTTACTTTTAATCCGGCTCCCAAAGTGTAAGCTCCGGCGGAGAATAAAAGCAAGTGCCAGGGAATATCGACGTCGTTCCATTTAACGATTCCGATTTTCGGCAGAAGCGCAACGACCGCGCCGAGGAAAGCGACGGCGGTTTTGCTTATTCCGTGATATCTATCGGTCGCCCAAAGAGCGAGAACGGCGACGAAGATTATGACGGCTTTCAATTCTTCCATTTTTACGGGACCCATTTTTTTCAGTTCTTCCTTCAGCATTGCCATTCCGCCGGCAATTTGCGGTTTCCTCTGTTCGGGAGGAAGAGGGAAGAAAATTTTAGTTCCCACAAACCATCCGATTAAAATGAGTATCAAAGCCAAAGGCAGCGCCGCCGAAGTCCAGTCGCCGTAAAGAAAATCGTCGATTCCAATCGCGCCCGCGATCATTGCGCCCGCGAGAAGGTTTGCGCCGGAGCCGGTAATAAATCCGCCGGCTGAAACGTTTATCTGAAACAGATTCTGCAGAACAAGATTACGTCCGAAATTGTTTTTATCCTTTCCGCCGTTTGCGCCGTAAACCGCCGCAATCACCATAAATATAGGCAGAAGAATCGCCGCCTTCGCCGTGGTCGCCGAAATAAAAGCGGAAAGAACCAAATTGATAATTATAAAACTGAGGATTATCATAGTCGCGTTCTTTCCGTATTTTACAATCAGCCAGAGCGCAAAGCGTTTGGCTATTTTGGTTTTCACCAACATACTTGCCAATATAAAAGAAAGTATATTCAGCCACATTACCTTGTGCCCGAGTTGATGATAAGCGTTAACTTCGGTTAAAACGTTTGTGAGCACAAGCCCGATGATTAAAATTAGAGAAGTTAAATAATTCGGCACCGCTTCGGTCATCCATAAAATAATAGCGGCAAGAAATACGGCGAGCATCAAAGCGTTTTTCTTCCCGAAAGCGTCCGCTTTCATTTCCCGCCAAGCCAATTTTTCTTTCCCTTCAAACTTTTCCCCGAAATTAACGCAGGCGTTGTAATTATTTTTAACTTTTTTCGCTTCTTTTTTAACGAAAAAATAGAACGTCTGAAGCGAATCGGGCAAATCGTAAACTGTGGTTTGCGATAGAACCCGCGCCGGATTATTATATTCGGCTTTAGCCGCCGAAGTAAGCTGTTCGGGATTTATATTTTGTAAGAAAGGTATTTCAACTACATACCCGATAAGTACGAAAGCAATAATTGCAAGAGGTCCGCCGATTATGGAGAGCGCTTTTTCAAAGCCGCTTTTCTCCCTCGTCGGGAGTTTTTCGACCTTGTAGTTATTCATATCAAGCGGATCGTAGCCGTTTTCGGTTTCCGCGTCTATCTGTTTCTTTTCTTTATCCGTCATCTCTCAATTTACTTTGTGAAAAAGAAAAAGAGCGGCTCAAGAGGGATGTAATTATGAACCGCTCGGGAAAAACTATTTCCAATTTTTAAAAGGGTTTTTCATCAACATCGAATTAAAATATTTCACGTCGCCGGTTACCTCTTCGCCTAGCCAATCCGGTTTTTCGAATTCTTCGTTTTCCTCTTGAAGTTCAACTTCCGCGACTGTCAATCCTTCGTTATCGCCGTAAAATTCATCCACTTCAAAAGTGTGATTTCCAACTTCGACGAGAAAACGCGTTTTATCGATTATTCCCGGTTCGCAGATTTTCAGCAGTTCTTTTACTTCGTCAACGGGAATTTCTTTTTCCCACTCAAAACGCGAAGCTCCGCTTTCGTTCCCAATTCCTTTTATCGTAATAAATCCTTTATCGCCTTTAATTCTCACGCGAACCGTTCTTTCCGGCGCGGAAGAAAGATAACCTTGCGTTATCCTTTTCGATTTTTTCGACGCGGCTTTGAAGGCGTCGCTTTTCACTAAAAATTTTCTTTCAATCTCTTTGCCCATTTCTTTTCCCGTTAAAATTTTTCAAACATTTAATTAAAACTCTTCGTTTGCAAGCGGTTTGTCAATCCAGCCGATAATTCTTTTTATAGCTTGCAAATAGTTAATGTTTTCGTATTGATTCATTCCCGTCTGTTCCATTGTTTTCAAAATATCTTCAATTTCGGTCGATTCGGAATTAATGCTGTAAACTTTTGCGCCGTTAATCAGAACTTCGGCAAATTCGCAGATCGTGTCGTTAACCATATACCCGAAGCGAAGTTTTTTAACCCGCACGGCGGCTAAGTCTTTGTGAGCTTTTACCATTTGAATGAACTCTTCAAGAGAATAATTCTCTTTTGTGAGTTCCGGCATTTCAACTTTGAACGCCGGAAAGACTTCGTTTATTAACGTTTCTTTCGAAATCGGGAATTCGCCTTTCATTAGCGGATTCCATTGTTCCAAACCTTCTTTTACCTGCACGAAAGTTTTAATGTCCATCTTTCCGTTTCTAATTTTGGTATTATTAACGTCGTTTGTTTTTGAAAGAATGTAAATTTCTTCGGAAGTTCGTTCCCAAACTTTTTCCGGAACCGGAGCGGAAAGTCTTGATAACAAAAACGATTCTTCGTCGAAGTTTTGCCCGAACGTTCTGAACTCAAACCTCGGTTTAGATTCTTTTCCTATTTCCATTTGCGCCATTGTTTCTCCATAAATTTGTTTTGCGAAAAAAATATATATAGCCAAAGCGCGTGCCATTTTTTTAGGCTTGATGAAAATCCTTAAAATTTGAGAAAAAACGAAGGATTTCTTATTAAATATGACTAAAGGCGTTTTGAAACGGAAAAGAGTTGCGGCGATATTTCGTCAATATGTTTGTATTTCGCCGGAGGATTGACGATATTTCGCCAATATTTCTGCCGGATATTGTTGAAAATCAGCAATTTCAAACGAATATTTCGTTGAATGGTTCGGCATACGTTTTGAAATGGTAAAATAATGCGGTAAACCGCAATTGATAATGGAGAATGGACAATTGACAATGGAGAATAATAAAATCCCAATCATAATAATTGATGTTTCGGTTTGACCGGTTTGAATTTTTCATTCATTCACAGATTCTTTACCGCTGTGTAATAAAATAGCAGTTATACGAGGCAGTCAATAATTTAGGATGTTTTTTGCGCAGCATTCTGTGAAAATCGGGAAGGATTTAGCTTGAAATACTATAATTGGAAATATTTGCACTATAATGAAGTTAACGGCAAACAAAAATCATTCGGAATTCACAAAGATTTTTAATGCGCATATCCAAAAAAACAATCGGATTCGTTTTCATTGCGTTAGCGGTTTTTACCGCGGCGGCTTTTCTGCTTTATTTTGAAGTGACGGACATCAGCCGTAATTTCGAACTTTCCGCGCTGAAAAATCAATCGGTTAAAAAATACCAAGATACGGTTTATATTGGAGTCGTTTCAAGATTTACCCCTGAAAAAATCTACGAAGGTTATCAGCCGATAATGGATTATTTATCCGAAAAGAGCAACTATTTATTTGAGTTGAAATTAAGTTCTTCTTATCGACAGACGTTACGGCAATTAAACCAAGGTAAAGTTACAGCCGCATTTTTCGGTTCGTATATTTTTATCAAAGAAATGAACGGCAATCTGAAAGCCGTTTTAAAACCGCTGGATGAAAACGGAAAACCGTTTTTCCGCTCCGCATTAATTGTAAAAGAAAATTCGGATATTTACACGGTAAAAAATTTAGCGGGCAAGCGCGTCGCTTTGCCTTCGCCGATGGCTTTTTCGGGAAATTGGCTGCAGAAAATCGAATTGAAAAAATTCGGACTGTCGGATTCGTCGCTGAAGGAAATCAAACATTTCAATTATCATAATTCGGTCGTCCGGCAAGTTTTAATGGGAAATTTTGACGCCGGAGTCGTAAAAGACAGAGTTGCAAAGGAATTTGCCGAAAAGGGAATTAGAGTTGTCGCTTATTCGGAACCGATTCCGGGTTCGCCGATTGTTATTTCTCGGAAGAGCGATAAAGCGAAAGTTAACGCGCTTGTGAAGATTTTACTCGCTTCAAAAAACGATAAATCCGTTAAGGATTGGGACCCGGAGTTTTCTTTCGGATTTGTTAAAGCAAAAAACGAAGATTATCTCGGATTGAAAAAAATGATTCCGGAGCGAAACTAAAATGTCGCCTTTGTTAAAATCGCATTTTGCGCTGCGAACGAGAATATTGCTTTTTACCGGCTCTGTGATAACCGTTATTATGATCGTTTCTTCAGCCGCTATTCTTTTCAGCTGGCGCGCGCTAATGCTCGAAAATGCCGTGCGGAGCGCCGAAGATATTACGAAGGCGTTTGCTATTCCGGCGATAAAAGAATTTATCAGAAACGAAACAAGTAATATTTTAATTGAAGAAGAACTCGGTTCGCTTGTCAATAAATACAAAAGCGAGGACTCTCATATAAAATTCATCAAAATTGTAAATAATGAAAATAAAATCATTGCGCATACCGATTGGAGAAAAGTGAATTTCATTGAAATTGATTCGTCGGATATTATAATCAATAAAACCGGCAAATTGATTTCCGCCGTTTTATCAAAAAGCGAATACGGCGAAATAATCGAAACTGTTTGCCCTTTGCATATTGCCGGCAAAAAATGGGGAGTGATGAAGGTCGGGTTTAGCGCGGAAAGTTTACAAGCAAAATTAAAAGATCTTTATTTTATGCTTTTCTTCTCAACTATCTTTGTGATTTTGGGCGCGCTGACGGTGTTATATTTTATTAGCGCCCGCTTAACAAAAGCGTTGAGCGAATTGATTGAAATATTGGAGCATTTGGATTTTGACGTTGACCAAGCTAAAAGCGCCGTTGAAGGAAAAAACGAAGCGCAGTTCCTCTTTGCTAAATTTGAAGAGATGCGCAGCCGGCTCCGGCGTTCGAAAGAAGAATTAATAAACGCGCAGAAGCAGATATATCAAGCCGAAAAACTGGCTTCAATAGGAAGACTCGCTTCCGGCGTGGCTCAGCTCACGAAATTAACAACCCGTTAAACGGAATAAGAAGCTGCCTTTACTCAATAAAAAAGAATCCCGACAACGACGAACAAAATAAAGAATATCTGGAATTAATCGACGAAGGAATTACAAACATCGAATTAATCGTAAAAAAACTTCTCGGTTTTGCCAGACAAAAAGGACAAAGCGTTGAAGAAGTCAACGTAAATCAAAATGTAAAAAAAGTTCTCTCGCTTCTCGATTATAAAATTACGGAAAAACGCGTCGAAATAATTAAAAAGCTCAATTCGAAAATCCCGTCAATTAAAGCCGACGCGCAGCTTCTTCAAGAAGCGCTGATGAATATAATTCTAAATGCGTTAGACGCCGTCGCTGAAAGAGGAAAAATAGAAATTGAAACCCGTATCGAAAACGGGAATATTGTAATTGAAATTATCGACGACGGCGAAGGAATCGACAAAAAAGATATCGAAAAAATATTCGATCCGTTTTATACTACAAAAGAACCCGGAAAAGGAACCGGACTGGGACTCTCGGTTAGTTTGGGAATTATTGACAACTTCGGAGGGAAA
Source organism: Chlorobiota bacterium (assembly GCA_013151245.1). Classification (GTDB taxonomy): domain Bacteria; phylum Bacteroidota; class Ignavibacteria; order Ignavibacteriales; family Melioribacteraceae; genus JAADIR01. Next base: position 14,918 of record JAADIR010000093.1, read on the forward strand.
ATTGAAGTAAACAGCGAAAAAGAATATGGAACGGCATTTAAAATAATAATTCCGGAATGATATGAAACTTTTATTGGTTGAAGACGAAAAAATTACGCGCATAACGCTTGCAAACACGCTTGCAGACGAAGGCTATCGCGTTACAAGCTGCGAAACCGGCGTTGAAGGACTGGAAAAAATAAAATCGGATAAATTTGAAATTATCGTAGCCGATTTGCGCTTGCCAAAAATAAGCGGACTGGACTTACTGAAAGAAGCGAAAGAATTGCAGCCCGGCTGCAAAGTAATTGTAATGACCGCTTACGCAAGCGTGGAAACGGCGGTTGAAGCGCTGAAATACGGCGCATACGATTATTTGATAAAGCCGTTTTCGCCCGACAAACTTTTGGCGACGCTGAATAATATCCGAAGATTCAAAAAAATACAGGATGAAAATATTCATCTAAAACAGCGGCTCGGACTTTTTGAAAACAGAACGATAATAGGCGGTTCGCGGCAAATTTTAAAATTAATGGAAACTATCAAAGTAGTCGCAAAGAACGATTACACCGTTTTAATTCAAGGCGAAAGCGGAACGGGAAAAGAATTGGTTGCGCGCGCTCTTCATTTTTACGGTCCGCGCGTTAACGGCGCTTTCATTCCAATTAATTGTTCGGCAATTCCCGAAAACCTTTTGGAAAGCGAATTGTTCGGGCACGAAAAAGGAGCGTTTACCGGCGCGGTTAAAACGCACGTCGGACTTTTTGAAAGAGCCGACGGAGGAACTCTGTTCCTGGATGATATCGACGATTTTCCGTTCCAGCTGCAAGTCAAACTTCTGCGGGTTTTGCAGGAAAAAGAAATTACTCGCGTCGGCGGAACGAAATCAATTAAGGTGAACGTTCGCGTTATTGTAGCGACAAAAGTCGATTTGCAAGAATTGGTTGACGAAAGCAAATTCCGGCAAGACCTTTATTACCGGCTCAACATTATCCCGCTAAAAGCGCCGCCGCTGCGCGATAGGAAAGAAGACATACCGCTGCTTGCCGAACACTTTTTTATAAAGCGAGACGCAAAAGAAAAAGTAGCGTTGCTAACTCCAACAGTTTTGAAAAAAATGAAAAATTACGATTGGCCCGGAAACGTCCGCGAATTGGAAAACTTTGTCGAACGAATGATCGCTCTTTCCGATATGGAAGATTGGGAGAATGAATTGTTCGCGTATTTGTCGTCGGGCGAAACGATTCCCCAACAAGTTGAAACGGAAGAAAAAGATTACCCGACTTACGAAATATTTCTCGGCGAAAAAGAAAAAGAAATTTTTTCTTGGGCTATTCGGAAAACGAAAGGGAACGTTTCAAAAGCCGCTTCTTTATTGGGATTGCCGAGAAGCACTTTCCGAAGCAAACTGGAGAAATTAAATCTCGAATAAGTTTTGCTAACCGAACTTATCCCTTTCAACCGTTCCCGCTTTAAATTGTCCGTAAGGCGACAATACTTCTCGCAAAATTTTCATATTTTATGATTGTTAAATAACTCTCAGAGACTAAAATGAAACAAAGCAACGCAGTTATCGCAACTTCCCCAAACGGTCCGTTAGTAGTAAGAAACTTGAAAGCGCTTACCGAAGCAAACGGAAATATTTATCCGTTGAATAAAAGAGCGGTCGCCCTTTGCCGCTGCGGCGAATCGAAGAAAAAACCGTTCTGCGACGGAACGCACGGAAAGATCGGCTGGGTTAGCGAAAAGCTCGACGGACGACAGCCGAGAAAATCGGACGAATACGCCGGTAAAGAAATTACAATTCACGACGACCGGGGAATCTGTTCGCACGCCGGATTCTGCACCGACGGACTTCCGAAAGTTTTCCGTATGCAGACAGAACCTTGGATAGAACCAAACGCAGAAACGGTTGAAAAAATAATTGAAACTATTAGAAAATGTCCGTCCGGCGCGCTCAGTTATTCGATTGACGGTAAACGATACGATAAATTTTCGGATCAGCCGGAAATTCAAATAACCGAAAACGGACCTTATTTTGTAAAAGGAAATATTGAACTGGAAAACGAAGACCGTCCCGAATCTGAAGAGCATTTTGCTTTGTGTCGATGCGGTAAATCGCGCAACAAACCGTTTTGCGACGGACGGCACTGGTACCACAAATTCAGAGACGAAGGGAAAGTAAAACCTATCGGATTGATTCCGAACGAAAAAGACGCGGCAATCCAGAAACTTGCCGGAAGCGGAAAAAGCGAAAATTCGGCAATGAAAACAACAAAGGAATTTCCCGGGTTGGATACAATAGTTTTCCGCGGAGCGCAGCTTTATAAAATGCCTTTGAACGAAGACGTTCGCGTAAACACAAAAACCGTAATCGGCAAAACGGCAAAGCAACCGCTGGAATTGGAAATGCCGTTTTATGTTTCTCACATGTCGTTCGGCGCGTTATCGCGCGAGGCTAAAATTGCCCTCGCAAAAGGAACAACTGAAGTAGGCGCCGCAATGTGTTCCGGCGAAGGAGGAATGCTTCCCGACGAGCGGAAAGCGGCGTCAAAATATATTTACGAACTCGGCACGGCGGCGTTTTCGCATCTCGACGAGGTAATAGTTCAAGCCGACGCAGTGGAATTGAAAATCGGTCAGGGCGTAAAACCCGGACTCGGCGGGCATTTGCCAGGGCATAAAGTAACCGAGGAAATTGCGAAAATACGAAATCTAAAACCCGGGGAACCGTCCGTTTCTCCCGGAAGACTTTCCGGCGTTAATAATTTGGAAGACTTGCGGAAAATGGTTGCGCATATAAAAGAAATTACGGACGGGAAACCGGTCGGAATTAAATTTGCATCGGGCAGAATTGAAGAGGATATTGAGTTTGCTTTGAAAGCCGAACCGGATTTTATTACAATCGATTGCCGCGGCGGAGCGACCGGCTCGTCGCCGAAATTCTTAAAAGATAACGTTGGTATTCCTCCGGTTTTTGCAATACGGAGAGCGCGGAATTATCTCGACAAAGTAAATAGTAAAGTTACGTTGTGTATCACCGGCGGATTTCGCGACGGCTCCGATATTGCGAAAGCTCTCGCCCTTGGCGCGGACGCGGTTGCTTTGGCTACGGCTTCGATGATTTCAATTGGATGCATTCAAGCAAAAG
>JAADIR010000204.1 GCA_013151245.1 Chlorobiota bacterium
AAAAATAATTAGTTTATCCATCGGATAGTTATATCCAAAATTAAATATCATCTCAGCTTTACAACTAATTTACATTAAAAATTAAATCGTATTTTTCAATTTGATAAGTATTGTTATATCCATCAATTAAAAATCAAAAATCTACATGGAAAATTGGGAAATAGAAATTAGCATATTTGGTTTTGGGTATCGCTCAATTTAGGTGATTGTTAAATGTTTAATTCGTCGAAACAATTATAATCAATAGTAGGAGCCATTACTGTAAAGCGGTTGACGCTGAGGTTGGAATTAATTTCATTATTGCATCGTTCCTTTTCTAAGAAAAAACTCAAATTAAAACACATTACCGTTTAAAATAAAAAAAGAAGTTCCCGGAATTCAAGAACTTCTTTTAAGAACGAAAAATCTTTCTAATCAATTATTTCTGCATTTTGTGTTTCATATTTTCCATTTTCTTTTCGGCGTCTTTAACTGACATTTCTTTGTACTTCATTCCGCATTTCGAGCATTCGCCGTCTTTATCCGAAAATTCCGCGCACATCGCGCAGCCGTAAACTTTTCCGTCTTTGTTTTTGTCGATAGAAGCGGCAGACATTGCGCCTTCTTTGTGCATTTCCATGCGCTCGTGCATTCCTTCGCCTTTCATTGACATTTTCGCTTCCGCGTCTTTAACGCTCATTTTATGCAACTCGCCGCCGCAGCCGGAACACTTGCCCGCTTCGTCTTGAACTACGCCGCACATTCCGCAAGCGTAAACTTCTCCGTCGCCGTTTTTATCGGCGGCTTTTACGTCAACCGTTTTCGCTTTCATTTCCATTTTATGCGAATCCATATCTTTCATCGGTTTATCCTGCGCTATTGAAGCTGAAAAAGCCATGAATAAAAACGCTAACATCGAAAGTGTAAATATTTTTTTGTAAGACATTTTGCCTCCATTATTAATAAAAAAGTGTAAATATAAATTAAGAACAACTGTACGTTTATTGTGTCGTCTATTTGACAGAAATGAAATATTATTTTAGTATAATTATACGAAACTCTTTATATAAGATATGTTATCTTGTATAATTTTCCAAATTAATAAAAAGTTCACTCTATAATTTTTTTAGAGATAAAATGCTACATAAATATTTTCTTTAAAAAGATATTTTATTGAACCGGCGCGTTGGTAGTACAAGTTTAGCATCGACGGCAAAATATTTAATTAGGCTTAATATTTTTCGTTCATAATTCATTCAATCATTCCGGAATTATAATAGAATTCCTGCAAAATAAACGTTCTGTCATTCAGCCGGAGGCTGACAAGTTCGAACCATGCAACCGCCGGATGAGAAATCTTTTGATCTTTGCGTAAATTAAAAGATTTCTCACTCCGGTCGAAATGACAATTTCTTATTTTGCAGAAACTCCAATAAAACCTTACGAGGTTGAATTATCTTTGATCGTTTTCTTCTTCAGAGATTTCTTAATTGACGCCGCTTCGCCAATGTAATTGCGCGTCCGGACAACGCCGGACGCGTCAATCTATCGCAATCTTAATTTTCTTTGTCGCCTCGTTGATTTTTATAGAAACTAACCGCAAGTATTTCCTTAATTAAGCAGCATTAATTTTCTTGTTTGAACGAAATTCCCCGCTTGCAATCTGTAAAAGTAAACTCCGGCGGCAAGTTTGGAATCAGCCGAAAAATTAACATGATATTTCCCGGCGGCTTGTTCCTTGTTCACCAGCTCCGTCACTTCCGCGCCTAAAATATCGTAAACCTTTAGCGATACAAATGCGTTTTCCGGCAGTTGATAAGAAATAACAGTCGAAGGGTTCCCGCCGGAGCCTTTGGAAAACGGATTAGGATAGTTCTGGTTTAAGGAATAAGTAACCGGAAATCCGTTTTCGTCGTCTTCAATTCCGGTTACGAAATCGTTTAAAGATCTTTTCCAGATTTCCCCGCCGCCGTTCAAACCGGCAAAAACCGTAGTCTGGTTGCTTCCCAACGCCGCCGAATAGGGATAATCAGAGAATCCTTCATTTTTAATAACCCATGATGCGCCAAAATCGGGCGAATACAACACTCCGCCGTCGCCCGAACCGATTGCGCAGAAAAGACTGTTTCCGTTCATTTCGATATCGGCAATTACGTGTCCGGCGGCGTTTCCGCCCGCAGTTGTCCACGACTGTCCGCCGTCGTTCGAAACATAAACGCCCGCGCCGCTGGTTCCCGCAAATATTTTCGAATCGTTGCCGGCAAAACGTAAAACGTGCCAAGGCGACGGTATTCCGGAATTTGCGCTCGTCCAATTAAAAGAGCCGAGAGTCGTTTTGAAAACGCCGTTATTGTACGTTCCGCAAAGTAAATTTTGACCGTTAATATAAATAGACCGAACGTCCAAATCGGTTAAGCCGGAATTGATTGCGCTCCAATTGGCTCCGGCGTCGCTCGAATGAAACACGCCTTTATCCGTGGCGAAGAAAATATGATTTCCGTCTCCCGCAAGTTGATTTTCAAACTGGTCTCCCGGAAGCCCGATTGAAGACGCCTGCCAACTTGCCCCGTCGTCCGACGAAACATAAACGCCCCCGTATTTAATCGCCGCAAAAAGTTTTCCTCCCGTGTAAAGCAAATCTACCGCTTCGATAAACGAGCCGGACATGCCGTTGTTTGCTTCAGACCATGCGGCGCCGTTATCGCGCGAAACGTAAACTCCCCCGTTTTGGGTTCCTACAAAAACGTTTTGCCCGTAAGAAATGATAGCGTTCACCGAGCCGTTCCCGGCTTTAGAGGTTTTAGCCCATTGAGAATTTATTGTTGTAAACGCCATAATCGATAAAAATACTAAATTGTAAAAAAAATATTTTTTCATGTGGTTCTCCTTAATAAATTTAGAATAAGTTGCAGTAAACTTAGTTAACGCCCTTTTTCAGTAACATTTATTCCTCTAACAATATAGTAACTCTTAATGTAAATCGGAAAATTTTTCCAATTGATGAAATTATTTATTTTATCTAATTCTAAGATGCTCCTTTTCCGTTTTTTCCATAAAGAAATGATTCCTTCCTATAAAAATTGTAATCGGTATCACAATATCTTGAAAATTGCAGATAAGAATATATCATCTCGTTTATTGATATTTTAATTTTCTGAGTTCGCTCCGAAAAGCTCTATACGAGTTAAAACCATTTTGGGATTATATATTTTCAGCTCATTAACGCCACGTTGAAACGTGGAGCTAATGAAAATATTACTTTTCGGGGTGGATTTTTGTATAGAATCTTTATTTTTTTTATTTCAGAAGTATTAGAGTTTGATTGAAGATTGCCGAGCGTTAAACCGAAAGATCAGTTTTTTTTCAAATTCATTATTCCCAAATTCCATCATTCCAAATACTTAATCTAAAAGTATTTATCTCGGCGGCAGTACGGCAACGGATAATTTGAGGCGGCGTTACAAAATAATTTTCATTGCGCTTCGGAAGGATTGTTATATTCGACCGCGGACTGTCTTTCTCTGTTGACTATTAGTTTTGTTACGTCGGGACGGGAATAATGCCCGACCGGATCAAAATTTTGTCGCTCTTCCAGAACGCGGTTAAAATCTATTTCGGCAATTATCAATTTTTCCTTGCTAACAACAGGCTCAACGATCCATTCCCCGTCCGGCGCGGCAATACAGGAACCTCCGTCGGCTAAAACCGCCGGCGAGTTTTTAAGAATAGTTTCCAAATGGGGAGTTTCAATCGGAAAATCTTCCTTACTCATTAAACCGGAAACCGATACAACGAACGAACGCGATTCTTTCGCTATGAATCTCGTTATATCGAAGGTGTTGCGCGCCGAACCTGGCCAAACGGCAATGTGAAGATTTTCTCCGAGTCCGTAAAGAGCCGTTCGCGCCAACGGCGTCCAGTTTTCCCAACAGTTTAACCCTCCCGCGCAAAAATTTTTCAGCGAATGAACTTGCAGTCCCGCGCCGTCTCCAGCCGCCCAAACCAGACGCTCTTCGTAAGTCGGCTGCAATTTTCTATGTATCGATTTAATCTTTCCCCCCGCGTCGATAAAAACCAGAGAGCAATATAAACTGTGTCCGCCTCTGTTTTCCGCCCGTTCAATCACTCCGAGATAAACGGCAATTTTGTATTCTTTCGCAAGCCGGCAAATACCGTCCAAATCGCCGGAAGCAATTTTTATGGAATTCTTTACGTAATGAGCGTACAATTCTTTTTGCGTTTTGGAATTAAATTCCGATCCGTTGGTAAAAGAGAGCCAAAAAGGATAACCCGGCAACACGCCTTCGCCGAAAACCGCAAGATCGCAATTTTCATCGCCAGCGCCGGCGATATAAGATTTCACTTTCTCGATGGTTTTTTCTTTGTTCAACCATATCGGCGCAATTTGAACCAACCCTATTTTCAGAATATTTTTATCATCATGTTTTATCATAATAAACCAATGTTTGTTAAAAAAAACACATTCACTTATTATTCTATTTTCAAGCGATTCCCACATTTAATTTATTATAATTTCGATTCTTTCCAAACTCTGAATTGCCCTAAATTTCTATTGCGGATAGTTTATTGAGGCGTCGTAGTTTCAGCGTAAAGCTGTGTTGTAAACTTCGCTCAATTAGCGGAAGTTTAAACAACTTGCATTCTTCGAAAGATAAAAAATATAAGCGGGATTTTCGGCTGGATTGCTCGTCGAAACGAAGCGGCAACAGCGAAATGAATTTTACAATTTTAACGAAGCGCCCACACGGCAGACGCAGACAGATTTTATTGTTTTACAATGAAAAATATCTTCATTTGTATTTATGTCGCTTCAGTTACGTTGATCTTGAAAAGCATTTGAGTCTCTTCAAAATAAGCGTTCTGTCATTCAGCCGGAGGCTGACAAGTTCGAATCCGGCAACCGCGGGATGAGAAATCTTCTGATCGTTACACATAATAAGAGATTTCTCCCTTTGGTCGAAATGACAAATTATCTAAATATCTTATTTTGTAGAAGCTCTATTATGAAAGAAAGAATGTTTGACGTTCGTTAATTTTTCTTTACGCCTCTATTGTGTCTTGATCATTGGATTAAGCCGCAAGACAATCGCAAAACTCAGCGTAAAATCTATGTTCGAGAAATGAATTTAGAAGTATTTGATAGCCCGATCTCGCATAGTTAATCCCATAAGGCGAAATCTTCGCTCATCTTACGATGGATTATTCATCTACGAAAAAATATTTACATTACCGTAAAATACTCTTCTAATTTTGTTGAATTGAATAATTCCATTTCGCCGTTTTGATCAATCAGCACCGCCGAGTCGCCAGCTTCATTCATCAGTGATTTTGTTAAACGGAGTAATTTTTCTTCCGTTGCAAGATCAATATCCTCAAGAATTAACTGCTTGATTTTATTGTCGTACGAAAGGACAATGTCAATCGGTTCTCCTTCGTAAACAACAACTTGGTTGCCGGTTGTATCGCGGCGAAATCTTACCGGGTTCATCGATTTTCGTAGAAAGTTTTTATACTCAATCGGTTTTGGAAATGTTACTTTACGAATCATTTTAACCCCCATTAATTATGATTGCTAAATACTCTATACTAAATTTTTATTTATTAATCAAGTATTTAACAAATTATTTTCATTTTTGTTTCAATTTAGTTTTGAGGCGAGTAAAAAACAGAAAGCAAATTTCTTGATAGAGTTGAGAATTCTGGAATGTCTGCGCTACGAAAATGACTCATGCTGGCGTAATCTTTCCGTTTCTCGTCTTTCGTTTCTTCTTCGTCATTGTCGCAGAGAAGAATGTCTGCGCACGGAATATTTTTCTTTTTTCAAAAGAATTATTATTGATTAAAATAATTCCGTTTTTTTTCGATAATATTTCAAAATAACGGAGAGTAAAATGTATTTCTTAATCCCCATTCTTTTTATTTGGATGTTATCGCTAATCGCTTTAAGAAAAAAGACTAAGCAAATTTATCATGACTTGTTTTTAGACGAGGAAAGTTTCACTTCAACCTGAACAAATCTTAGTTCTCAAAATTATTTTCCTTATAATTTTTCATTTCTACACTTGCTTTTATTTGCGGATTTGCAAATCTTATATTTATGATTTATAAAACATTATTATTTTTTCTTTTGCTGTTTCCGCCGGTTCTTTTTGCGCAGGCGGACGCGGCGGCGCGGCAGGCGGCAATGTCTTATTCAAATGTCGCTCTCAGCAACGATGTTTTTTCGATATTCAACAATCCTTCCGGAACGGCTCAGTATAACTGGAGAGAAATAGGCGTTTATTATTCGCCTTCCCCGTTCGGTCTTTCGGAACTTGCAAACGGTTACGCCGCATACAGCGAACCGCTTTCATTCGGAACGGTTTCGGCGGGATTCAGTATTTACGGGTACGAATTGTATCGCGAAACTAATTTTGTTATTGCCTTCTCAAGAAATATCGCGAACAATTTTTTCATCGGGGCGTCGGTTGTTTATAATAATTTAAAAATAGAAAATTACGGCGGCGACGCGGCTTTCTCATTTAACTTCGGCGGTCTCGGATATATTACAAATAATTTACGCGCCGGTTTTTCTATTAAGAATTTAACGCATTCAACTTACGGGAATCAACCGGATCAAATCCCGATGGTTTTTGATTTCGGATTGAGCTACGACGTTATCGATGAATTTACAATAAACGCCGCGGTTCAAAAAGAGATTGACTTCAAGCCTTCGTTGAGAATCGGCGTTGAGTATTTAATTATAAAATATCTTGCGCTTCGCGCGGGATTTATGAACGAACCGAACAGTTTTTCCGCGGGAATCGGGATCAACTATTCGCTTTTCCAAATTGATTATTCCATCTTTACGCATACGGATCTTGGGCTAACGCATCAAGCCAGCGTTTTAGTTCATTTCAGCGAATTCGAATCGAGATTAACTTCTATTAAAAAGTTTCTGAATAAGCTATGAAATTTGCCGGGTTAAAGATTCTTCTTCTTTTTCTCTTTTTCTCGTCCGGGTTGATTTATGCTCAAGCCGATTCATTGAGACAATCGGAAAAGCTTTTGGAAACTTACCTTGAAGAATCAACCGAAGGCAATGAAAACGCCGCGCTATATGATTTGTTGGAAGATTTACATAATAATCCGATCAACATCAATACCGCAAGTCTCGAAGATTTAATGAAAATTCCTTTTCTGGATTACGAATCGGCAAAAATGATAATTGACTACAGGGAAAAAGAGGATAAGTTTTTTTCCGTAAATCAGCTGAATTTAATTAAAGGATTCGACAGAGAGACGGCGGCTAAATTAAAACCGTTTATTATCGTTAAAGAACCGACCATAGAAACCGCCCCGAAGAAACAAAGGGGAATTCCATTAAGCTTACTGAGAGTCGATTTCCGTTCGCGCGCTTTATACGATTTGCAGGAACGAAGCGGCTTTATTGAAGACGCTTATCTTGGCTCGCGATATAAGACGTATAACCGCCTCAAAGCTTCTTACGCAAAAAAATACCGGATGGCGTTTCTTGCGGAAATGGACGCCGGCGAAACTTCCCTTGTCGATCATTACACTTTTTACGCCGAAGGAAATAATATCGGTTTTCAAAACAAAATTCTTATCGGCGATTACAGTTTTGAGTTTGGACAGGGACTTGTAATCTGGAGCCCGTACGCGTTTTCCAAAGGAAGCGACGCAATAAATCCGGTTACGCGCCGCGCTCGTAACATAGTAGGATTTTCGAGCGCGGAAGAAAACAGATTTTTTCGCGGCGGCGCGGCAAGCGGAACTTTCGGAGCGTTCAGAATTTCTGCGTTCTTCTCTAATCATAATCTGGACGCAAACATTGATTCGGCGGGACAAATCACTTCCCTGCCTCCCGACGGATTTCACAGAACGGAAAGAGAATTGGCAAAGAAAGACGCAGTCAACGAAATTTCTTTCGGCGGTAGAATCGACTACACATACAAAAACAAACTTGTGATCGGCGCGTTGGTTTTTCATTCAAAGTACGACAAAGAATTCAAACCGAGAGACCTTTTTGATTTGAAAGGAAAAGAGTTCACTTTCTATTCGTTGTCATACAAAGGTTATTTCGACAAATTCTCAGTAATCGGCGAAACTGCTTATAACGGAAATTCTTTGGCAACGATAAATACTCTCCAATTTAATGTGACAAAAAAATTCATCTTCCTCGTTTCAGTCAGAAATTATCCCGAAAGCTTTTTTACGCTTTACGCAAACGGTTTTGGAGAGCACGGAAATACAATTAATGAATTCGGAATTTATACGGGATTGAGATGGCGCACGGGTTATGGCAACGTCGATTTCTATTTTGATCAATTTAAATTTCCTTTTGCGGGAACGTCGATACCTCTCCCGTCTTCGGGAAACGAATGGCTTGTGAATTATACTTACAAATTCTCGCGTTCGGTTTCAATCCGCGCGCGTTATAAAAACGAAAAGAAAGAAGCATTTGAAATTTTTAACGAATCGGATCTTATCGTCGAACAATTAAAACAAAGCATAAGGATTGATCTTAATTTTGAGCCTTCGAATTTTCTTTACAGCAAAACAAGAATTGAATATCTCTACTTGTTAAAAGACCAAATCGGAGAAAGAGAGAACGGATTTTTGATTTATCAGGATTTGCGTTATCGCGCGACGAGAGCGTTGAGCTTTTACGGAAGGATAATCTTTTTCAGTACGGATTCTTACGCCTCCCGATTATATGAATTTGAAAACGACTTGACGGGAATAATGAACAATCCGGCTCTTTTCGGAAACGGCGTGAGAGTTTATTTACTCGCGCGTTACAAAATTTGGGATCAATTTGGAATTTCGTTCAAATACGCCGAGACCTACAAACCGAACGAAACGGAAATAAGTTCCGCGTTGCAGCAAATTGAAGGAAACATCGACAACAAAATCAGTCTTCAGATTGATTTGAGGTTTTAACCCGAAATTGTCATTAGGGTCATTACGCCTTTTCAAAACAAAGAACACACGAGTCATTGCGAACGCAACGAAGAGAAGCGCGGCAATCTATATATAGCAAATCCTTCCCGATTAGAAACACCCCGACAAAAAGCATCGGAATAAATCGGGACAAGTTGTTTTTTATTGCCTGCCGCGCGTATTGCTTTTTTATTACACAGCGGTAAAGAAATTTTGAAGATTAATTTAAGA
>JAADIR010000070.1 GCA_013151245.1 Chlorobiota bacterium
AATAAAGCGAATTATCGGCGAGAGCTAAATTCTTTGCAAGGTTGTTATAAGAATCTTCTCTTTCCGGCGGGATAGCGGCGTCAACTTCAATAACGTCAACTCCGAGAACTTTGAGCATCGTAATTTTTTCCCGGCTTGTCGTATCGCGAATAACAATTTTCAGTTTGTAACCTTTCTGCCGCGCCACAAGCGCCAAACCCATAGCTGTGTTGCCGGAAGAGTTTTCAATAATTGTATCGCCGGGCTTCAGTTTCCCTTCCCTTTCGGCTTTTTCAATCATATACTTTGCGATTCTGTCTTTTATGCTGCCGCCGGGATTCATAAATTCGAGCTTTGCGTAGATATCGGCTTTTAAATCTTTCCCTATTTTATCAAGTTTAATTAACGGCGTGTTTCCAATCGTATCCAACAGTTTCATACTTTCCTCATTTTAAAAGAGAATAGCCGCGCAAAAATTCTTCCGCCGTCATTCGCTTTCTCCCTTCGGGTTGGATTTGCAATATTTCAATCGTCCCCGATTTTGTTCCGATAAATATTTCCTTCTTCGTTTCTTTAATTTCGAACGGTTCCAATTTAACATCGGTCGCAACCGCCGTCTTAAAAACTTTATATTGTTTTCCGTTATGAATAAAAAACGCTCCGGGGTAAGGCGAAACCCCTCTGACTAAATTATGAATCTTTTCCGCCGCGTTTTCGCTCCATTTTATTTCGCAAATCTCTTTTGTGATTTTCGGAGCCGGCGAAGCCAAAGAATCGTCTTGCGGCGTTTCGTTTACTTTATCTTTGTCAATCAATTCAACCGTTTCCAAAACAAGCTCGGCTCCAAGTTCGCTCATTCTGTCGTGAAGCGTTTCAAAATTATCTTCGGGGAAAATTTCAATTTTCTTTTGAAGAATAATATTTCCGGTATCTACTTTTTTCTTTAAGAAAAACGTAGTCAATCCGGTTTCCTTATCGCCGTTAATCAAAGCCCATTGAATTGGCGCGGCGCCGCGATATTTCGGAAGCAGCGAACTGTGCAGATTAAACGTTCCTTTCGGCGGCAGCGCAAAAACTTCTTCGGGTAAAATTCTAAAGGCGACGACTACAAAAAGATCTGCTTGGTAAACTTCTAATTGTCTCAAAAAATCGGGGTCTTTGAATGTAGCCGGCTGCATCACCGGAAGCCGGTTATCCATCGCAAATTGTTTTACCGGCGTAAAAGAAATTTGCCGCCCTCTGCCTCTCCGTTTATCTTGAGCCGTAACAACGGCGCAAACTTCGTGCTCCGATTCGAGGATTTTCTTTAGCGGCGGGATCGAAAAATCTGGAGTTCCGAAATAGATAATTTTCATAATGCGGCTAAACCTTCTTCCTTTCGGTTATCGGATAATCAATCTCGACTTCCCTTTTCATTATCTTCATCAAATCTTTTTGAAGTTTTCGTTTCAAGCGCGGCTCGACTCTGTCGGGAATCATCTTTCCGATAAGATGGTCGTATTCGTGAAGAATAACGCGGGCAAATAAATCGTCCGCTTCTACAATATGCTCTTTTTCGTCCGTATCCAAATATTTAACGGTAATTATTTTCGAGCGTTCAACGTCGGCGCGAAGATTCGGAAGGCTTAGACATCCTTCTTCCATTATTATGATTTCTTCCGAAAGCTCAACTATTTGAGGATTAATCATCACTACCGGAGGAACGTGTTCGTAATCTTCAACCTCGCTGATATCCACAATAAAAACGGATTTATCAAGCCCGACTTGATTAGCCGCAAGCCCAATTCCGTTTGCGGTGCGCATCGTATCCCACATATTTTTTATATCGAAAATCAAACCGTCGGTTACGGCTTCAACTTCAATTGTTTTTTTTCTAAGTATTTGGTCGCCGTAAACGGTAACCGGAAGAACGCTCATTTTTTAATCTCCGTCTTATCATCGCTAATGTCAACCGCCGCAAAATCGGCGACAATATCTTTATAAATATTCACTTCGGTTGAATAGAAAAACATCCTAATATAAAGCCGAAAAATAACCAACATTTGCTGAAGAACAAAAGCGAGAATCAAAAAGTAAACCGGTTCGCTTGGAATCAGAGCTTCTAAAAAATTATAAATAACGCTTCCAACCGCGCCGAGGAGAGCGACAAATAAAAATATATTAAATATTAAGTAAAAGTTTTTCTTCATTAAAACGAGAACCGATTTAATCTCGCTAAAAACTTTTTCTCTGTCGGCAAGGGCGAGCGATACTTTTGTGTAATCCGAAATCATCGTGACCATTCCGATAAGAAATATCAGCAGTAAGTATCTCAACGATCGAATAATAATCTCCGCGAGTTCGTTTCCGTTTCCGACAAACAAAAACGAAATTAAATCGCCCAAATAATCGTTCAAAATAAAAAGAGCGGCGTATAAAACAATTGATACGATTAAAACTTTAAGGAAGCGATACCAATATTTAACGCTTCCGTAAAAGAAATCGGTAAAATGATTTTTCTTTGGAAAGTGAAAAACCGAAATCAAACCGCCGAGGAAAAACGTTTGTATTAAAGTGTAAATCGCAGTAACCGCAATAATCAAATAAGGGAGTTCGTCGATGTTGCTTTTGAAAATATTCGAGAACTGAAGAAACCACGTATAATTAAAATCGTGCGTCAGCGAAGAGCCGATTAAAGAGCGATTCAAATTTTCATTGAGCAGCCGGTATAACGGAAGAGTAAGCAAAAGAGCGAATACGGCGTTAGTTCCCCAAAAGAGAAAAATGAATTTTAAGTTGTTGTAAACGTCGCGCGCGCTTTGAACCAAAACATTTTTCATCGTATTTTTCATCCGACGCTGCCGATAATGATAATTGCGTTTTGGATCCAGAAAAACCATCTTATGGCGACCGATACGGACGTTGTGTAATCCGGTTCAAGCATAAAAGAATTGTTTGCGTAATTCAAATCGAAAATATTTTTGTGCCGCGGGTCTAATTCCGCCGCTATTACTTTTTCGTTCGATTGAAAGATAATCTTTTTATGCACGCTCTTTCCGTCCCATCTGAATTTCAAAGTGTCTTTTTCCGTGTAAGCAAATATTTCCACGGGAAAAACTCCGGCTTCTTTTCTTGAAGCAATAATTTGAAACTCGTTATCGCCAATAGCGGTAAGGGAATCGACCGCATAATCGAATTTGTCGGCGGTATTTAATGCCGACAAAGCGTACCGGTTAAATTCGTATTTCGTCGGCGTCGTTTTCAAAAGTATATCGATAAATCCGTCTTTCCCAACCGGCGAAACCAAGCTTTGTTTGTAGTATTCCGAAATTATTCCGAGAGTATTATTTTCGCCCGAATATCTGTCCAGCGAAAGCATAAAAAGATACGGTTTGTGAACGTTCTTCACCTCCAATTCCTCTTTATTCAGCGCGTCGCTATTATTTCCGGCAATGGGAACGGAATTAATATTCTCATAATATTTTTTAAGAGAACTTGATTCCAGCGGAACGTCGAAATATCTGAGCGTGTAAATAATAGGGATTTCGTTATACGAAAGAAATGTAATTCCGTAAATCGGGAGATATCCGGCGAGATGAAACGTATTCATTTGAAGCGGATAGTTTTTTTCGACTACTTTATGAGCTATGTATCTCGATAAACCGTAGTTCAGCCAAGCGTCGTCGGACGAAATATTTTTAACAATATTTCCAAAATATATCGAAGCGATTTTTGAAGCGATTGAAATTTCAAATTCGTACGATTGTTTCGCCAGAAAATAATCCGCGTCAAAGACTATTGCGTTTGCATTAAGCGATTCCGCAGTTTGTATATTCTTCGGAATATCGACGACGGATAAATCCGAGTAAGGATATTTCCCAATATTTTTTGAAAGAAATTTTAAAGTTAACGAACAGATTTTTTTTAACCGCTCTATGTGTCTTTCGTGTTCCGGCTGAATAAAGAAATGAATTTTGATAGAATCTCGATTCTCCGTAGCAACGGTCGTTGTTTTATGGATTTTGCCGCTTTGAGTTTCTTTTCCGAGATTTTTTGAAGGCGGAATTATTTCGTCTATGTTTTCCGTTATCGAAAGCGTTGAATAAAGCAGCAATAATATGAATGCGAATATTTTCATAACGTAAAATATGAAGAACGCCGCAAATAATCTAAATTTCGTCTTGAATTGATTAAGAAGAGAAAATCAAAAAAAAGCGGGAAATTATTTTCCCGCTCCGCAATTTTAGAATAATTGTTATTTGTAAATTAATCCGCCGCGGCGGATTGTTCATTGAATCAAAGAATATTCAGCGCGTCTTCCAAGTCCGTCCAAATGTCGCCGGCGTTTTCAAGTCCGACCGCAATTCTAACGCCGCCCGCGTGCAAACCGTATTTACTCAGTTCCTCCGTAGGAACGACCGAGTGCGTCATCGAAGCCGGATGCTCGACCAATGTTCTTGTGTGCCCTAAACTAACCGCCAGCGTCATCGTATAAGCGTTATCGGCGACGTAGTTCATCATTTTCTTGCCGAGTTCTTTGGATTCGTTTTCGTCTTTGCCGACCAAACCGAAATAAATCAAATGACCGGGAGCAAAATTACCGTCGAAATCAACCATCAGTTTTTGCGCCAATTCATAAAATTTGAAATCTTTTAATCCGGGATAATTAACAAATTTTACCTTCGGATGTTTCTCCAATTTTTCAGCCAATATCTGCGCCGAAGCGATTTGCCGCCGCTGTCTTATCGCCAACGAAGGAAGACCGTAAGTTAGAATCGACCAGGCGTTCCTCGGCGAAAGCACGCCGCCGAAATCTTTTCTGTAAAGTAAAAGTCTGTCGCGGTATTCTTTTTTTCCTACAACCATTCCGCCGATATCGGTTCCGAAACCGCCTATTCCTTTCGTCAACGAATGAATTACAAAATCCGCTCCGTGTTCTAAAGGTCTTTGGCAGTAAGGCGTTGCGAATGTGTTGTCAACTACGATTTTAATTTTCTTTTCGTCATTTCTATTTTCGTTAACTTCGTCAACTACTTCTCTTATTTTAGAAATATCAATAATATCAAGATTCGGATTTGCGGGCGTTTCGAAATAAACGACTTTAGTATTTTCGTTTACAATAGATTTAATAATGTCCGGATTAGTTAAATCAACTTGGTTCACTTTGATGTTGTAACGCGGGTACCAATTCAAGAAAAGAGAAATCGTACAACCGTACAATGTTGTGTGCGCGATAATTTCGTCGCCGGATTTAGTTAAAACGCCGAGCGCGCCGGAAATTGCGCCCATTCCGCTTGCAAAGGCTACGCCCATTTCTCCCTTTTCAATCATAGCGAGGTTTTCTTCGAGCATATCTTTGTTAGGCTCCCCGAGACGG
Source organism: Chlorobiota bacterium (assembly GCA_013151245.1). Classification (GTDB taxonomy): domain Bacteria; phylum Bacteroidota; class Ignavibacteria; order Ignavibacteriales; family Melioribacteraceae; genus JAADIR01. Next base: position 5,336 of record JAADIR010000070.1, read on the forward strand.
TCGTAAATAAAAATCGGCGGTTCGTCTTCGTGCTTGCTGCTTTCAGCCCAATTAACAAAGCCGAGCGCGCCGCGTTCAACGCTGTCGAGTCTGAAAGTAGTCGAGGAAGAAATAGGAGCGGTAACGTGATGCGAGTAATCCCATTTGTCGGAGACGTGTTTGCCGTAGATTAAATGCGTATCCGTCGAATATTTTGAGTCGTCAAAGTTTTTTTCTTTTGCGTTTTTTTTTTCGTCGCTCATTTTGTTTCTCCTTTTATTTTTAACGCCGTTTCATTCTTAATTGTTGAAAGCACAACGGAAGTTTTGAGATGAAGAATGTTTGGAAGCCCGGTAAGTTTATTTATTACTAAGTTTTCATAGCCTTTAATGTTGCAGGTGGCTACCTTAAGTAAAAAATCTCCTTCGCCGGTAACGTGATAACATTCAAGGATTTCGTCAATTTTCTTAACCGTTCTTATGAATTTATTAATCGAGTCTTTAACGTGACGGTTTAACGTAACCTCGACAAACACAAACGATTCAATCCCTACCTTTTCGGGATCGACAATTGCCGCATACCTATTTATCACGCCCGCATTTTCAAGTTTTTTTACCCGTTCCGCGGTTGGCGGCGGAGAGATTTTTATTCTTTTTGCAAGTTCCGCGTTTGTTATTCTTCCGTTGTTTTGGAGAATATCCAATATTTTAACGTCTGTGTTGTCTAATTTCATAATATTATTATGTATTTATTAATTGTTACGTAATAATATAATGTTTTTCTTCAATTATGCAATGTATATTCGATAAAAAGTGGATGGGATTTTGAAATAAATATTCATTTTGTTTGTCTTGCTGTGCGGAGCCTAAACATCCGCTATTACGTTCGGCAAAGCGCAAAACGAGGAATTCCGTTTGTTCATTCATCCATTCAAGATTCAGCCATTCTGCATCCTTTGGGAGATTCCTCCATTCCGCTTCAGTCGAAATGACATTCTATTATTCCAACATTCCATCTTTCCATTCAAGCAAGCATTCATTCTCTTTCTTTTGGAGTTTCCTCCGCCCCGGTCGAAATGACAGTCATGTTGGAATACAAAAAAAAAGCGAAACAAACGTTTCGCCTTTTTCATAATAAAATATTTTTGCTTTGATTATTTGAAATGAGATAAAAGATACGCGGCAATGGAATCCACTTCTTCCGGTTTCAAACCTTGATCCGGCATAATGGGAAAATCTTCTCTAATCTTTCTGGGATGCGCGATAAAATCTTTTAGCCCCGCAATATCTTCTTTGTATTTCGGAACTGTTTCGTTGTAGGGCGGTCCGACAAGTTTTGTTTCAAACGTGTGACACGCGCTGCATTTTGCTTTAAAAATATCTTCTCCGGTTAACTTAGGAATGGAAAATATTCCGATCGCTTCTTCCATTTCTATTTTATCCGCGTTATACTTTTCTAGAAGCGCTTTTTCATTCAGTGCGTTGGCCGTATTAAAAGCAAATTCGTTTTGAAGCGCAATAAAAGAAATCAGCAAAAGACCCGCATAAAAAGCCGCTCCTCTAAATTCTATTTTTTCTTCTTTATACATGTAGTATAAATAAACGCTAATCATAAAAAGCAGAAACATTATGAATATTACGGTTCCGAAAAACGACGACGACAACGCTTCTTTCGGAACGGAAATTACTTTTATGAAATAAAGCGCCGGCAAAAAGAGGACGAAAATCATAGCGGTTTTAATTAAAAATCTCTTTGCGGTTCCGCCGCGTTCGGCGTCGCGAGCGGCAAATTTTGAACCGCCGTTGAAAAGATCAACCAATGAGAACAAAGCGGCAAACATAAAAGCAAACGAAAAGAAAAACGAAAACTCAATTAGCGTGTTGTTATCAAAAAGTATGTTCAGAAGAGAGTTATTTGCCGGACGGGAGTTAACCGTCATAATGTACATATTTTCTCCGACGAGAATATACATCGAAAGGAGAAAAAGCGCCAACGCGGAAAAAGCCGAAAGATTTGATAATTTATTTTTCAGACTTTCATTATTTTCTTTTCCCGAATAAACCGAAAGCACTTCTTTTGTATTTAAACTGATTCTATACACATATAAAAGAACAAACGCCGCAATCAGCAGCCACATTGTGAAATAAAAATCGGCGCTTACGCTGAATTCGGAAGTCTGCAGCAAAATAGTATAGACAAACATTGAAGCGAGCAGCGGAGCAACTCCGAAAATAATTCCGGCGGTTTTTTTGAAAATTCCCGAACTTACAAGATATCTCGAAAATTCAAAGTAAAACGGATCCTTTGCAACCGTTGATTTTCCCTTCATTGTTAAGGAAAGAACGAGAGTTCCGAAAGCGATTCCCACATACGAAAACAAAACGGAATTTGAAATGAAGAGAACTATCTTCAAAAGCTCCAAATTCATAAACGATTGGGAAAGCGTATTATTATCAAAAATATCCATAAATTAATTTTCCTAAAATTAAAATATTTTAATTTTAATTATTCAATTATAAATTATATCCGAACAAAACTATTGAAAAAACCGCGACAAGAATAACCGTTGTAACAATCATAAAGAGCTTAAAAAACAACGATTCAAATTTAACGTTCATAAAATAGATCAAAACCGCGTAAGACATTGCGGTTGAAATAGACAACATAAAAAACACGTTAAAATCTCCGAAATCCATTCCGCCCAAAGCAATCGAAAAAGCGGTCAAAACATTCAGCGCAATCCAAAGCGCAATGTAAGTTCCGTAAGATAAAATTCTATTATTATTTTTTGTTCCATTCATATTTGATCGTTCCTATCGAATTAGATAAAACAACGGGAAAATAAAAAGCCAGATAATTGTTAGAAATCCCCAGAAAGAATTGGCGCATTCCAAAACGCCGGAATTTTCTTTTGTAATTGAGCCGACATGTATTTTAACAAACGCTACCGACGAAAGGAACATTCCCCAAAGAACGTGCGCGGCAAAAATAAAAATCGTCAAGTAATAAACGTTAAAGAATGCAATTACTCCTTGCGGTTTCTTCAGAAGTTCTTCTCCGCCGTAAAACATGCCGCCGTCCGCGTAGCTCATCCATTCAACGCACAGAGAAATCAATAAAAGCGCGGCAAACGACGCGGCGAATAACGATAAACTTTTTGCGACAAATCTATTTCCTCTTTTTGAAGCGACAAGCGAAACTGCTGAAACAAAAAGAACCGCAAGCATTATGAAACTGTTAACTCCGCCGATAAGCGAATTAACGTAAACTCCCGCAACCTTAAATGCGTCGGGGTAATTTAATCTTTGAACAAAATAAACGATAAGCAATCCGCCGAACAGAATAAGCTCGAAAAATGTAAATATCCATTTTTTCATATAATTACCTTAATTCTCACAATTAAAACCAACAACTTTAACTTGAAACCGATTTTTTAACTTTCATCATAAACCCGAAAAGTTTTGACCAACCATCTTTATCGAGTTCGACTATGCTGTTATTAAAATGCAGCTGCGCGGGAATGTAGCTTACGCCGGAGATGAAATCTTCCAGCGTTTCATCGCCTTTATATTCTTTAATAAAAACGGCAAGCGTTGTTTTGCCGTCTTTCGAATATTTCTGCAGCAGCTGAAAACCTTTATCGTTTTTGTCGTTAGCAAGCGCTTGAGCAATATTCCTTTCCAAGTCTTCAAATTCGGAACTGATTTTTGAAATAGCCGTTTTGATTGGGATATGACTCGCTTCTTTGATTTCCTCCGAAATTCCGTATTCCATATCCAAAAACGCAACGTCGTCGTCCGTAATTTTAGGAAAATCTCCAAACGTACGGATATAATGGGCGAGTCCCCGATTTTTACGTCGAGAGGTAAATATTCATACGCAACCATCGCGGTTCCGGGAAGTCCCTCTTGAATTGTTTTATAAAGATCGCCAAATGCGCGTCCGTTCTTCCAGCCGTCTTTCTGATGAAAATTTCTAGGTTTCGGATTTAACGCGCTTCCCGCCGGACCGTTTCCTTCTCCGCTCGTTCCGTGACAAGCCGAACAAACTTTAACAAATTCTTCCTTTGCCTTTGCAAGCATCTCTTTTGAGGGAGTTTTGACCAGAGCCAAATCAATTGAAGGCTGATTAGTTCCGACTTTCGTTTCAACCTCTCTGACTTTATACAACGTATCCAGCGGAGTTCCGGGAATACGGTTAAAAGTAACATAATCCAAATTCCAGACGTAATAAACCCCGATTGCAAGAGAGACGACAAAAATATAGACGAACACAAGTCCGAATAATCTTATCGGATTTTTTATTAAATCCTTAAAATTGATCTCGCTTTCGTATTTAATTTTCTTTTTCATATTATAACCGATAATTAAAGTCTAAAATTAATACCGCGCTTAAGTTTAGGATCTCCGATTGGAATTAGATTTCCTTTCGACGCTTTGAACACAAATACGGAAATAATTATTCCCAATCCGAGAATGAAATATCCTATTTCAATCCAGCCGAATACAAAACCGCTCTCCGAAAATGTCGGCATTACAATCCAATACAAATCTAAATAATGCGCGAAAATTATCCATAGCGACATTGACGCCAGCCTTTTCGGGTTCATTTTTGACGGCTGCGATAAAAGTCCGAAATAAGGGACGGCAAAATGAACAATAATAGTTAGTATGGAAATATACATCCAGCTTCCTTCCCATCTTTGAAGGAACCAAACCGTTTCTTCGGGAAGATTTGCATACCAAATTAAAAGGAACTGGCTAAACGCGATATACGCCCAGAAATTAATAAATGCAAAAAGCAGCGCTCCGAAACTGTAATAATGATCTTCCGAAATTCCTTTGAAAAGTAAATTCTTCTTTGAAAGATAAACCATTATGAAAGTTCCGGCGGATAAAGAAGCAAGCACAGTTCCCGAAAAATAGTAAACTCCGAAAATTGTCGAGAACCAATGCGGTTCGAGACTCATCATAAAATCTATTGCCGCAAATGAAATTGTTAATGCAAATACCGGCAAAAAGATTGCGGAGATTGTTATGTTTCGCTTAGTTAATTTCTGATCTTTTGTTTTGTCCTGCTTCTTTGAATTTGACGTAAGAAGAAAATAAAACAATATCCAAACGGCAAAGTAAAACCCTACTCTAACAAGAAAGAATGTTTCGTTAAGATAAGGAGCTTTGGATTGCAATATCGGATCGGCGTCCATAACTTCTTGATGCATCCAGTGAAACACATCGTGAAGATTAAAAAGAATAGGAAGCGCGACAATCGGTAAAACCAACACTATTGAAGCAAGGTGTTCAAAAATTCTGCGGAACGGCGTGCTCCAAACTGCGCCCGCAATATACTCCAAAGAGATAAGAAACAAGGAACCGACCGAAACGCTGATCAGCATCATTAATAAAATAATATTATTAAAAGCGCTTCTTTGCGGATCGGTAAAAATACCAAGCAGCGAAAGAACCAACCCGACCGCCAGCAGAACAAAACCCGCATTTCTCAGCGGCGCAGGAATACTTTTTTTAGTGTATTCAATTTCACTTACTGAACTCATTATAAATCTGTCTCCTTAGCGTTTAACGACCTTTGTAAGACGCGGATATACAATATCACAGCCCATCTTTCATTGTAATTTAACTGCGAGGCGTAACTCGGCATTGAGTTTTGCCCTTCCATAAGAACATGATAAATTCTTCCGTCTTTCCAATTTCTAACTTTTTCGGAATGAAGGCTGGGCGGATTTGGAAATTGACCGCGCAGCCTGCTGTCGCCTTCGCCAAAATAACCATGACAAGGACTGCAGAAGATATTAAATTTTGTATGTCCCAATTCCAAATTTGCTTTTGTAACCGGAAGCGGATTAACAAGATTGACCGCCGCTTCTTCCGGTTTATCCGCGTAGAGATACGGAATATGTTCGCGCGCGACCGTTCCTTTAACCGGCATTCTCATCCCGAAACCGTCGCTGAAAAATGTAGATTCTTCCTGCGTAATTACTTTAGATTGAAATCTCATCCAATTGAAAGGAATCATATTCATCAATTTATTCAGCGAGAAATAAGTCGTGCCGGAAACCAAAAGACCGACGATCACTAACAACGAAATAAATTTCGGTTCAAAGACGGTCTGTTTAAATGTATATTCCTCGTCGTCAAAATAGATCGGTTCAATTTTGTGCGCGCCCAATTCTTCGAAAAGCGCTTTTATTTCTTCTTCGTTAAATTTTTCGTCTTCCGCTTCAATTGAAATTCCGTATTGATCCGAACTAACGGCTTTCATGTAATCGGTGTCGTGAAACGGATGACGTAAATTAGGAAGTTTGAAAAATACAGCCAGCATCACAATTACCGTCATAACCGCGGCGGAAAGAACCGTAAGCTCAAACATAATCGGGACGTAAGCCGGGAAAGAGAAGAACGGTTTACCGCCGACGATAACCGGATAATCGATAGAAGCCATCCAATACATCATAAACAACGAAAAGAAAGTGCCGGAAAAACCGAAAAACATTGAAACGAAAGGCAAGCGCGAAGGTTTCAATTTCATCGCTTTATCCATGCCGTGCACCGGATAAGGCGTGTTCACGTCGTATTTAACATAACCTTTTTCTTGAACGGCTTCCGCCGCATGAATGATTTCATCCGGAGTTCTAAAAAGAGCGGTATAAGAATATAATGTTTTGTTATCCATCCTTAATGTTCCCCATGACTTGGTTGCGAGCCGTCAATAACAGATTTAATTTCGGCAATTGAAACAACCGGTAAAGTTTTTGAAAATAGGAGCACCCACGTAAAGAAAAATCCGAAACTGCCCAACAAGATAGCTCCGTCAACTAAAGTCGGTTTGTAATAAGCCCAGCTCGAAGGAAGAAAATCGTTAGCCAACGAAGTAACGGTAATAACAAATCTTTCGAACCACATACCGACGTTTACGAAAACCGCTATTACAAACATAACGGGAATCGTTCTTCTGATTTTTCTAAACCAGAAAAGCTGCGGCATAAGAACGTTGCATGAAACCATTATCCAATACGCCCAGGCGTAAGGTCCAAACGCTCTGTTCACAAACGTAAACTGCTCAATCGGGTTGCCCGAATACCAAGCGATGAAAAATTCCATCGCATAAGCGTATCCAACCAACATGCCGGTAAGCATCATAATTTTATTCATTTTTTCGAGCGTATCTATCGTTATGATATGCTCGTACTTAAATATTTTTCTTATAATAATTAAAACATTCTGCACCATCGCAAAACCGGAGAACACCGCGCCGGCGACAAAATAGGGCGGAAAAATTGTCGAATGCCATCCGGGTAGAACCGCGACGGCAAAGTCGAACGAAACAATGGTATGAACCGAAAGCACAAGCGGAGTCGCAAAACCGGCAAGCACAAGATAAACCATTTCATAATGCTGCCAGTGACGGTTTGAATTTCTCCATCCCAAACTTGTCACGGAATAGATTGTTTTCTTTATTTTTGTTGTGGCTCTATCTCTTAAAACCGCAAAGTCGGGAATCAAACCGACATACCAGAAAACAAAGCTCACGATAAAATAAGTTGAAACCGCAAAAACGTCCCATAAAAGCGGCGAGTTAAAATTAGGCCAAAGAGAATGCTGATTAGGGTACGGGAAAAGATAGCCGGCAAGCCACGGACGCCCTACGTGAATAGCGGGGAAAATTCCCGCGGTCATTACGGCAAAGATCGTCATCCCTTCTGCAAATCTGGCGATTCCGTTTCTCCACTTTTGTCTGAGCAAGAAGAGAATTGCGGAAATAAGAGTTCCCGCGTGACCGATACCTACCCAAAACACAAAATTCACAATCGGAAAACCCCAGCCGACCGGATTATTATTTCCCCACATTCCGGTGCCGTAATAAAATGACAACAGTAATCCGATTACGCCGATTCCCAGCATACTTAACGTGACAGTCAAAGCTATGTAATAAGCTTTTGTAGGTTTTGTATTTAAGGGACGCGAGATTAATTCATCAATAGAACGTAATGGAGGTTTCCCTTCGACAACGGATAATTCTTGAGTGTAATCAACAACGCTCACTTATGCTTCCTCCGAATGAGTGTTTCTTAATTTAGCAATATATGTAACATTCGGTTTCACGGCGGTTTCTTCCAAAACGTGATAACCGAGTTGATGCTCTCTGTATTTACTTACTTTCGATTCCATATCGTTTGAATCGCCGAAAACTATTGCGTCCGCGGGGCAAGATTGCTGACAAGCGACGACAACGTCGTCCCCTTTGAATTCGCGCCCTTCGGCTTTTGCTTCCGAGCGGGCTTCGGAAATTCTTTGAACGCAGAACGTGCATTTTTCCATTACGCCGCGCGACCTAACCGTAACTTCCGGATTGTGAACGAGCGGAGTAACTTCGTTGAGATAATATGCGTCTTCAAAATGATCTCTGAAATTAAAGAAGTTAAATCTGCGAACTTTATACGGACAGTTGTTTGCGCAATATCTCGTGCCGACGCATCTGTTGTAAACCATCTGGTTCAGCCCGTCAGGACTGTGGTTTGTGGCGTTAACGGGACAGACGTTTTCGCACGGCGCAAAATCGCAGTGCTGGCAAAGCATCGGCTGACCGCTTACTATCGGCGCGTCGGGCGTTCCCGAATAATATCTGTCGAGTCTCATCCACTGCATTTCCCTTCCGACGGCAACTTGGTCTTTGCCTACAACCGGAACGTTATTTTCCACGTTACAAGAAGCGACGCAAACGGCGCAGCTTGTGCATTTGTTCATGTCAATCGCCATCGCCCATTTAACGCCGTTATATTCATGCTCAGTCGTTATGCTAAAGACTTCGGGTTTTTCTTCCTGAATAAAGTTCGGATTTTTTTCGTACTCGGAAATCGTTCCGCCTTGAATAATACCGCGCTTCAGATGTAAATCTTTTACAAATTCATCGTCGAGACTGTGATGTTCTTGCGTTGAAACAATTTTGTAAGTTCCGCCGGTTTTTTCAATTTCAACGCCGGAAATCACCCATGAATTACCCGACGAATTGAGAAATACGTTTGCGTTGAAACCTGTGTCCCTTCCAACGGCTCCAACAATCTTCCTCCCGTATCCCAACTCGACTTCTATTTGATTATCGGCGGTTCCGGGTTGAATTAAAATCGGCATTTCAAGCGAAATATTATTTGCCGAAATTTTTATTTTGTCATTGTTTTCCAAATCAAGTTCTTTTGCCATCGACGGAGAAACGGCGGCGTAATTATCCCATGTAACTTTAGAAACCGGATGCGGCAATTCCTGCAGCCATCCGTTATTCGCATATTCCCCGTCGCCGATGAAATAACTCGGTTTTAGCGAAAGAACAAATTTCGATTTCCCTTTAGGATATTTAATTCCCGATAATGAATCCGCATTGAATTTCAAAGACGCCGGAGTTTCGGTTTCCATAGAAACAAAACCGTCATGCAGCGCAGTGAGCCAATATTTTTCAAACGATACCGCTAAATTCTTTTTATTGTAAACGTTATTTTGGAAATTGTCTTTCAAAAAGTCGTGATAAATATTTTCAGAATATTCCGCGGCGCCTTTTAACGACCAGGTTAAAAGAACTTCTTCCGGCTGGCGCGAATTGTAAAGCGGCGCAATTACCGGTTGACGGAAAGTATAAACGTTCGCTCGCGTAAACGAATCTCCCCACGATTCCAAATAATGACTAGAAGGAAGTTCATATTCAGCTTTCGCCGACGTGTCGTTTTTCGATTCAACCAAAGCAATCTTTAGCGGAACTTTTTCCGCCGCTTTTGAAAATTGCAAATCGGCAGGAAAATGGAATTCCGGATCGACGTTCAAATAAACCAGCGCGGCGACATTGCCGGCGTTTATTTCATCGGTCAGTTTTTTAAAATCGGAAAAACGATTGACTTTTTCCGTAACAAACGGCGCGTCAAAATCATATACTTTATTGTCGCCAAGAATTTCATTCAGCAAATTCACAAGCAGATGAACTTCTTCCGATTGACTATCGCCCGCCGCTACAATAGCTTTTCCTTTGTTTGATATCAAATCGGCAACGAGATAGTCTAACAATTTTTTATCCAAATTATTTTCAGCCGCAAAATCTTTTAGCGATTTTTTCGAAATAATATTTTTAATGTCCGAATTCAAATTTGAACCGGCTGCATACTGAACCAAAACAATTTCGTTCAGCAGCGCCGTAACAAAATCCAAATAAGCGTCCGTGCGAACGCGAAGACGATAATCGGAATTCATTCCCGTTAAACTCAGCGCGCCTTCGGCAACGTAAAGTCTGTTAAATTTCTCGTTGGACATTACGTCTCTGCGCGAAGAGAACCTTTTCGTCGATTCGGTAACGTTTCCTTCCCTTCCGAGGAAATCATAATCAATCGATAAAATCACGTCGGCTTTTTCCCACGCAATTGCCGGAAGCGGAGTTGAAGGATACGATTTTTCCCACGCGCCGATTCTGTTTAAGTCGTTGAATACTTCATAGCTTAAATGTTCCGCCGTCGGATAAGCTATTTTAAAATTTTCAATTACGCTTTTATACGAAGGCGAAGCAATCTTTTTTGAAACGAGAACTATCTTTTTCTTTTCTTCAACCGCTTGATTTAGAGCGGCGATAATTTCTTTATCGACAACTTTCCAATTCGTTTTCCTTCCGTTTTTGAACGGAGCTTTAAGACGATCGGGATCATAAAGATTTAATATCGACGCGTGTCCTTTGGCGCAAACTTTCCCTTTGCTAATCGGATGCTCCGGATTGCCGTCGATTTTTATCGGTCTGCCTTCGCGCGTTTTAATTAAAATGCCGCAGCTTTCCGAACAGCCTGCGCAAGAGGAGGCGTAATAATTTGCTTTGCCTGGCAAGAAACCTTCGGGGCGTTTTGTGTAAGGAACAAGTTTGCCTTGATCGTAATAATCCGAACACGACGCGGTTGCAAACGCCGACGAAGCCGTAAGCAGAGCCAAAAATTTTCTTCTTGAAAATTTCGACATTTTTTCTGTTGAAAACTCATCGGTAACGCCTTCTAAAAATTCGCTCTTTTTTAAATCTTCGGAATTTGTTTTACCGGCGTATTCGTCCAGACTTTTCCAATATTCTTTTGTGTTGTCCATAAATTTTATCAATCAATTATTTTCTGTTTATTCTTTTAACCGCTTTCTCGTGGATATGAACCGGAATTGCGCTCTTTGATTTTTCCGCGCTTTTCCAAAACCCTTTCGGAATAAGGGAAATAATAGTTAAACCGAGAAATCCTTTTGATAATCTTCCGAAAAATTTTCTTCTATCTTCAACTGACGTTTTTTTAAATTTCATTTCACCCTCTATCTATGACAAGCCGCGCAATAACGCGGACCCGGTTTTAAGTCTTTAACGTAAGGCGCATATTTTTCGGGATAACGATGGCAATCCAAACACGCGGTCATTGTAAACGATTTCATCTGCATTACCGTCGTCATTTCGCGCACGTTGCCATGACAAGTAACGCAATCTATTCCTTTATTAACGTGAACGCTGTGATCGAAATAAGCAAATTCGGGAACTTTGTGAACTCTGTTCCACTTCAGCGGTTTGCCGGTTTTATAGTATGTGGTTAATTTTATTATTTCCGGTTTATCTCTTCGCGCAATTGTGTGGCAGTTCATACAAATATTCACCGAAGGAATAAGCGCATGCCGTTCCTTTGTAACTCCGACGTGGCAATACTGGCAGTCAATGCCCATATCGCCGGCGTGAAGTTTGTGCGAATATTGAATAGGTTGAGTCGGATGATAGCCCACGCCGTCTCTTTCCTGCCGCGAGACGTAAAACGTAACAATGAACGAGATTGCAACAACAAACAAAACAAGCGGGACACGCACTTTTAGCGTATAATCCAGTACTGTTCTTTTCATATATTACTTATAACCCCAAAAGGATTTTATGTGGAATGATTTGTTTAAAATTTATTATTCAAATATACATCGCAAAAATAAAAAATAAGATATTAAATCCAAATATGTTTTTATTTTTTTTTCTCGGCTTATTTTGAACTAAAAAAATAAATTTGAATGTCTTAATTAAGTTAAAAATAATCCGAGAGATTTCAAATATCTAACAAGAGAAAAGTATTTTCTCTTTACTACGGCTCCCGCCAAGTAGAGTAATTTAATGTATAATAGAATTTATGGAAGCTTTGAATAACATATCGCGGTAAACCGCAATTGATAATTGATAATGGAGAATGGAAAATGGATAATTGGAATTTTGAGCGTAACAATAGTTATTTCAGTTCAACCGATTTGAATTTTTCATTCAGTCCATCATCCATTCATTCATTCTTAAATT
>JAADIR010000095.1 GCA_013151245.1 Chlorobiota bacterium
ATTAAAAAAGCTCTTGTGTAATGCTCCCTATTTTTAGTGTAACATGGGTCTCTTAAATATTGTATTTCATTCCAACCAGCGCTTGATAAATCTTTCATCGGTCTGTAAATTCTATGAAACGGTTTATTTAACGCCATTTTAATTATCCAATTTTATTTTTATAATCGCATTTTAAATTAAAGAGTTTTTATGAATATTTATAGTAATTTTACTTCGTTTAAATATTTATTCGCTATATTACCGTATGACGCTTAGCGTTATATGGTATTATCTTTGAAAACTTTTATGATAATGGAACGGAATTTTGCAGAACGATTTGTTCAAGTCTCATTTCATTTAAAAGTTTGAACCTTTTCCCATACCAATAATAAATCATCTTTTAAGGAGAATGGAATTACACATATTAAGAAAGCGCCTTTTCATCCCGGACAGATTTTAAAAGAGGAGTATTTGGATGAACTGCAAATATCGCAGACGGAGTTAGCTTCCGCGTTGGGAACAACGTTTCGCACAATAAACGAGATTGTAAACGAGAAAAGAAACATCAGCGTTGAAACGGCTATGAAACTTTCAAAATATTTTTCCACCGGCGTCGAGTTCTGGTTAAATCTTCAGAATCAATATGATGTTTATAAGACCTATAACAAAAAAAAGAAAGTAATCGACAAGGTTCTTCCCCTCAAGAAAAGGAAGAAAATATTAAAGAGCAAGGCTAAAAAATAAGCGCAGAAATAATTGACGCGATTCCATCAAAAATTTTATGTATATTAAATTTTATAATTTATAAATTGAAACAGGAAATATGAATACCGCAAAAACACAACATACATTTCACATACCCGTAATGGGGTTAAGTTACACAATCGACTCGCCGATTAAAGTAGCGCATCTCGGCATTTCATCGGTTATATCAATCATTGAGCACAACATGATTGAAAAGATGCGCGAACATTATTCGAAGATGTTCAATTTTCCGTTTGAGCCGATAACGCCGAAAACGGAAGACTTTAGAGCCGAGAGAGTTACTTCTTATCTCGATTTGGTTAACGACATTGTTAAAATGAAGTTCGATAAATTGAAACAATCATTTATTGAAACGCGCGACGAATTGGAAAAATATTTTGAACTGCTCCCCTCTTTTTCCGAACTGAAAAAACATTTCGAAGAATTGATTGCCAACAACAAAAGCATTCAAGAAATTCAGCGCTGGCTCGATGAAAATCTTACTCTCGGCAGTATCGACGTAAATATTATGACCAAACTTGACGGCGCAAATTATAACGGGAATGAGAAACTTCCCACCGAACAAAACGACGCGCACGTCGCATTGCGCGGATATGCAAACAGTTCGCTTGAATCTTCAATTGTTCTTTCGGCGGGAATGAATCCGAGACTTTTCAGCTACATGGAAAACTTCGATGATTTCTATCCCGACCAAAACGGGAATTTCAAAAAGAAAATTATCATCAAAGTCAGCGATTATCGCTCGGCGTTTATTCAAGGAAAGTTTTTTGCAAAGAAAGGGCTTTGGGTTTCGGAATACCGCGTGGAATCGGGGCTTAACTGCGGCGGTCATGCTTTTGCAACCGACGGATATTTACTCGGACCTATTTTGCATGAATTCAACAAGAACAGAAAAACTTTATTTGAAACTACCTACGCAATTTTCAAAGACGCTTTGACTAAAAAGGGAAAAATTGTTCCAGCCGTTATTCCATCGACAAAGTTATCGGCTCAAGGCGGAGTGGGAACTGCGGAAGAACATAACTTTTTGCTTGAAGAATATAACGTCGATTCCGTAGGCTGGGGTTCCCCTTTCCTTCTCGTTCCCGAAGCGACAACCGTTGACGAAACAACGATGCGGATTTTAAGCGACGCAGGAGAAGACGACCTTTATCTTTCAAACGCTTCCCCTCTCGGCGTTCCGTTCAACAACGTTAAGAAAAGCACTAAGGACATTGAGAGAATGGAGCTTATAAAAACCGGACAGCCCGGAAGCGCATGCCCAAAGAAGATTTTAGCGTTTGTAACCGATTACGGCGATATTCCTATTTGCACCGCCTCTAAAAAATATATAGACATTAAACTTGCAGAGTTAAAAAAAGAAAATTTCTCCGAAGCGCAATATAACAGAGAATTCAGTAAAATTACCGAGAAGGAATGTTTATGCAACGGGCTTGCAAGCTCCGCGCTTCTGGCAAATAATCTCAACACGCTTATGGAGGGCGAAGCGGTTTCGGTTTGCCCGGGTCCAAATATGGCTTACTATTCGGGAAAGTTTTCTCTGCTTGAAATGGTTCAGCATATTTATGGAAAAGTTAATATTCTCAATACAAGTAATCGTCCGCACATGTTCATTAAAGAATTGAAAATGTATGTGGATTATTTAAAAAACAAAATGGACGAAGCCGCGTTTCCTTTTAGCGACAAGCAGATGAAATATTTCGAAACGTTTCAAACAAATTTGAACGACGGAATTGAATATTACAAAAATCTTTTCGCCGAAAACAAGGAAGCGTTAAAAGAAAATTACGAAAAACTGATTGATGATTTGGAAGCATTTGAAATTCAATTAAAAGGATTTGTCGCGCTATCCGCATAAAAAAACGATTGCCCGATTTACTCTTGAAGCGACTAACGAAAAAAAAGAAAAGGAAAATTGAATTTTTCATCTTAGCGGGAACGGCGGCGCTGTCGTTGTTTCTGTGGAATACTTTTCCGCTCTATCCTTTCAAAATATTTGTCGTGATTATTCATGAATCTTCTCACGCTCTTGCGGCAATCTTCTCCGGCGGAAGCGTAAAAGAGCTGGACATTTTCTGGAATCTCGGCGGCGTTACTAAAACTTCGGGCGGAAATCATTTCATAATTACAATTGCCGGCTACACGGGAAGTCTCCTTTTCGGAACGCTTCTTTTTGCGGCTTCATATAAAAAGTCTTATCTTTTATGGTTTACCGGCATTTCCGCGGTAACGCTTCTTTTAGTAATCGCTAATTTCATGACTCAACCGGCGGGAATTATTTTCGGGTTGATTTTTTTTCTCATCTTAATTTTCCTGCCGCATTTTTTTGACGAAAGTATTACTAATATTTTCTTCCGCGTTATTGCTTTACTGAATATCGAATACGCAATTTACGATGTTATCAGCGATCTCTTTTCTTCTTCCTTCATTCAAAACGACGCGGATATTCTCTCCGATCTGACGGGAGTTTCCGCAACCTTATGGGCTTTACTGTGGCTTGTTCTTAGCTGCGCCGTAATCGGTTTTATTCTTAAATACAGCTACAAAAGAGCGTTCTAAATTTACGCAACGGCTTGCCGATATTACTATAAAAGTCGCTGAAATATTTTTCTTCGACGTTTAATGCTCAACGCAGATTACGCGCGCCGATACTAAGCGATTCCTTGCTTTATACAACAAAAAAAAACGCAGACCGGAAAGTCTGCGCTGCAAAAGTTAAAAACATTATTAATGATTTTACATCATCAAATCCAAAAGCTGCGTGATTTTTTGTTTCATCTCTTTTCTATGAACAATAAAATCGACGAAACCGTTGTCGAGCAGAAATTCGCTTCTTTGAAATCCCTTCGGCAAATCTTTTCCAATTGTTTGTTTGATAACGCGCGGACCGGCGAAACCGACGAGAGCTTTCGGCTCGGCGATGTTTACGTCTCCGAGCATTGCGTAACTTGCGGTAGTGCCGCCCGTTGTCGGATCGGTTAAGACGGAAATGTAAGGAATTTTCGCCTCCGCAAGTCTGGCAAGACGCGTGCTGGTCTTTGCCATCTGCATAAGCGAGAACGCTCCTTCCATCATTCTTGCGCCGCCGCTCTGAGATATTATTATCATCGGCATTCTACTTTCATAAGCGCGGTCGATTGCGCGCGCAATTTTTTCGCCTACTACGGAGCCCATGCTTCCGCCAATGAATTTAAAATCCATGCAGGCAAGAGAAACTTTCCGTCCGTTGATCTGTCCCACGCCGGTTTTAACCGCATCGTTTAATCCTGTCTTTTTAATCGTCGAAACAACGCGGTCGGTATATTTTTTTGTGTCGGTAAATTGCAGAGGATCGCCCGATTTCATTTTTTTATCGTATTCTTTGAACGAACTTCCATCGAGAAGAATCTTGATATAAGCCGCGCTTCCGATACGAAAATGGTAATCGCATTTAAGGCAAACCCAGTGGTTCAATTCAAGTTGTTTGACGTGAATAATTTCTCCGCAAGAATCGCACTTAATCCATTGACCGTCGGGAATGTCGCTCTTTTTACTATCGGGGGAAATATTTTCTTTTGATCTTTTAAACCAAGCCATTTCTATTTCTTCCCTACAATGTTAATAAACAATGTAATTATCTGTTTAGAGTTGGCCGGATCGTTTGACTCAATAAGCGCCGTGCGCGTCATTTTTCCAATTCTTCCGGTAGTGTCAAACTCAAAATTAATTTCCGCTTTCTCTCCGGGATTCAAAAAACTTTTTGTCGCTTCGGCTTTTACGCAATCGCATGAAGGAGTAATTTTCAAAATCTTTAATTCCGTCTTGCCTTTATTCATAAACATCAATCTTCCCTTAACAACCGAACCCTCTTCAACTTTACCAAAATTATATTGATTCGTTTTAATTTCCAGCGCCGGCGCATTCGGCAAAGATTTTATTGCATCCTCCGTTAAAACGTTTGCGACAAATTTAATTCTTCTTTGCGAGCCTTTAGGATCGTTCGACATAATGTAAACATATTTGTGCTGGGCGCCCGAACGTCTCGCCGTATTGAATGAGACATGTATTTCAGTGCTTTCGCCCGGCTTAAGAACGTTCTTTTTTGGCGCCGCCGCCGTGCATCCGCACGAAGCGCGCACTTTGGTTATTTTCAGTTCGCCGTTTCCGGTGTTTTTTATTGTAAAATCATGTTCGACTATTTCGCCTTCTTTTACATTCCCAAAGTCATAATTTTCTTCGTCGATATGCAATCTTGGAACCGCTTTTTCCTGAGCAAAGACAAATGCTGCAATAAAGAAAAACAAAAATATCATTCCTTTTTTCATTTTGAGACTCCTTGTTTAATATTTAATTTTTTTAAATAATTTGGTTCAATTAAATCGAAGTTAAAAGTTAATAAATCCTTGCCAAAATAATAAGCCCACAACGCAATAAAAATACTTCTCGGCGAAGAAATAATATTAGCTCCTTTTGATTGATAGTTCCCGAAATACTTTTCAGCATCCCCGGCTTTCGCTTTCAGATCTTGGGCGGCAATGATTTGAAGCTCGTCTAAAACCGAATATGAATTTCCTTTTCCCGATTCGTATTTGGCAAAATAATATTCCGCGCCGTTCACTTTATTTGCAATTATAAATTTTGAATTTTCCGGAAGGTAATTCGATATCTGCATCGCCAACGCTTCAAAAGTCGGAACAAAAACCATCGGCAATTTTGCGCCCGAAGCTATTCCTTTTGCGGCGGCAACTCCTATTCTCAAACCGGTAAAGGAACCGGGACCGTTGGAAACCGCAAGCGTTTTAACTTCATTAAGCGTTACGCCGGATTTAGCCAGAACGTTATCAACTAATTTAAAAAGGATTTCGGAATGTATATTTTTTTCATTTGCATTTATTTCATAATAAACATTTTCGTCTTTCAGCAATGCAACGCTGCACAAATCGCCGGATGTTTCGATAGCAAGAATCGGCGCCATACTTTTATTTTCGCTCAATTTTTATTTTCCGTTTGTTATCGTCAATATATTCTATGGTAATTAAAAAATCGTAATCCTTTAATTGTTCCGGGAAAAGTTCCGCCCACTCAACAAATTTCACGGCGTCTTCGTCCGATAGGTAATCATACAGTCCGATGTTTTCAAACTCGTCCGCTTTTTCAATTCTGTAAAGATCGATATGGAATACTTTCTTCTCGCCGTGATATTCGTTAACAAGCGAAAAAGTAGGACTTGTAACCCCGTCAATTCCCAATGCCGAACAAACGGACCGCACAAAAAATGTTTTTCCGGAACCGAGATTGCCGTGGAACAAAACAAGATCGCCGCCGTTCAATTCTTCCGCAAATTCTTCCGCAATTAATTTTGTTTCTTCCGCGCCGTCGGCAACTTTCTCAAACGGATAATTCATTCTATATTTTACTCTTCAATGTAATTACCGGTAAAATCATTTCTTCCATCGAAATTCCGCCGTGCTGGAAAGTATCTTTATAATATGAAAGATATTTGTGATACTCGGTCGGGTAAACGAAATAATAATTTTCTTTTGCAATAATATAATTTTGAGTAATTCCCCTATGCGGCAATTTATATTCGGCGTTATTTTTTATGAACATCGCATGTTTGTCGTCAACTTTTAAATTTCTTCCGTATTTGAATCGGAGATTTGTCGATGCTTCCCTATCGCCGAGAACTTTGGCGCCGCGCATTGTGCGGATGCTGCCGTGGTCGGTGGTTAAAATAATCGTCGAATTTTTCATCTCGGCAATATTTTTCAGAGTTCCCAACAGAGAAGAGTGCTGAAACCAGCTTTCCGTCAGCGAACGATACGCGGATTCGTCGGGCGCAATTTCTTTGAGCAAATCGGAATCCGATCTTCCGTGCGCAATCATATCGAGGAAATTAATAACTACAGCCATCATGTGAGTTTTTTTATGCGAAACAATATTGTGCTCAAACGATTTCCCGACTTCAGGATCAATTACTTTCATATACTTTAAATCATTTCTTAACGTAATATGTCTTCTGTCGAAAAGTTTTTGCATCAGTTCTTTTTCATATTTGTTCAAACTGCGCTCATCGTCTTTGCCCGAAGCCCATAAATCGGGGTAATAATTTTCAATCTCCGACGGGAAAAGTCCTGAAAAAAGCGAGTTCCTCGCGTAAGGAGTTGCGGTCGGCAGAATCGAATAATAGTAATCCTTTTTCACGCTAAAATAATCGAGGATGTGTTTTTCAATCATTTCCCATTGATCGATTCGCATACAATCGAGCACAAAGAAAAAGACCGGACCTTCCGAATTTTTTATTTCGGGGATAACAAATTTATCAACAATCTGCGGGCTTAACGTCGGCACGCCTTCGGCGTCAAGATTGTTAACCCAATGCTTATAATTCCTTTCGACAAATTTACCGAACGCCTGGTTTGTTTCCTTGAACTGTTCATCCAATGTTTGGCGGAGGTTTACTTCTTTATGCTCGTCAAATTCGAGGCTCCAGTTTACAAGCCGGAGATAGATGTCAATCCAATCCTCATATCCGAGATTATCCATCATCCTCATTGAAATACTGTTGAAATCCTGCATATAGTCCTTCACAACATATTCCCCCGAAATCTCTTTCGCCTGAAGATGTTTTTTGCAAACCATCAAAACTTGCGAAGGAAGAACCGGTTTGATTAAGTAGTCGGAAATCTTGCTGCCGATAGCGTCGTTCATCAAAGCTTCTTCTTCGCTTTTTGTAACCATAACAACCGGAACATTAGGGTCGGTTTCCTTTATTTTCGCCAGGGTTTCAAGTCCTCCCATTCCCGCCATCATTTCATCGAGGAAAATCAAATCGTAACTTTTATTGTTCACTTCGCTGACGGCGTCTTCGCCGTTGGTAACGGTATCAACGTTATATCCTTTTTCAGTCAGAAAAATAATGTGCGAGCGGAGCATTTCAATTTCATCGTCAACCCATAATATTTTATTTTTTTCCATATTTAAAACCTCTTTAGTTTCTTCTTCACGGATAAATATTATCCGATTAAATGTTATTGTATCGTAATCCTCACATCCAAACCGGCTTCGTTGGTAGTGGTAGCCGGAATTCTCGACGCGCCTTCCGGTTCCACGGAAGAGCGTTTGTAAAATATAGAAATCGTCACTTTTGAACTCATTACATACTTCAATCTCGGTTCCAGACTAATCCGCGTTGTTCCATCCTGCGGTTTTCCTCCTTCCTTATAATTATTCATCTCGTAAACAACTACAGAATTTTTCCCAAGCGTATATGAGAAAGAAAATTCCAAATCGTTTTTCAAACTCAATCCGAACAGCGGCAGTTCAAAACCGGATTTCGAAAAACTAGCGGAAATATTTATATCGCGCGAAAAAGTTTCCGAAATATTTTGGTTCGTAACCGCCAAATCAAATGAAGTCTTGGTGTTATACTTCAACGTCGCTCTTAAGTTTCCATCCCAAAATGTATCGAACGTTAAATTTAATCCAACCAGCGGATTGAAGCCGTAGCTCACTTTCTGGGAAGTCGTTTCGGAAATTCCGTCCGCATTAATTTTCGAACCTTCATAATAACTCGAACTGTATGTATGATTTATAGATATCTTTTTTGCAATTCCTTTAAATATCGAATATTTTTCCAGTCCGTTCCAAGTAAAGGACCAATTTATTCTTGGGATATATTGAAGCGCTTCCGATAGCAAAGGAATTTTTTGGAACCATGGAAGCGTTTCCATTCCCTCCCTGAACGAGTTGGTTAAATTTGCGTTTCTATCGACGGCGTTTGGGTCGTATAATTCCGCTACTTTGCTTATTCCCGAACCAAAGAATGGCAAAGCGAGAAAAGACCTGTCTATTGTGGAAGTTGAAGTAATATTTGTAACGGTGGCAATTCCAAGCGAATCCGTTTGAAGCTGCGTTGTTTTGTTTATCCCCCACGAAACTTTCCAATTAACGTCAATCTGCGCTCCCTGCCACAACGGGCGAGAAGTTTTAATATCAAACGACGTCTTCTGCGAAAAGTTGTCGGACAAGTTTCCGTTTGGCGCTCTCGGTCCGAGGTCTTGAGAAAGCCCAAGCTGAAAAGCTCTCGAAGGACCGTTCATATTGTTAAACCCGACTCCCCAAAAGTTTGTGAACCCCGTGCCTGTGGCTAAAAGTCCCGAACCCCTTTTTGAGGAGTTCTGCTGAAAGTTCAACCTTATCTGGTCGTAATCAAAAAAGATGTATTTAATTGTTTGAGCCAAATAATTTAATCCGACTAAAAATATCGACGGAGAATTGTCCGCTTTAATCGGATTTCCAAGCGAATCTGTTTTTGCCTTTTCAACATTTACTTCTTTACCCTTTTCAAGTTCTTTATCCACATTGCGCGATCTGTCGCGTCCGCTTCTTCCGCCGCGTCCTCTGTTCGATCTGCCGTTATTTGCGGTTGACCGCCGGGAATTTGCCGAAGACGAACCTTTTGATTTGAACAGCGGATCGAAAATTGATTTCAATCTTATCTGCATTCCGGCGTTAAGATTTGATTGAAACCCCGCGCTTTTACCCAAATCTTCCTGCCGGAAATCGCGCTGCCATGCGTACGAAACGCTGTAGCCCGCCGTAATTGTAAAATATTTATTTAAGTTCCCAAACGTCGGAAGCATCGGCTTGGTTTGGAAATCGAACAACTGTGCGTATTTATAATCTTCGCCGAAACCTTTACCGTGGAATACGTCCCGCCATATTTCGCTTTCGGAGCGATCTACGTTATCGACGGCAAGTATTGAAGCGAGCGAAGCCGAGACGTCGACTTTATAATTCAGAGAAAGATTCAAGAACCCGCCTTCGGTAATTCTCCATAAAAATCCGAAACCGCGAGTAGTCGTAAAATCCCTGTGAATCGAAGGATCGATATTTATTCCCCGCGATTGGCTGAAGTTCCTCAGCCTTTTTGCCGTGGCAAGCGCTTTGAAGTTGGAAGGAGCAAACCTTATTTTCAAATCTTTGTAGTCGGAAATCAAACTAAAAAGAAAGCCGATGATTGGGATATCCGCCGGTTTGAAGAAGAGATTTTTACCGAAATTAACGCTGTAATTTGCGCTTGCGTTCCACTGCCAATTTTCCGACGATAAAATTGTGGGATTTCTATTGTACGTTTTATTGTAATTAAAACCGAACGTCAAATTGTTAACGATATCTCTAACATACCAAGCCTCAGTAGGAACTTTAAATTTAATATTTGAAAGAGACCAAGTTTCATTCACCGAAAGAGTGTAAGTATCGTTTATCATTTGATTTTTTATCTTATCGGCTGTCTCGGCGTTCTCTCCTCTGTTTTCCAAATCCTTTTTCTTTTGGTCGGCTGCTTCAGCCACTAAAATATCGGTGCCGGGTAAATATATCGGTTTGGAAATCGATTCGGATCTTGAATAATTTAACGATAGATTGCTCCCCTGAAGATTGAACGGCAGCAGTTTTATAATGTCCACTGTTGTTGAAATTCCCCAAGAACGCTTATCAACGCGCGAACCGAACCGGTCGCCCAACTTGTGAAAAAACGGATCGGTTTGACTAGTGTTAAAATTAACCGAAAGAATATCGGCAAATTTTATGCTGGACGATGCGCTGTAAGCCCAGCCTTTTCTGTCGTCGGCGCCGAGCACGCGCAGCTCGTTCAGCCAAACTTGCCCGCTTACCGTTTCCCCCGCAATGCTCGAACCGTCCTTTTCCGGAGGATTATAAACAACAAACTGAAGCGCCGTAACTTTTGTTAACGTCGGTTTGCCGCGCACGCCGTAATAATGCCCGGGTTTTCCTTCAACCGGGACCTTGAACAACGTCTTAATCGGGATTGAATCGTTATCCCTCAACGCTTTGATAGCGGTCATTTTTGCAAAATCAATATCGATGTTGCCCCATCCCGCCCGCAACGGTTGACGGTATTCGTAAAAGTTTAACGAATCCGTCCCGAACCTGAAGATAACGTCCGCTCCATAATTGTTCAGGTCTTGATAATAAGAAACCGAACCTTTTGTCGAGTCCATATCGCCGTGAACAAAAAGTTTCATCTTTTTGTAATTAAAAAGATCGAGCGGTTGATAGAGATATTTCACGGTCGAACGGGAATCCCCGTCTTCCAGTTCGGAAATAAACAACTGCAGCGATTGTTCGTTTTTTAAAACGTTTTGATCCGGTTTCGTTTTGTCTTTTTCCTGAAAAACTCCCGGAGGACTTGAATATTCAGGATTATCTTCAATGCTGATTGTTGAAATTGTAAGCACCGTATCTTCTTCGGTAATGCGCGGAGGCGATAAAACTTTTTGCCACTGATTTCCGACAAGATTAAACTCAGCCAACCGCATGTGCACTTCATGATCTACTCCGGCAACCCAGAGGCGAACAAATTCGACAACGGAAAAGCTGGGATTGTTAATCGCCTCTTCATAATCTTTTAATGGAATTTTAATGAGGTACCAGTTAGTTCCTCCGCCGCCTTGCACAAATTTGTTGTTGGCGCGGCTTGTATCGAGCGGAATCTTATATCTAAAATAACTATCGACGCGGTCAAGCGTAAAGTTACGGTTTAAGTCTTCGCTATCAGGCGCTCTTCCCAAATCGGAAAGAACGGCATTCCCTTGAGTGCCGTTTATCTGCGTATAACTTTCAATACTTTCACCGCTGCCGAGCGCAAAGTTATCCACGCTCGGATCGTCAAAATCAACTCCGTTAACCGCTCTTTCTTCCGCGTCTAAAATTCCGTCTATACCGGTATCTTCGCCTTCGTCAATCAAATCGTTTTGGTTTTTATCTTCAGTATCAAGAACTCCGTTTGGAATTACGTCTTCGCTAATCTGTCCCAAATCAATATAAAAATATTCATCCGGAGAAATATCGCCGTCAAGTTTCATCCAAAATTCAATAAACTCAATATTCTGCTCCACAAGGTTGTTAGCCGAAGATGAAAGAAGTTTCATCATACCCGACCAATTTTTTTTAGGTTCGTTTTCAAAATCCGCCGCGGGATTATAATTGTAAGAACCGCGCTCAGTCGGGCGCATTACATAATCCAGCACAGTAATCTGCTGTTCGTCTCTCGCGGCTGATTTCCTGTCCCCGTAAATATCCTGCACAAGAACATTGGACGGTAAAATGTTGAACCAAAATGATTTGGCTTTGTAAGCCATCTGCAAAGTATCCGCAAGCTGTCCGATATAAGGAAGGTTATCCGGAATTGATAGGTCTCTCCATGTTCCGTAGTTAATGCCGATAGGAATAATTTTTTTGGCTCCTTCAAAATCGTCAATATAAGCGATGCTTTCGCTGTTATCGGAAACAATCGTACTGTTCTTTGTGTTCGGCGTCGGGTTCATATAAGCAAATTCGCCTTTTAACGAAAAGGTTGACATTTGCGAAGTGGAAAAAACTTTATCGAGCGCTTTTGTAAGAAACGGCATATCGAATTTCGTATTTAAGTCAACGCCCATAATAGAGTTGTTCAGCGGTTCTTCTCCGATCCTAACTTTATCGCTAAGAGTTTGCTGGTTTAAATTCAAATATGAAAAACCGATGTAATTATTTTTGTTGAAGTCGTACGTTCCTCTAAAACCGAACAATGTTTTTGAAGCCAGAGCAAATAAATCATTTTTTTCAAACGTTATTTTCAAATCGGCGCCCGGCACAAGAGCCGCGTCGTTCATAATTGTGATTTGTCCGATGTTGTAATCAACTTGATAATCAACGCCTTCTTTCAATTCCCTACCGCCAAGCGTAACTTTAACGGAATTTTCAACCGCGTTAAAACCGATATTAAACGTCGATGAAACGTCCGCCGAATATTCGCCTTCCATAATCCACTTATCTTTGTCTCTATCTTGTTTTGCGAAAGTTACCGTCGTATCGTAAACCGATTGGTATTTGTAATTCGGGTCCAAGTTAGCCGGATAATTTCCGCCGAACGGCTGAAGTCTCGGGAATATAATTTCGCCGGTCGAAGGAATAATCGTTCTTCCGGGAACAAAGTCGAAGTTCCCGTCGGGCGGTCCCGTTCCCGCCGCGTCGGTTTGGTCAAGTTCAAACGCTTGAATCAGTTTTTTTCCGCCTAGTTCAAGAACAGGGTCTTGTCCTTCAATCTGATATTTTATATCGTAAGTAAATCCTTCCGATTTAATATCTCTACCGCCAATCGGATAAATATTTTTTAATTGAAGTTTCCACGCGGTTCTATATTTAGGTTGAAGGTTTGGCGGTTTTATTAACTTCAAAACAATTACTTTACTTGTGTCGCCCGCCGCGTCGATATTAAATTCGCCGTAGAACTGATCGTCTTCATTGTTCCCCTGCTGCGGTCCTTCAATTCTATAAGCTACCGCAATGGCGTCCTGGTCTTGCACTTGCGATTTGAAACTGATATAACCGGTTTCGCTGTGTATCTCATAATCAACGCCCTGGGTCAGACGCAGGAAACGTCTTCCGATAATCGTTTTTCCGTTTTCCGATTCAAAATCCTGCGAGCGATAACTTTCATAAAACTGATTCGGATCGTCGGTATAATTCCTCGGAGGCAAATCAATAAAAGCGTTGCCTTTTCTTTCTTTCGGATTGTAAATACCGGTGTAAGTTTTCCAAACTTCAATATCTTTAACTTTTAATCTGTTGGCATTTTGATTTGGTCTGTAAACAGGGTTTCCGTAATAAAGATAAAATAAATTATAGTCCGAGGAAGTATCTGCGTAAACAGTATCGATGAAATAATGAGTTTGAGAATATTGGTACGCGCGCACTTCAAATGTACTTTTTTCCGAGCCTCCTGTTACGTTAACTTCTTCCACCTCGCTCTTTTTCTGCGAAGCAAGGGCTATCAAGTTAAAAGGTCCCATCTTAAAATTGGCTTTCACTCCAAACAACGCTTCGCTTCCGCCGATTAACGGAGTGGTTTGAAGAGAAACGTTTCCCGCTTCAATACTTTGAATTATCTCGTCGTCATAGCCGGTATATTTCAGATGGAGTTGGTTCTCATATTCAAACGTTCTTTCGGTGTTCCAGTCGGCTCTAATTTCCAGTTTATCGCCGATTGTTCCGCTTACGTTTATTTGGACTTCCTGCTTAAAATCGGGTTCGTTTTTCGTGTTGCCCAATTGCGAAGCCGTCAGCCCTTCGGTTGTTTCGCTTTTCCAAGCGCCGTGGATATCAACCGCGCCGTTTATTTTCAAACTGATTTTCGGCGGTCCGAAAATGCTGAGGAAGGATGTGCTTGGAAGCGGAATATCAATGTTTGTAATATCGGAAAGGAGATCCGACAATTCATATTTTCCCGTTTTCAATTCGTAAGCGTATCCTTTGTCTTCCCAAAGATCGCGATTTCCCCATTTCAATTTAAGTTTGATATATTCGTCAATCGGCAGTTTCAAAATAGGTTTCATTATGTTGCCGGCGACTTCTTCTTTAATTATAACATATTTTCCGGTCGAGTCAATTTCGACCGTGCGTTTCAAATATTTAGCGCTGGGGTAAACAAAGAAAGCCGATTTCTTTTTTTCGTGAAACGGAACGTAAGGTTCGTCCTTAAATTGGTGTTTGAAATATTCCAATCTCGCGGTTGAATCCAAAGCCATAGAATCGACTTTAACGGTATCAGCCATCGTCAACGAATCTGCGGTTTGAAGGCTGTCGGGAATCCGGAGAGAATCGGGAATGTTACTTATGTTATTACTGTCCGGCGGCGACTTGCTGAGATAGTAATCAAGGTTGTCTATCAGAGCTTGTAATTCTTTTTCGTTTTTTTGAATTTTATTTGAAGATATTGCAGAAAGAGCGCCGCTGTTAGAAGAAATTCCGGCTATGTCAACAACCGGATTTGAATACAGCAGTTCCGCTATCGTCTCTTTTGCAATGAAGCCAAAGACCGACATAAAAAAAACCGCAAATGAAGAAATTGTAATCAGCGATTTTCCAAATTTTACTACTTTATCGAAATTTTTCTTATTGATGAAAACACCAACTAACTGATTCTAAACAAGTAGAAAAACGTCTATACTTCCTCCATTTACATTTTTTTTTAATGCTTTAAATTATATACTATAAAATTAATATACAACGATTTTTACGCATTGTACAAATTTTTACCCTATCCGTTATTTTCGATGAAATTAGATCAAATCATCCATGTGGGTCTTCTCTTCAAGAGAATCAATTATCTTATTTTGATGAACGATAATCGCGGTTAATTTGTTGCCGTAACAAGCGCCGGTGTCAATGTTTATGCTGAACGAGTCTTCGTGAAAGACGGCGCTTCTTTGCTTTGTGTGCCCTACAATCTGCAGTCTTCCGATATTCATCAGCGGATATCTATTCCACAAAACGCCGTTATCTGCGGTGATGTGACTATATATTGCCTCTTCCAATAACTCAAAATCTATTTTGTTTTTTCTTTTTACAAGTTTTTCAAAATCGGACGAAATTCCCGCATGAGAAAGGAAGGCGTCCGGCAAGTCAAAAAAGAACGGCTGTTCTTGAATAAATTCAATGTGCTCTACTATTAGTTCTTCCCTGTCAATATAAGATTCCATTGTAACTTCGTTTCCGTTGAACATCCAATTTCTGGCAAAAACGGAAGAGGGACTTTTAAAGAATTCATAAAACATGTGGTCATGATTTCCCTGAGTAAATGGAATTTTGTTTTTACGAACAAATTCAATTACCTCAAAAGAATTTTTTCCCCTGTCAACCAGGTCGCCCGTGGCAAATATTGTTATATCTGGATATTTCTTCTTTATCGAATCATAAAGAGCGACTAAAGTATAGTAACATCCATGGACGTCGCCGATTACTGCAATCATTTAATTAACCTTATAAGTTTCGTAAGCAAATCGTTTCAGTTCTTCTTTGAAATCGGGATGCGATATTTCGATTAATGCTTTTGCCCTTTCTTGAATAGTTTTACCGAAAAGATTAACTACTCCGTATTCGGTTGCAACATAATGAACGTCGCCGCGGGAAGTAACTACTCCCGCTCCTTCTTTTAACGTGGGAACGATGCGGGATATTTTCCCGTTCTTCGTAACCGAAGGAAGGGCAATTACGGCTTTGCCTCCTTCGGAATGAGCGGCTCCGCGGACAAAATCAACTTGTCCTCCTATTCCCGAATATAAACGCGTCCCGATCGAATCGGAACAAACTTGTCCCGTCAAATCAATTTCAATTGCGGAATTGATTGCAACCATCTTTTTATTTTTCGCTATTATAAAAGGATCGTTCACATATTCCTGCGGATGAAATTCAATTATAGGATTATTATCGAGAAAATCGTACAAACGTTTAGTGCCTAAAACAAATCCGGCGATAATTTTTCCGGGATGAAGCGTTTTTTCTTCGCCGTTGATTATTCCCTGCTCGACAAGATCAATGATTCCGTCGGAAAACATTTCCGTGTGAACTCCGAGATTGTTTCTGTCGTAAAGATAATTCATCACCGCGTCGGGAATTGCGCCGATTCCCATCTGCAAAGTCGCTCCGTCTTCAATCAATTCGGAAACGTTCTTCCCTATTCTATCATAAATATCCAAAATTTCCGTTGAAGCGTTCGGATCAATTTGCGGCAGTTCCAGCAGCGGCTCGGAATATTCAACTATGTAATCGATTTTACTAATATGAATAAAACTGTTCCCCAGTCCGCGCGGCATGTGTTCGTTAACTTGAGCGATTACTATTTTTGATTTTTCGGCGGGCGTTTTGATATTTCCAACATCAATTCCGTAACTGCAAAAACCGTGTTCGTCCGGCGGAGAAACATGAATCATCGCAACGTCCGGTTTGATAATTCCGTTTTTAAATAACAGCGTAACTTCGGAAAGAAAAATCGGAATGAATTCGGCTCTCCCTTCGTTTACAGCCGTTCTTGTATTTTGTCCGATGAAAAACGCTCTGTGTTTAAAATGTTTTTCCATTCCCGGCTGCATGTAAGGCAAATCTCCTACGACAAGTATGTGGTAAATTTCAACGTCCTCAAGATCGTCTTTTCTTTCCACCATCGATCGAATTAACTTTAACGGAGCGGCGCATCCGGGCTGCACAACAACTTTGTCGCCGGATTTAATTACTTCGACGGCTTCCTCCGGCAAAACGATTTTCGATTTATATTTTGCGTGCCAGCCTTGCCGTTTTATATGTTTTAATTTTGATTCTTGAATATTCATTATTGTTCACTTTTTCCTAATTAATCGAAAATATGTGTAATCTTTTATAGTTCACGTTAAATATTTCGCAGAGAGATTCGTTTGTACAAAAACCTTTATGAAAACAAACTCCGTTTGCCAATCCTTCGTTGCCCATAAGAGTATGCAGCAATCCGTCGTCCGCTATTTGTTTAATATATGAAATTGAAGAATTGGTCAATCCGTAACTTGCAGTTCTCGAAACAAGCGCCGGAATGTTCGGAACGCAATAATGAATGACGTTATGTTTTACAAAAGTAGGCTGCGATATTGAGGTAGGATAGCTCGTTTCAACGCACCCGCCTTGATCGATGGCAACGTCAACAATAACGGCTCCTTTTTTCATTGATTTAACCATCTCCTCCGTTACAAGGTTCGGAGATTTCATTCCTTTTGTTTGAGCCGCGCCTATCAAAATATCTGCAAACTTACAGCCGCGCGCAATTGTGTAAGGGTTTGCCGCAACGGTTGTGATGTTCTTCCCCAAAAGATTTTCAATTCTTCGCAAACGATAGAGATCTTTATCCAAAACAATTACTTGCGCGCCTCTTCCCAACGCGGCTCTTGCGGCGTTCATTCCAACTACGCCGGCTCCTAAAATAACGACCGCCGCCGGAGCAACGCCCGTTATTCCGCCGATAAGAATTCCTCTGCTTTCCGGGATGTCGCTCTTTAAATATTTTTCGCCGATGTGCATTGCAATTTGCCCCGCAATTTCACTCATCGACTGGAGAACCGGAAGTTCGCCGTTTTCTTCTATCAATTCGTAACTGATTGCCGTTATTTTTTTGTTTAATAAAACGTCAATAGTCTTCTTCCGTCCTACGGCTAAATGGAGAAATGAAAAAAGGATTTGTCCTTCTACTAGCAAGTTGGCTTCTTCATCGCTTAAAGGGGCGACTTTGGTAATCATTTCAGCGCGCTGATAAACTTCTTCCTGAGAATAGACAATTTGTCCGCCGACTTTTTCATATTCTTGATCGGTAAAATGACTTTCCAAACCCGCTCCGGTTTCAATATAAACAGTGTGTCCCGAACGAACCAACGCGTCAACGCCCGCCGGAGCTAACGAGACTCTCTTTTCTTCCAAATTTTTTTCTCTCGGTATTCCGATTCTCATATTAATAACCTCGTTTTTTTTCATCAAAAAAATAGTCAGAAAGATTTTCTTTTACAATTTAATCTTTTTGCAATTTTAATTTTGCGTTGAATTGAAATGAAATAATCTGCAAATTTGACGTATGTTAGTTGTCCGCGATATGGAGTTTTTATCGGCGAGATTTCTTTTAATCAAAACTAACTTCCGTTATGAGCGGTAAATTTCTTACGTATAAACACTTTTCATCACAATAAAAATTATTGCAGCCGCCGCTTCCTCTTCTCCTCTGTAACGGGGTTAATTGGATTCATTAAAGTTGTGTTTTTTTAACCGAAAGATCGGCTAAAATATTTTTGAGTCTTTTATTGCAATATTCTATTTTATCAATTTCGGGCAAATTTTATTAACGTCTTATAATTGTTTTTATCCGCCTCTTTCAAAGCATTAATATATTCGCTTCTAGTTTCGCTAATGTCGGTTAAGTTTTTCCCTCCCCACGAAAAAGAACTTTTCCCAAAACATTTTTCAATCAAAATATCGGCGATCATTCTTGAATGTCTTCCGTTGCCGTTAGGAAAGCAATGGATTTTTACGATTCTATGACTAAACCTTACGGCAAATTCATCCGGCGCAAACGTACTATTTTCTTTCCAATATTTGGCGTCTTCAATTAATTTCCTTAATTCCGTTTTAATAAAAAACTTATCAACTCCAATATTTTTATTCGTGTTTCTAAATGAGCCTGCCCATTTCCACACATTGCCGAACATTCTATTGTGTAATTCTTTAATGAATTCAACCGATAAAACTTTTTCAAAATTAAACGATTTACCGAGGAGCCATTCGTTTGCTTCGTCAATATTCAATTGTTCAAATTCGTTAAGCTCGCCTAGAGTTGTAATTGAAGGGATAAGAAGTTCTTCTTTCTCGTCGTCGTCAATTGGAGTTTGACCGTCAATATAATTTAAGTTTAATCCCATAAATATTTAGGTTTTTCTTCTTTTAGTTTTGCCGCTCTTTCTTTAATAGCTTCTTTCAAACGTTCTTCGGTGTTTTGCTGGTCTTCCAAAGCCATATTGTGAGAAGTTTTCCTTATAATGCTTTCAGCCAAAATCAAAGCCCGTTTTTCAATCATTTTTTCAAGAGAACCTTCATACGGAATAAATCCGTAAACAAATTTTAAATTTAGCGCTTCCCCTAATTCCATTAGTTTTTTAAGGGTAATAGTTTTATTGGCTTCCCTATCTTCAAGTTCTTTAACCGTTGGTGAGGATTTGTTTAATTTTTTCGCTAATTGAACGAGCGTCATATTTAATGCGGTTCTTATAGTTTTAATCCACCCGCCTTGCGGAGTTTGAATTCCCTCCAGTACGGAAAGTTGTTTTATTTTGCGGTCAAGCTGTTTTAGCATTAGATTTTTATTAAAGTTATCCATCAGGTTATAGCCTTATATTAAGTATATTAATATAAGGGTATATCCTAACATTTACAAATTTATTATTAGGGTTCGTACTAATTTTTAGGGCTGGATAATGGACTATTGCAAAGCAACATTATACATATAGCGGTAAACCGCAATGGAAAATGGAAAATTGGAATTTTGAGCATAACAATAGTTATTTCGGTTCAACCGATTTAAATTTTTCATTCATTCCATAATCCATTCATTCATTTTTAAATTAATCTTCAAAATTTCTTTACCGCTGTGTAATAAAAAAGCAATACGCGCGGCAGACAATAAAAAACTACTTGTCCCGATTTATCCCGATGCTTTTTGTCGGGGTGTTTTTCCGAAAGCGGAATGTTCCATTTATCGGGAAGTATTTAACTTGTAATACTATAATAACTTCGAAATATCGCTGTAATATTTTTCACACAACGCGTTAACAATTTTTTCATTGTTCGCAATGCAAACGTTATTACATAACGAATACTAAACAGGGAGAGGAAATTTGAGAAGTTATTTTGTTTGTTAAATGAATGTGCCCCCGGAGGGGGACTCGAACCCCCACGGGAGCGCTCCCACTAGACCCTGAACCTAGCGCGCCTGCCTGCCGGTAGGCAAGTCTACCAATTCCGCCATCCTTTCCTTAATCGACAAATTATAGTAAACTTTTTAAATATTCTTTTCCAACGCCGGATTTAAAATATTTTTCTCTTTCCCTTGCAGATTTTCTATCGAAACATTCTTCCGTGTAAATCAATTTGAATGGGCGGTAAGCTCTTGTTGTTTTTTCATAACCTTTGTTATGTCGTAACAATCTATTTTTTAAATTACCGGTTAATCCAACGTAGATATAATTTCTCGTTACGCTTTTTATTGCATAAACATGAAACATTTTCCGTTATCTTCGAAGTGTTTTTTTGTGCCCGGAGGGGGACTCGAACCCCCACGGGAGTACTCCCACTAGACCCTGAACCTAGCGCGTCTACCAATTCCGCCATCCGGGCAATTATATTTATTCAAACAATGTAAAACCTTTACTCTTGCGCGCCTGCCTGCCGGTAGGCAGGTCTACCAATTCCGCCATCCGGGCAATATTGAAGCGTTCGCTTCGCAAAATGTTTAAAAAGAACGTTCGAAAGATACGAACAATTTACAGAATTTCAATCGCCTCGTGGGCAAGAGTATCGGGCATCAAATACTTATCGAATATTTTAATCGACGTGTCTTTTTCCGCATTAAAGGGACGCGGCAAATCTTTAACATTTATGATGTCTCTGTAAATTCCCGAAAAGCAGTCGTCCGAATAAAGTTTCGGGTCGCCGAGCTCAAAAATCGATTCGTTGCAGAACGCCGCCGTTACAACGTTTCCGCTCGCCGGCGGTTCGAAGTATTCCACGGGATAGTCTTCTTCAAATTCTTTGTAAAAATCCCTCATAAAAACAGCCCAAATGGGAAGCGCGGCTTGGGAACCGGTTCCGTAGCTTCCGGTAAAAGAAATACGCTGATCGTCGAAGCCTACCCAAACGCCCGCGGCTAACTGCGGAGTAAATCCCATAAACCAAGTATCCGCGTAACCTTGAGTTGTTCCCGTCTTTCCGCCCGCAGGTCTGTAAAAATTATATTTGGACCTCGCGGCGCGCCCGGTGCCGCTGTTGATAACGGTTTTAAGCATATCGGTAATAATGTACGCGGTTTCTTCCGAAAGCGCTTCGCGCGTTGTGGATGAAAAATTATCAATTATAATTCCGTCTTTATCTTCGAGCTTTGTAATTGAAATAGGCGAATTGTAAATTCCGTGATTAGCAATAGTGGCATAAACCGAAGTCAATTCCAGCGGAGTGACGCCGGAAGTTCCGCCGAGCGCGATTGCGGGAAGGAGTTCCAATCTGCTGTTGATTCCCATTTTTTCGGCATAGCGACCGACTTGAGGAAGTTTTACGTGGTCTTCAATGATCAATCTTGCCGCTATAATATTTAACGATCGTCTCAAGCCCTCTCGCAGCGTAGTAAATCCGCCGGTCGATTTATCAAAATTCTGCGGGCTCCAGGCAAGTCTTCCTTCGCCGAAAACAAAAGGCTGATTCAATATCGGATAAGCCGGGTACAGTCCGTTATCAATAGCGCAAGTGTAAATAATCGGTTTGAACGCCGAACCGGGCTGGCGTCGAATCTGCGTTACGTGATTTAATCCGTAATTGAAATTGTTGTTCCGTCCGCCTACCATCGCTTTTATTTCGCCGTTTTTTGCGTCGAGAACTACAAAGCCAACTTCAAGCCGCTGCGCTTCTGTTTGAACGGAATCGACGAACGCCGTATTCTTTTTGAGCCGCGAATAAATATCTTTTTTTTCAGCTGCGGTTTTTGCGAAACGGTACTCTTTTCTTTTCTTAATCGCTTTATCAATAAGCTCGTTTAATAATTTTCTGTTCCGGTTCCAATTCCAAAATTTGTCAAACTTTTTTTGAAACGCGTCCAAATGCTGCCGCACGGCTTTAACGGCAATATCCTGCATCCGCATATCTATTGTCGTATAGATTGTTAATCCGTCTTCATACAAATCGAAATCATATTTTGACGACATTTGGGTCAGCTGCTGCCGAACGTATTCCACAAAGTGCGGAGCTTTATCGCTTATAAAACCTTCGCCCAAAGATTTCATCGAAACTTGAATCGGTTCGCGTTTATATTTTTCGTAATCTTCGCGCGAAAGGAAACCGGATTCATACATATTGAACATCACAAGATTTCTTCTGCGGAAAGCGTTATCGTAATGCTTAACCGGATGATAATAAACCGAAGAGTTCAAAAGAGCAATCAGCACGGCTCCTTCCGGCACGGTTAATTCCGAAACGGATTTGTTGAAATAAACTTTTGCCGCGGTTTCAATTCCGTACGCCCCTTCGCCGAAATAGGAAATGTTAAAATACATCTCCAATATTTCGGGTTTCGTATATGTTTTTTCAATTTGAATCGCCGTAATCCATTCGCGAATTTTGCGAATGATTTTATCAGAGAAAGATTCGTTTCTTATACGCAGTTCATACAGATTTTTTGCCAACTGCTGAGTGATTGTGCTGCCGCCCTGCAGCTCGCCGAAAAATATTGTTTTTACGACGGCTTTTATAAATCTGTCTAAATCAACGCCCCAGTGTTCGTAAAACTTTTTATCTTCCGTTGCAATCAACGCGTTTACCATAAATTTAGGAATGCTGTCAATCTGCGTTTCAATTCTGTTTTCGCGAAAGAATCTTCCTATTAAATCGCCGTCGGAACTGAATACCGTGCTCGCCAATTTCGGTTTGGGATTTTCAAGTTCTTCGAGCGAGGGCAAACCTTCGGAGATGTATTGCGCAAAGAAGAAAATTGCGGATAAAAAGAGAACAAAAAACACTCCGGCAAGAGACCAAAATATTTTTTTCCTATCCGTATTTTTCTTTCTTCCAACTTTCTTTTTAGCTTTCATTTTTTACCAATCGATAATTTCAAACTTATTTTCAAAATACTTGCCGTAACAAGGTTCGGAAAGCCACGTTCCCAAATTTATGTAACCGCAAGATTTGTATTCTCTGAATTTTCTAACGTGCGTGTGCCCGAATATAACGTAATCGAAACCGGAATCAATTTTCTTTTTAGCGAATTCAAAAAGACTGTCCTTTTCGCCGTAATCCTTATCTTCGGTATAGTTCCTGCTTGTTTTACTCGAAAGCGAAGCGATCCAAATTCCGAAATCGGGATGAATCAATGAGTAAAACCACTGAAGAAATTTGTTCCTCAATATTTTTTTCAAAATAAGATAACCGTAATCGTTGGCAATTAATCCGTCGCCGTGCCCGAGAAAAAATCTCTTTTCCCCGATTTTCGTTTCAAAACTTTTCTGATGAAGACGCAACCCGATTTCATCCTCAAAAAAATCTCTGTGCATAAAATCATGATTTCCTATTAAGTAATGAACTTCAATTCCCGCCTCGGTCAAATTCTGCAAAGCCGTAAAAGTTCTGAAATATCCCTTTTGAATAACGCGGCGATATTCGAACCAATAATCAAAAAGGTCGCCGAGGATATACAATTTCCCCGCATTCTTCAAAGTATATTCGAGGAATGAAACGAATTTCCTTTCGAGTTCTTTTTCCTTTTCTTTTGTTTGAAGTCCGAAATGTAAATCGGAAACAAAAAACGCCGGTTTATTCACAAGCACAATCTTAAATTATTTTAAACTTTAAAATAAAACAAAAGTAATAACTTTGTTTTAAAACTTTCGGGCAAAAAGCAATCACATTTAACCGACTAAAATCACAAGTTATTTTTCAATTCCTACGGGATTAATAATTTTAATCTTTGCAAGAAGTTTGTTTTTTCTGTCAACTTCCACCGCAGCCGGCTGGGCGGAAACATTTACGCTGATAACCGTATCTTTCGATGAAATGTAAAACAGAGAATCGGCAAACGGACGGTTGGGGAAAGAGAATCTGATTTCCAAAGGAAAGTAAAACGCCGGATATTTTTTCTGTTTTTGAGAAATTGAAATATTGAATTTACCGGAAGATTTATCGCCCGGCAAATATTTAATCTCAAGTTCCGGGATGCCTTCGCCTTTGTAAACCCATTGGTCGAAAAACTTTTTCAGATCTTTGCCGGATATTTTTTCGGCGACATTTTTAAAATCATCCGTCGAAGCGTTTTTATATTTGAACTTCTCGTAGTAAGTGCGGAGCGTTTTAAAAAACATTTCATCCCCAATTTCGGCGCGGAGCATGTGAAGAGTCCATGCGCCTTTATTGTAAATCAAATCGCTGAAGAGATGCGTTCCCGGGTTGTAGAGCGTTCCTTCCGAAAAGTCGTCGAACTTTGAAAGCATCGTCGATTCCAAAGCGTCTTCGCCCGCGCGCGCTTCCCAATAAAGAGCTTCCGAATAAGTTGCAAAACCTTCGTTAAGCCAAACGTCGTTCCATGTTTTCGGGCTGACCGCGTCGCCCCACCATTGATGAGCAAGCTCGTGAATATAAACGTCTTTGAAAAAATTCTTTCCGGAAACAAACTTCTCCCCTATTCCGGTAATGGTTTGATGTTCCATAGCGCCTAAGTCCCATAAGAATTCCGCCACTCCGTATTTTTCCTTCGCAAAAGGATATTGCCCGAACTTTTTTGAAAAGAATTTCAATGCGTCTTTATTTATTTTAAAATCAATTTTCGCCGCTTCAAGATGTTCGGGAAAGGCGTAATATTCGAGCGGCATTTTCAGCGAATCGTTAAAGATAATTTCGTCCGTAAAAGAAGAATAATCCGCCGAATAAATTGCAATTAAATATGTGGCAATCGGGTAAAACGTTTTCCAGTGAAAAGTTTTTCTATCGTTAAAAATCAACGTCTCAATCAGCTTTCCGTTTGAGACCGACGTTTTTGAAGTATCGTTTGTAATGTAAATATCCGCAAGCGCTTTGTCCGTAGGCATATCGTTGCACGGAAACCACGTCGATGCGTAAATAGGTTCGCTCAGCGAGTAAACGACGTCCTTCTTTTCAAAT
The DNA here is from genome assembly GCA_013151245.1 of Chlorobiota bacterium. Lineage (GTDB taxonomy): Bacteria > Bacteroidota > Ignavibacteria > Ignavibacteriales > Melioribacteraceae > JAADIR01. The sequence continues at coordinate 24,982 of JAADIR010000095.1, forward strand.
TTCCCGAAGTTAAAGGAACCGAAACCGAGACTTTTGGGCGAGCCGTGATAATAAACCGTCGCCTTCGCCGAATCGGATTTCTCAGGTTTCGAAAAACTCAAGAGAGTTCCATCATGCGTAAATTTTACTTTGCTCCCATTCATAAAAAGAGAATCGACAATCATATTATCGTAAAAATTGAGATCGATTGCAGAAAGCGTAGGATCAGTGACGCGAAAAGAGATTCCGGTTTTTCCTAAAATAATTTTTTCTTTCGGATGAAGATCGATATGAATTGAATAATGAAGTACGTCAATCTTTTTTTGATTTGGAGCGTAATATTTTTCCAAAGCTTCGTCGGAAATTATTTCTCCCGAAAAGCCGGCTGTTGCAAATTTACCGCCCCGAACAATTATGTCGTAAAATTTTGAGAGCGGTTCAAAGAAGACGATAATCCCAATCAAAAATGTAAAAAAGAATAAAATAATCGGGAAACGATATTTATTTTTCTTGACTTTCATTTTATCAATCCGTAAATATATAATTAAATCTCAACAGTTCTTATATGTTTTCAACAATGTATTCCCCTAAAAAATTGCAGAGGAAAAAATGGCGTTTACAGGTTCCGATTTAATCCGTTCGAGTTTGACAATGATTCTTGCAGGCGGCGTGGGGCAAAGACTCTATCCATTAACGATGGAAAGGACAAAACCTTCGGTTCCTTTCGGCGGCAAATATCGCATTATTGATTTCGCCCTTTCAAATTGTCTTAATTCGGGTTTGAGAAAGATTTACGTTCTCACTCAATACAAGTCCGATTCCTTATCCCGACATATTTTTGAAGCGTGGAATATTTTCAATTCCGAATTGGATGAGTTTATCTATTCGGTTCCGCCGCAGCAGAAAAAGAGCAACGATTGGTATCTCGGCACTTCCGACGCTATTTTTCAAAATCTTAATTTAATTGAAGATAGACATAAATGGGTAATCATGCTTTCGGGCGATCATATTTATAAAATGGATTATCTTAAAATGCTGCAGTACCACATAAACAAGGGCGCCGATATGTCAATCTCAAGTATTTATGTGCCTAAAGAGACGGCGGACAGATTCGGAGTGCTTGAAATAGACGAAAATTATGTTGTGAAATCTTTTGTTGAAAAGCCGAAAGACCCGCCCGAAGCGCCGGACAAAGCCGGATATTCTTTTGTAAATATGGGAATTTATATTTTCAACGCTTCCGTTCTTAAAGACGTTCTTAACGAAATGCATTCAAAAAATATCGAACATACCGATTTCGGAAAGCATGTGATTCCTTATATGCTCAAAAAGAATTTCGACATTTATTCCTTCCGCTTTGTTGATGAAAACAGAAAAGAAAAACCTTATTGGGTTGACGTTGGAACTTTAGACAGTTATTATGCGGCAAGTATGGATTTGATAAGCGTAATTCCTCATTTCAATTTATACGATACGCATTGGCCCATTAGAACAAAACAAGTTCAGCTTCCGCCGGTTAAAACTTTGTCCCACGAAGGCGAAAGAGTAGGACGGATTTTCAATTCACTCGTTACCGACGGCACAATCGTATCGGGCGGTTTGGTCGAACGCTCAATCTTAGGACCGAACGTTCACGTCAACAGTTACAGTTACGTTACCGATTCAATTATTATGGATAACTGCAATATAGGACGCCGCGCCAGAATCCGCAGAGCGATTATTGATAAAAATGTTATCGTTCCCGAAGGAACTGAAATCGGCTTCGATTCCGAAGCGGACAAACAAAAATTTACCGTAACCGAAACCGGCATTGTCGTAATCCCGAAAAATTATAAGTTTGAATAATCTTATTAATTTTACAATCGGAAACTATTAAATAGAGAATTATCCATTCTCCATCATACATTGTCCATCAAACAAGTTCCGTTGTTTTTAACTATTGTATTATCTTTCAAGAAAGAAAAATATTTTATACGGAGAAACAATGGGCGAAAAAGATATTCTTTCCCTTGAAGAAATAAGAGAAAAAGTTTTTGCCGGTTCGGCGTCGCTTGAGGAAAATGAAAAAGCCGACGTTATTTCGGCTATTATTTACGCTATTGAAAAGCCGCTTGAGTCGTTCGACGAAAACGAGATAAAATTGCTTGAGGAATCCCTCGCCAATCTGTTTGTTTCCGGTCTCGCCGAAGCGCTGGTTGATACGATTGAACCGGAAATATATTTTACGTTCGGCAAAAGACTTTTCGACGATGAGAAATTTCATTCGTCCAAACCGTTCGCAAAACTAATTCACGCATACTTGGACGTTTTTCGTCATCCGGTTTTTTTGAAGAAGATTTACGGCGACAGAAGTTGGGACTCTTTAATTTCTTCATTGATTTCCAAAAGTAATTTTCGTGTAAAAGAATTATTTGAACAAAGAGCGTCCGAATACGGAAATAAACCTTTGCTGAGAACCATTTCCAACAAGCGGACCGTTAATTATTCATGGTCGTACGTCGCCAAAAAAACAAGCGAATACGCCGCCGCCCTCGCCGAAAACATTTCCGGTCCGGAAAGCAAAGTCGCATTTTTGATGAGCAACAGTCTGCAAATGGCTCTTCTCGATCTATCGTGTCTTACTTCCGGCGTCGTAAACGTTATGCTGCCCGGCAATTCCGTCTCGCAGCATATTGAATACATTTTAAATCAAACAAAGGCGGAGCTTCTTCTTGTTGAAAACGAAAAACAACTTTCGAAAGTTAAGATTGTAAAAAACAGACTTCATTATGTTAAAAAAGTCGTTCTGCTCGAAGGCGCCAGCGTTGAAAAATGGGTTGTTTCATTTAAGGAATTTCTAACGGCAAAAGGAAACGGAAGCGAAATTTTAGAGAAGCTCGAAAAGGAAAGGACGGTTGAATCAACCGCAACGCTTATGTACACTTCGGGAACGACCGGAGAGCCGAAAGGAATTATTTTCAAAAACAAGAACATTGTTTTTAAAAGATTCTGCCGCGCAATGGCGCTGCCCGATATCGGCGAACGCGACAGATTTCTTTCCTACCTCCCGCTCTTTCACACCTTCGGGAGATTCCTCGAACTTATGGGCTCGGTCTTCTGGGGCGCGGAATATATTTTTATTGAGAACCCTTCCGCCGAAACGATGATTTCCAATATGCGTCTGGTTCAGCCGACAATTTTTATCAGCATTCCCAAAAAGTGGATGGAACTCTATGAGCATATCGCTTTGCAATGCGACATTGAGTTTGACAACGAAGAAAATATAAGACAAACGGTTGAATCATTTACCGGCGGAGCGTTGAAATTCGGGCTTTCAGCCGCGGGTTTTCTTCCCCCTGAAATATTCAAGTTCTTCCAAAAATACGGCGTGGAAGTAATGAGCGGATTCGGGATGACCGAAGCCACCGGCGGAATAACAATGACGCCTCCCGGAAAATATTCGGAAAACTCTTTGGGCGCGGCTTTGCCGGGCGTTGAAATTAAACTTGCAGAAGACGGCGAGCTTTTAATCCGCGGCGATTACGTGATGGACGGCTACTACGGACGCGCGAAAGAGGAAGTCTTCGATTCGGAAGGCTGGTTTCCAACCGGCGACGTGATGAAAACGGATTCGAACGGTTTCATCGAAATTATCGACAGAAAAAAAGAGATATACAAAAACATAAAAGGCGAAACGATAGCGCCGCAGAAAATTGAGAATTTCTTCCGCGACTTTGAGTTCATTCATCAAGTCTTTCTTGTGGGCGACCACAAGCCGTTTAACGCTCTCCTCATTCATCCGACGGAAGAAACGGAAGACAGCCCGCTCCGCGATATGACCGAAGAACAAAAACACGATTATTACGCTTCGTCGGTCGCAACCGTCAATCATTTTCTCGCGCCGTTCGAAAGGATAATCGATTTTAGAATTATCGCACGCCCCTTCTCCGCAGAATTGGGCGAGGTTACTCCGAAAGGGACTTACAAGCGGAGAGTTATTGAAAAGAATTTTGACGACGTTATTTCGGGAATGTATAAAAAGAATCACACCGAAGTTAACGTAAACGGTCTTGTCGTAAAAATTCCAAATTGGTTTCTGCGCGAGAAAGGAATTCTTTCCCGCGACGTTTTTGCGGAAGACGATAAATTGGCAATACCGGAACTTGAAAAAGAATTGACAATCAAAAAAATTGACGCCGATAAATCCGTTTATCAAATAGGCGATTATAATTTTGTAATAAACGATTCGTCAATCGATCTTCAGCTGATACTAATTGATCCGCGTCTTTGGCTTGGCAACGCGTCTTTTGTAGAATTCACCGGAGAGGAAATTATCCAGTGGGTCCGAAGTCCGCGCCAAGAACCGAAATTTAGATTTCATTCAAAACAAAACGCCGAATTCGATTTGCCGATTTTAAAAGTAAGAAGAAAAATTGAAGCCGGAGAAGTTTCGTTCCTCGGTCTTCATCAAGCGCTATTGATTCTTGAAGCGGACAATTACGAAGCTCAGCCGGCGGCGGTAAAATACGTCTCGTTATGTTTGAAAGACGAAACTCTGCCGGTTCATAAATATGCGTTAAACGTTCTCCGCAATCCTCAATTGGCGACGTTCAAAGAAACGAGACGGGAACTGTTAAAACTTATAATATTAAATTCTAAATTGGATAATCTTAAAGAGTTTATTCTAACTTTCTTAAAAATCGATTATGATATAATTACGAACGACGTAGTTGAAATAATCGTAAAACTGAAAGACAAGAACAAAGTTCTGGAAATTATTGAAAACATACTTTTCGAAATAGTAAAAGAATTACCGTCCGGATCGGATATTGCAAAATCTCCCGCGCCCAGCGTCTTCAATCTTTTATCCGTTTACGGCGTCAAACATCCCGCCAAATATAAGCATATCAGACGCGTGATGGTTTTCTATCAGTTAAATCCGGAAAACAAACCGCTTGCTCAAATAGCCGCCGACGAACGCTCGCGTATGAGAAGCGGATTCCGAAAATGGCTCGGAGAAAATCAGCGGATTGCAATTCATCAGGAAACCGGCGAGGAATACAGCTGGGAAGACGTTATCATTTTTGAAGAAGGAATTAACGAAGCGGATAAACAAAAAATCGTTAATTCAATAGTCAACACGCCGATATTGCGCGAAACGATTTTTTTAATCGCAAACGGAAGACAAATCGGTTTGTCAAATATTCTTCCGAACGGAATTTGGATCAGTTTTCTGCACGAAGACGACTTCAAAACTTCGTACCGCGTTTCGGTTCAAACCGATTATTTCGGGTTGTTCGATATTGTTTTAAATATCAACAAAGGACTGCCGAAAAGCGAAATTATTGAGGAAGTAAATTGGCATTGCCTTTCCGATTCCAGATATTTCAATCAAGAATTGCTCGGCGAACTCGGCGCGCTGTACCGCGACGGAGAAATTTGGAGCGCAAAATTTATTTCCGGCGAATCGGTGGCAAAATTTCTTTTCAGAAAATCGAAAAAAGGAACCGCCGAAAGCGAGCGGCGGCTTTTCTTCCTCTGGCCGTTTTTTATTTGGAATTCCGCCTCGCTCTATTTCGGTTTTTGGCGGTTGACCGGAAAACGAATGTTCCTTGAAGACGCTTCCCCTTCCAATTTCATTATTCCTCCGCACGATTATCAAACGGGCACAAGAATTGTTTCAATAACCAAACGGGCGGAATTCGAAAACCTTAGCGAACTTTTCAGCCTCTATTTTGAAAGTATGATTGAAAAAACCGAGGAACAATATCCTTTCCTGAAAAAAGAAAAAATATGGAAATATATTTTCAGCGGTTTGATTAATTCATTCGGCGAAAAGGAAGGTTTGAGAATACTTAAAGAACTGCAGAGAGAATTGACCGATATTCCTTCCGGAAAATTCAAAAACGCTCTGCCGGAATTGGACGAGTTTCTGCGGAACATCGAAGAGTTCGGTTTCATTCCAAAGCAGCTTTACTTTGCAATCAAAAGATTCCACAGATGGCTCGCGCTCAATGAGGACGCGCAGTTGAACGCTATTGCCGAAATGCTGAAAGAGCTTTATTCCACATATCAGCTGAACGAATGCGAAAAGAATTACCCCGAAACGCGAACGAAGTTTTTCCTTATGACGATTTTTGCGGGAACAAATTCCGAACTTGAATTGAAACTCAACGAAATCATACAGCTTCAGCGAAACGACGACCTGAACAAAGAAGAAACAATCGCCCGCCTTTCGGATATTAAAAACCAAATTGAATTGAGCGAACGGGAAGATTATTTCTTAACGCGTTTGAGCTATCCGCATATTAAACCGTCGGACGAAGCGGCAATCCTTCGTATGCAGACCGAAGGCGCGCCGTCGTCTAATCTTGTCGTGCAGTACGAAGATTTCGACGGCAATCCTTTTATGATTCGCAAACCGATTTCGCCGAAAGAAATTTCCCGGCTTCATCAATTATTTATTGAAGCGAATATGCTCGTAACGTTTCAAAGCGACCACGAATTTCTTATCGCGCTTTCCGAACGCGGGTTTATTATCGGCGGACTTTTCTATCGTTTCATCGACGGCGAAACTGTCTATATGGATAAGATTGTCGTCTCCAACCGTTACCGCCACAAAGGCGTAAGCGACAAATTGATGAACGAACTTTTCAACAGAATGAAAACGCAAAACGTACAAAACGTTACAACCGGATTTTTCCGACCGGAATATTTTTACCATTTCGGGTTTAAAATTGAACGGAAGTATTCCGGATTAGTAAAAAAATTATGGGCAAATAAATAGAAACGGTAATATTTTTCAAATTTAATTTTAATCAACTTAACGGAGCAATTATGAAAAAATATTTTATTCTTTTTCTTACGACGGCGTTTCTCGGCTACGCGCTGATCGGCTGCAAGACAAACAACGCAAACGAAAACTCAAAACCGGGAAAGAGCGAGATGCAAAAGAAAATAGACCAATTCGCGAAAACGGAAGTGAAATACGACGCTTCCCTACTCGATGAAAATCAAAAGAAAATTGTTCATAACCTATACGAAGCGGCGAAGATAATCGACAAAATATTTTTAACGCAAGTCTATTCGAAAAATCCCGAAATTAAAAAAGAACTTACCGCGGCAAAGGACGAAAAAAGCAAAGAGATTTTGGAATATTTCAATATTATGTTCGGACCGTTCGACAGACTCGACCACGACAAACCGTTTTACGGTAAAGAAGAGAAACCGTTGGGCGCGAACTTCTATCCCGAAGATATGACAAAAGAGGAATTTGCGAATTGGATTAAAAATCATCCCGAGGACGAAGAATCTTTTACGTCGGAATACACGGTTATCAAGAGAAACGGCGATTCGCTTTACGCCGTTCCTTACGCCGAAGAATACCAGGAAGATTTGACAAAGATAATTGCGTATCTCCGCGAAGCCGCCGAATTCGCAGATAATCCTACGCTGAAAAAATATCTTCTCGCTAGAGCTAAATCGTTTGAAACGAACGATTATTTTGAAAGCGATATGGCGTGGATGGATTTGAAAGATTACAGAATTGAAGCGGTGATTGGACCTTACGAAGTTTACGAAGACGGATTGTTCAACTACAAAGCGTCTTACGAAGCGTTCGTCACAATCGTCGATCCGGCGGAATCCGCTAAATTGAAAAAGTTCGCATCTTATTTAACCGACATCGAAAAGAATCTTCCTATCGACGACAAATACAAAAACTTCGACCGCGGTTCGGAATCGCCGATCGTAGTCGTGCAGGAAGTTTACGCTGCCGGAGACGCAAAAGCGGGCGTGCAGACTTTGGCTTTCAATCTTCCTAACGACGAGCGCGTGCGCAAAGCTAAAGGCTCCAAAAAAGTGATGTTGAAAAATATTCACGAAGCGAAATTTGAAAAACTTTTGAAACCGATAGCCGAAATTGTTTTGGATTCTTCTCAATTAAAATACGTTACGTTCGACGGATTTTTCAATCACACTTTGATGCACGAAATTTCCCACGGAGTCGGTCCGGGTTTCATCACGGTTGACGGAAGAAAAACGGAAGTGAAAAAAGAATTGAAAGAAACATATTCCACAATGGAAGAATGCAAAGCCGACATTTTGGGAATGTTCAACAACGCGTTTATGATTACGAAAGGCGTTTATCCCGCATCGTTCGACAAAGAAACTTACGCGACCTTCCTCGCCGGAATTTTCCGCTCAATCCGATTCGGAATAAACGAAGCCCACGGCGGCGGCAACGCGATTATTTACAACTACCTTCTCGCAAAAGGCGCTTACGAATACAATGAAAAAACGGAAAAAGTTAAAGTCAATTTCGAAAAAATATATCCGGCTTTAACCGATTTGGCGCACGACGTTCTTATGCTCCAAGCCGAAGGAAATTACGAAGGCGCGAAAAAGTTCATCGCAAAATACGCGGTTCTTTCCCCTTCGATGAAAACTTTGATAGGAAATCTTTCCGGTTTGCCGATTGACATTAAGCCGGTTTTTCAGATTGAAGAAAATTAGTTTTTTAGTTTTGCAGCGTTTAGCGTCAAGCGTTGGGTAAGCAACGTTTGACGCTTTTTTTATGATACAGCTCATTCATAAGTGGTTTACGGCTCATTTGCTTTCAAATATGAGCCGTATATTTAATTCATTTGAGCTGATTGATTTAATATTTTACAAATTTTAAGTTTTCGGAGTTCTTTCAGATCGCTTCGCTACGTTCGCGACGACTACAAATAAAATTTCCATCATATTCGTCGCAGAAAATTCTCCATCCGGCTTCGCTATGCTTCGCCGCGATAAATTCTCAATTATCCATTGTTCTTACGGGAATTACGATAATCACGCTTGTGCGAACGCGTTCGCCGTTTTTTATTCCCGGGTTGAAGCGGGCGTCGAGAATAGCGACTTCCGCCGCTTCGTCGCAGCCGTAGCCTAAGCCTTGAATAACGTGAGTGTCGCGCACGTTGCCGTATTTGTCGATATCG
>JAADIR010000279.1 GCA_013151245.1 Chlorobiota bacterium
ATTGCGCCAGTCCTTTAACAATTTCAGCTTGAATTTTATTTGTGTCCTGAAACTCGTCAACCATAACAAAATTAGTTTTAGAAAGGAGAGAATTTTTTGCCGCGTTTCCTCCGTTTAAAAATTCGTTCAAGTAAAGCAACAAATCGTCGTAATCGAGAAGATTGTTTTTTCTTTTATATGATTTGTAAACTTTATTGACGTCGAGAACTTTATCCGTAAACTCGAAGAAATGCGGATAGTCGAATTCAAGAATCTTTTCGATTGGGATTCCCGTGTTAACCGAAAGGGATAAAATTTTGAATACGGTTTTTTTGTTAGGAAAGCGTTTCTTTAATTTTTCAAGATTCAACTGCGCGCGGATTAGATTAATAATATCTTCGCTGTCGCCTTGATCGAGAATTGTGAAGTTCGGGTCGAGGTTTATCGCTCTGCCGTATTTTCGTAAAGTGAGATTAGCAAAGGAACGTTCCGCCGTTAACTTTTGCGCAGCGGTTGTCGAGCAGCAGGGAAGCGCGGTTCATCATTTCGCGGGCGGCTTTGCGCGTAAAAGTAAGAAGCAAAATCGATTCCGGCGCGTAACCGCTTTCAACGAGTCTTGCCACTCTGTAAACAAGCGTCCGCGTTTTGCCCGTGCCGGCTCCGGCGATTACAAGGTAAGCGCCTTCAACGGCTGAAACGGCAAGGTATTGCGAGCGGTTAAGTTCTTCTGCGTAATTAATTGTAAAACGGGTTTCGTCAATTTGCGGCTTGACCAAACCCGTATTGTAATTCCCTTTTAGAGTGTATCTTTTTGCCATCAGTCCCGAAGCGCCAACGGTTTCCCAAGAATTTCATTAACGATAATATATTCGCGAAGAGAAGACGCGTTTGTAAGTTTATTCATAAAACCGGAATCGTTTTGTCCGCTTTTCAACGCCAAAGCTTTTGCGCTTCGGTATTTCATTGCGTCTTCTCTTTTCCTTCTTTCAAGTTCTTTGAGTTTTTCTTCCCTTATTTCGGCGTAATTTGTTTTTTCGCCTTTTCTTTTTTCAAGCTCCTTAATTTTATTTTTTCTAATTTCATCGTAATGCGTTTCTTCGTTTTTTCTTCTTTCAAGTTCTTCAATCTTTTTTTCTCTGATATCGGCGTAGTTTTGCTTTTCGTTTCCCATTCTCATACGCGCCGGTTTTTCCTCCGGCTTGTTTTGAAGGAAATAAGCGTCCACTTCGGAAATCGCTTCCTTTTTCTGCCGATCGGTAGGTTGCGGCAGTCCGAGAAGTTCTTCAAGATTAAAAGCCGGTTTTTTTGCCGAAGGACGCGCCGGTTGTTTCCCGGCATTTTCTTTTTTCTTCTTTTTCTTCAAAATAGAAGATATAATACTGAAAGCAATAAAAAGAAAAACAATTATGTCTTGAATGTTATCCATTCTTATTGTCGTCGCTGTCTTTATCCGGTTTTGCTATCGTGTTTCTCATATCGGTGTCGGATTGAATATTTCTCAGTTTGTAATAATCCATCACGCCGAGGTTTCCGCTTCTGAAAGCTTCCGCCATTGCCATTGGAATTTCCGCTTCGGCTTCAACGACTTTGGCTCGCATTTTTGCCACTTCCGCAATCATTTCCTGCTCGGTTGCAACGGCTGCGGCTCTTCTCTCTTCGGCTTTAGCGCGGGCTACTTTCAAATCGGCTTCGGCTTGATCGGCTTGAAGAATAGCGCCGATGTTCGTTCCAACGTCAACGTCCGCAATATCAATTGAAAGTATTTCAAACGCGGTGCCCGCGTCCAATCCTTTGCCCAAAACCACTTTGGAAATTGAATCGGGATTTTCAAGAACCTCTTTATGAGTTTTGCTCGAACCGATAGTGGAAACAATTCCTTCGCCGACGCGCGCAAGAATAGTGGCTTCTCCGGCTCCGCCGACCAGTCTTTCGATGTTTGCGCGAACTGTTATTCTCGCTATGGCTTTAAGCTGTATGCCGTCTTTTGCCATTGCCGAAACTAACGGAGTTTCAATTACTTTAGGAAGAACGGACATTTTAACGGCGTCCAAAACGTCGCGTCCGGCAAGGTCGATTGCGGCGGCTTTTTCAAACGTAAGAGGAAGATTGGCTTTGCTGGCGGATATTAACGCGTTAATTACTTTTGTAACGTTGCCTCCCGCAAGGTAATGAGCTTCCAATAAAGAAACGTCAAGTTTAAGTCCCGCCTTGGTTGACGAAATCATACCGCGAATAATAGTTGCCGGCGAAACTTTTCTGAGGCGCATCCCAACAAGGTCGCGGAAAATTTTTACTTTTACGCCTGAAAAATAGGCGGTAATGAAAAGTCCGATTGGAACAAAATATGTAAATAAAATTAGGAATATTACTATTCCTACTAAAACGAGAGCTGATAATCCTGAAATTGCATCCATGATATTTTTCCTTAAAATAATTTCTATTAGAATAGTCCCAAATTAGAGATAAAATTTCATACAAGCAAAATGATAATTTATTAAATGCAATGGAAAATCCGGCTGCTGCCGGATTGAGAATAATTTGAAAGGGCGAAAGTTTTTCTATTGTATAAATATTATCTGAAAGTAAAAAGCGAGATGAAAAAAAAATAAAAATTATGCTCATTTATTGTAACGCAGATTGATTAGCGAAGCGGTCAATCTGCGGCGATTAAAAGTTAAGCGGCTTGATGAAAGTTCTTAACCCCGTCAACGGGTTAATAACTTTTGTTTTTACTTTATAATCTAACGCTTGAAAGCGCGGTTAATACTTCTCACAGATATCTAAAAAAGCCGGATAATTTTTGCCGACAACCAGAATCTGTCAAAATTGGTTTTCAAAAATAATTTTATTTCTTATGAAATTATTTTGCCGCCGGTTTTAAACTTCTCCCAATTCATGAAAATTTAACTGTTCGAATATTATTTCTTTTATTCTCTTGAAAAGGGCAAAGTCAATCTTTATATTATTTGAAACAAAAATACGCTATAAGTGTATTACGGTAAAATAAAGAGGGGAAAGATGGACGGAAATTTTTCGGAAAGAGTTCAAGAAGTTATTCGTCTGAGCCGCGAGGAAGCTTTACGGCTCGGGCACGATTATATTGGAACCGAACACTTGTTGTTGGGCTTGATTCGCGAAGGACAGGGAATTGCGGTTAAGATTCTAAAAAATCTCGGCGTCGATTTAGTTCAGTTGAAAAAAGCGGTTGAAGATTCGGTAAAAAGCGCCGGAACGACAATTACAATCGGCAATATTCCTTTGACGAAACACGCCGAAAAGGTTCTGAAAATAACTCAGATTGAATCGAAAATTTATAAATCGAACGTTATCGGAACCGAGCACGTTCTGCTTTCGCTGCTAAGGGACGAAGACAATATTGCAACGCAAATTCTTCAGCAGTTTAACGTAACTTATGAAAGCGCAAGGGCGGAATTAAACAATATTTATTCGGGCGGATTTCAAAAAGGAGCGTCTCCGTCTTCGTTTCCGCCGATGGGAAAGAAAACCGACAAAACTAAAACTCCCGTGCTCGATAATTTCGGAAGAGATTTAACAAAACTTGCGCACGACGATAAACTTGATCCCGTGATTGGAAGAGACAAAGAGATTGAGAGAGTAACGCAAGTGTTAAGCCGAAGAAAGAAAAATAATCCCGTTTTAATTGGCGAACCCGGCGTCGGCAAAACAGCAATTGCCGAAGGTTTGGCTTTGAGAATTATCCATCGAAAAGTGCCGAGGATTCTTCAGGAAAAAAGAGTCGTTACGCTTGATTTGGCGGGATTGGTTGCCGGAACAAAATACCGCGGTCAGTTTGAAGAAAGAATGAAAGCTTTGATGAACGAATTGGAAAAAGCCGAAGACGTGATTCTCTTTATCGACGAACTTCACACAATTGTAGGCGCGGGCGGCGCTTCCGGTTCGCTCGACGCGTCGAATCTTTTCAAACCTGCGCTTGCGCGCGGCGATATTCAGTGCATCGGCGCTACAACGTTGGACGAATACCGCAAATATATTGAAACCGACGGAGCGCTCGACAGAAGATTTCAGAAAGTTATGGTCGAACCGCCAACCGTGGAAGAAACAATTGAAATTCTCAATTACATAAAATTTAAATACGAAGAACATCATCACGTCGTCTATTCGAAAGACGCCGTAGAATCCGCCGTTAAATTAAGCGAGCGTTACATAACGGACAGACATTTACCCGACAAAGCGATTGACGTTTTAGACGAAGCCGGTTCCCGCGTTCACATGGGCAACTTTACGGTTTCGGAAGAAATTATGAAATTGGAAGAGGAAATTGAACAGGTTAAAAAAGAAAAAATACAAGTTGTAAAACGACAGAATTACGAGGAAGCCGCAAGATTGCGCGATAAGGAGAAAACGCTCCAAAACGAGCTTGAAGAAGCAAAAAAAGAATGGGACGAAAAAATGGAAAACGTCGTTTACGACGTTACCGAAGAAGACATCGCAACCGTTGTTTCGATGATGACGGGAATTCCGACGACGAGAGTAGTTCAAGCCGAATCTGAAAAATTAATGAAAATGCACGAAGCGCTTCAAGAGAAGATTGTCGGGCAGGAAGAAGCGATTAAAAAACTTACCAAAGCGATCAGAAGAACGCGCGCGGGATTGAAAAGCCCCAAAAAACCGATTGGCAGTTTTATTTTCCTCGGTCCTACCGGCGTTGGTAAAACCGAACTTGCAAAAGAACTCGCGCGTTATCTTTTCGATTCCGAAAGCGCGCTTATCAGAATTGATATGAGCGAATATATGGAGAAATACGCCGTCAGCCGTCTCCTTGGCGCGCCTCCCGGATACGTCGGTTTTGAAGAAGGCGGACAGTTGACCGAAAAGGTCAGACGAAAGCCTTATTCGGTTGTTCTGTTTGACGAAATCGAAAAAGCGCATCCCGACGTTTTCAATATTCTGCTTCAAGTTCTTGACGACGGAATTCTTACCGACAGTTTGGGCAGAAGAGTCGATTTTAAAAACACGATTATCATTATGACGTCAAACGTCGGGACGAAAGAAATAAAAGCCACCGGCGGATTCGGCTTCGGCGGAGCGGACGAGATCGACCATTATGAGAATCTGAAAAATACCGTTGAAGACGCGATGAAAAAATTATTCAATCCGGAATTCCTTAACCGCGTTGACGATACGATTGTTTTCAGAAGCCTCGATTTGGACGACATCAAAAAAATAATCAGAATTGAATTGCATGATTTGATTGACAATATGAAAGAACACAAATTTGAATTGGAGCTTGATACGGAAAGCGAAGCCTTCCTTTCCGAAAAAGGTTACGATCCTAAGTTCGGCGCGCGTCCGTTAAAACGGGCTATCCAAAAATATCTCGAAGACCCGCTTGCCGAAGAATTGCTTATGCGCAGTTTCGAAGAAGGAAGCAAAATTATCGTTCACCGGAAAAGCGAAACGGAAGAACTATTTTTCGAAGCCGTAAAAATTGATCTTGACGATTCGGATGAAAAACATAACGAAGCGAAAGACAATCCGGAAGCCGAAGCGATTGATGAATAATTTATTCGGATAAGATTACTCGCTTTTAGGACGTTCGATTTGTCTTTAATTTCGGGCGTCCTTTTTTTATTTTTCGGCAGTAAAAACACGCATTTTAAAACGCATCAAAATTAGGAATCAATGAAAAAGACTATTTTAATTTTATTTGTAATTTCAATTTCCGTAAACGCGCAAATTCTATTCGACGATTATTTTTTGAATAAAACATTGAGAATCGATTTTTATCATACCGGAACGGCGGATAAAGAAACTATTTCTTTTGACGAGCTGATTGAAGAGCCTTTCTGGGGCGGCTCAAAAGTTAATTTGATCGATACGTTTTACTTCGGAAATTATTACTTGAACGTAAATGATTTGAAAACCGGAAAGTTAATTTATTCGCGCGGATTTTCAACTCTCTTTCAAGAATGGCAGACAACCGACGAAGCGAAAATTGTTGAAAAAACTTTAAACGGTTCGGCGGTAATTCCGTTTCCGAAAGACTCTATAAAATTTACCATTCTCCGGCGCGATAAAGAGAACGTTTTCCAAGAAAAATTCAGAATGAAAATTTATCCCGACGGTTATTTCATTAAAAAAGAAAACCGTCATAAAACCGAATCGTTCAAAGTTCATTATTCGGGCGACCCGAACGAAAAACTTGATATTGTTTTTATTGCGGAAGGCTATTCCGCCGCTGAACAAGAGCAATTTAAAAAGGATTGTAAAGATTACGCGGAAACGCTTTTCAAATATTTACCGTTCAAAGAGAATGAAGATAAGATAAACGTTTGGGGAGTCGCCGCGGTTTCGGAAGATTCGGGCGCGGATATTCCGGCGGATTCAATCTGGAGAAAAACGGCGCTGAGTTCGTCGTATTACACGTTCGACAGCGAAAGATATTTGATGGTTACGGATTATCAAACCGTGCGGGATTACGCCGCAAACGTTCCTTACGATCAAATTTATATTTTGGTAAACTCCGATAAATACGGCGGCGGCGCTATTTACAATTTTTATTCGCTTGGAATTACCGGAAATAAAAAAGCCGAAAGAGTTTTTATTCACGAATTCGGGCACGGGCTTGCCGGGCTTGCGGACGAGTATGTTGATTTGGGAACATACAACGATTATTACAATTTGAACGTCGAACCGTGGGAAGCAAACGTTACGACGCTCGTTCATTTCGAGAAAAAATGGAAAAGATTTGTGGAAGAAGAAACGCCGATTCCCACGCCGGACGAAGAAAAATATTTCGATAAACTCGGCGCGTTTGAGGGCGCGGGTTACGTCCCAAAAGGAGTTTACCGTCCGACGCACAACAGCATTATGCGGTCGTTGAACACGGATAAATTCAATCTTCCGTCGCTTAACGCGCTGGAAGCTATTATTAATTTTTACGCGGAATAAACTAAGGTAACCGGAATAATTATGAGACAAAAAAAATTATACAGAACGATTGAAACCGCGGCTTCAAAAAAATTTTCGTCGGAAAAAGAACTGCTCGAAGAGATAGTTGCGCAGATTGTAAACGACGATCAGTCGAAGGTAACCGGCGGTAGAATATGGAAATTGAACGGACAAAAAAAAGCCTACACGCTTCTTTTTCAAACCGGCAAAACCGAAAAATTGGAAAAAGATTTTATTCTGAAATTCGACGAAAATGAAATTCTAAAAAAAATCGCCGAAGAGAGAACTATTCTCGCCGACGAAACGAACAGAGAATTAATTGATAAAGGAATTATCAAATATTCGGCTTCCGGAGTCGGTCCGATTTCATATATTGACGGCGAAAAGTATTACAAATATCTACTTGCGCTTAACAGCGATTACATAGACGACGATCTTTACTATACGCTGAATATAGTAGCTACGGTGCTGACTTCAAAACTTCGGGAAGATTATCTTTCCGCCACGCGTTCGCATCTTCAGGCTGATTTGGGGAAAGCGCAGGAGCTTCAGAAAAGCATTTTGCCCGAGCACGAGTTGGATTATTACGGCTTTACGATGTTCGGCATTACCGTCCCGGCGGAAATTCTCGGCGGCGATTTTTTCGATTATCTTCCGATTAGCGACGAAGAAAGACTCGGCATTGCCGTCGGCGACGCCGCTTCGAAAGGGGTTGCCGCCGCGGCGGAAGCTATGTACATCTCCGGCGCAATCAGAATGGCGAGCACTTTTCAGATTAAAATATCAACGATGATGAAACGTCTTAATCAATTAGTAAATAAAATTTTCAGCGACGACAGATTTATTTCGCTTTTCTACGGAGAAGTTTCAAACGATTCGAAAGGGCTTTTCCTTTACGCAAATGCGGGGCACAATCCGCCGATGTTCTTAAAGCGTAAAACGGACGAAGTTGCGTGTCTCACGGCAACCGGACCTCTGCTCGGTCCCGCGCCTCATTCAAGCTACAAAACCGACAGCGTTAATTTCGATTACGGGGATATTCTCGTAATTTATTCCGACGGAATTACGGAAGCCGCCGACGACGAGTTTGATTTTTACGAAGAAGAGAGATTGAAAGAAATTATAATCAAAAATAAAAACGAAACGCCCAAAACAATTGCGTTAAATATTCTTGAAGACGTTCAGAAGTTTTCTACGCTGGACAGCAAATATCAAGACGATAAAACGATTGTGGTAATTCAGAGAAAGTTTAAAGATGAGTAATTTACGCGAGAAAATATTTCAAGCCGGAGTGGTTGGAGCCGGCGGCGGCGGTTTCCCCACGCACGTGAAAGCTAAAGCGGAAGCGGAAATTGTGATTGCAAACGGAGCCGAATGCGAACCGCTGCTTCACAAAGATTACGAATTGATGCTTCATTTTCCGAAAGAGATTGTGCGCGGAATGGAATTGATGATGGCGCAGACAAAAGCGCGGGAAGGAATATTCGGAATTAAAGCGAAAAACTCCGCCGCAATTGACGCCATTAACAAAGAACTCGAAGAGACAAATATTGAAATGAAAACTCTCGGAGATTTTTATCCGATTGGCGACGAATACGAACTTGTTTACGAAACAACGGGACGATTGATTCCGCCGCACGGAATTCCGCTGAACGTCGGTTGTTTGGTTAATAACGTGGAATCGTTTTACAATGTTGCAAAAGCCGAAGAAGGAATTCCCGTTACGGATAAATTTTTAACGGTAACCGGCGCGGTTAAAAATCCGGTTTCGTTTTTTGTTCCGATCGGAACGACGTTCCGCGAAGCGATTGAATTTGCCGGCGGTTCGACGGAAAAAGATTTCGGCGTTTTTGTTTCCGGTTTGATGATGGGAACTCTTACGTTTGATTTGGACGACGTTGTTACAAAAACCACCGCGGGATTAATCGTTCTTCCGAATGAGCATTATCTTATTCAAAGAATGAACCGCACGTATTCGGAAATGAACAGAATCGGGAAATCGGCTTGCGACCAGTGCAGCTACTGCACGGAGTTTTGTACGAGATATTTGCTCGGTTACGACGTTCAACCGCACAAAGTTATGCGGACGCTCGGTTTCTCGGAAAGCGGAAAAGAGTATTGGAACAATCTCGCCGATTTATGCTGCGCATGCGGTTTGTGTTCGCTTTACGCCTGTCCCGAAGATTTATACCCGCGCGAAGCGTGCGTTCAAAGCAAAAGCGAAATGAGAGTTCAAGGAATAAAATACGAACAAATCAAACCGGTAAAAGTTCATCCCGTAAAAGACGGGCGGCGCGTTCCGCTAAAACAATTGATGAAAAAATTGAACGTTACGCAATACAACAAACCGACTCCGTTCAAAAAAGGATTTAAAACCGACAAAGTAAAAATCAAACTAAAACAACACGCGGGCGCGCCCGCCGACGCAATCGTTAAAAAAGGAACGGCGATTCAAAAAGGAGATTTAATCGGCAGAATCGATGAAGAAACATTGGGCGCAAACGTTCACGCTTCCATTTCGGGAG
>JAADIR010000202.1 GCA_013151245.1 Chlorobiota bacterium
GCGCAAATTCAATTCGGAGTCGGCGCAGGCTATACTACTCTTTCCAGCTCAACGTCTTACACGGAGCCGATTGAAGACGGCGGGACGGGATTTTCAAGCGGAATCCATTACGGCGCAAAAGTTAGAATATTTTTGCCGCTTCTTCCCATAAATATTGTCGGACATTTTTTTTACTCGCCGCTTAATTCCAAGGGAACATACACGTATCAGGGCGTTACAGCCGATTATGAAAACAGCGGCAGTTTGATGAACTTTGAAGCCGGCGGAGAATTCACGCTTTTCCCAACCGGAATAAAACCGTACCTTTACGCGGTTTTTCTCATAAGTAAATTCGGTAAAACGACTCAAACAGTCACTGTTCAGGGAACTACGTATGAAAATACAATTACCGAAGCTAAAAACCGTACCGGCTTGGGAATTGGAGCCGGCGTGCGCTTTACGCTGCTTCCGGTGATTGATTTGGAGGTCGCCGCGAGATATAACATAAACAATATGTTCGGCAGAGAAGAAGGGGAAGAATATCTCAATACTTTTAACTTGACGGCGCTTGTGTTGTTTTAAATTAATTACGCAAAAAAAAAGCCCTCAATATTTTGAGGGCTTTTTCTTTTCATTAAAAACTAAAACTTATTTTAAAAGTTTTAATTCGTATTCGCACAATTTTTTGTATTGTTTGTCGCTCTTGCCTTTGTTAAATGCCGCAATAGCTTTGTCTTTTTGTTCCAAGCCTTTGTACGCCATTCCTTCGTAATAATAAGGACCGCCTTTTGAAATGGATTTTCTATATTTGAGAGCTTTTGCGGCGGCGGCGAGCGCTTCGTTATATTTGCCGAGTTCAACGTAAGATTCCGCAAGCAGTAAATAAGCCGCGTCATAATTTGCGTTGTTAACGGCTTCGGTTAAATACTCAACCGCTTTATTATACTTATTATTTCCTTTGGCTTTTTCGCCCAACTTTGTGTATGAACGCGCAATATATTGTTTTGCTTTTTTCTTTAATTTATCTTTCGGAGTTTTCTCTTCGAATTTTTTGAAAGCTTCTACCGCAAGGTCGTATTTTCCCTGCGCGAAATAAATTCCGCCTAGTCCGTTATAAGCCAAATCAAATTCGGGATTGTTTTCCAAAGACGCCTTGAACGCTTCAATCGCGTCGTTGTATTTTCTGATTTTCTTTAACGAAACTCCTTTTTGATAATAAATTCTGTAATCTTTGGATGTTTCCAAAGCTTTGTCGTAATCTTGAATTGCGCCTTCGTAATTTCCGGATTTCAATTGTTTGTTGCCCGAATTATAAAATTTTGCGGCGTCCGGCGGCATTTCGTTATTATTCTGCGCCATCGTTAACGAAACCAACGCAAAGAGAATAAGGATTATTTTTTTCATTTATATTACTCCTAACTAGTAAAAATGTGTGCGGAGGAGGGGACTTGAACCCCTACGCCCTTGCGAGCACTACCCCCTCAAAGTAGCGTGTCTACCAATTTCACCACCTCCGCAAAAAACGAATTTCAAAGATATATGCTTACGCAAAAAAAATCAATAAAAAAATTTTAGACCCGAAAATTATTGCGTTTCTTCTGCCGTATGTTTCCGCTGAAATCTTTTCTTTTCATAGATTTTCATCAGCTCTCTTCTGAAACGCTGTTCGAATAAAATGAATTTTGCCAATTCTTTTGGAGGCAGCGTACTTTTTGCGTCCTTTAAAAATTTTGATTTCAATTCGCAAGTCTGCCGATCAATTTCAAACAACTTATCAATTGTTTTTGTTATTCTTTCGTCGTCTGTCGCTTTATCTTCCAAATCTTTTTGGACTTGTTTTGCTAAACTATCTTTTTGGGCAAAAAGTTCCCATGTGTTGAATTTAAATTCCCTCAGCTCCTTCAAAAATTTAACGAGCGTTTCATCGTCAACTTCCAAAATATCCATTAACTTCACGCGCTCGAGCTGGTCGATTTTCTTCATTCTTTCGGGATTCATCCGTCCGTGAAAGAATTCCCCTTGAGCGTTTACCGCGATGGAAAACACAAAATAAAAAGCTATCATTTGGAATATTTTTGTTTTCATTATATCACCTTAAAATTTTACGTTATTTAATTCATTTATAGCGAGCGAAAAATCCTCTTCGCTCAATCCGGAAGTTACGTCGTAATACGGATCGGTTTGGGAATAGGTTTGATAAAACTCAAAAGTCTGCCGGTCGAGATTATCGTAAATAATCTTTTCGTCGAAATTTTCAGCTAATTGATTGACGTCGATTTTCGCGAATTGCAAAAGCCCTATTCTTGCGTCGAGGTCGTATTCGGTTAATTGTTCAACTACTTGAAGATCGTCGTCGGAAAACATAAAATTCTCCGATCCGGTTTTATAAAAGCTTTTAAAAACAAAGAAGAGAAGAATAAGCGCGGCGAAAGATAAAGCTCCGGCGTAAACTTTTTTTGCGAATCTTTTTTTACCGGCGGAAAGTATTGAATTTGCGTCAATCGAATCGAAGTAAGCGTTGTTCGGCTGCGCCTTGGACAATTCGCGAATAGACGCAAATTTACTTTGGATTTCTTTAAACCGTTCTTTCGCTACCGGGTCGCCGCTCAGCTCGTCTTCGAACTTGGCTTTTTCCTCTTCGGAAAGCGCTTCGGCTAAATATTTTAATATGACGTCGTCGTTATTCATCCGGCATTAACTCCTTTACTTTTTTTAATGCGTGAAAATAGCTCGCTTTAAGCGCGCCGATACTCGTTCCGGTAATTTCTTCAATCTCGCGATAACTTAATTCTTCAAAATTCCTTAGAACAAATATTTCCCTTTGCTTCGGCGGAAGTCGTTCAAGTATTTCATCCAACCGCGCCAATTTTTCCCTCGATTCGAAAGCCGCGGCTACGTCTTCGTTTCTTTTCAGCGAGCGCGCTTCTTCGCTTTCCGGCAAAAAGAATGATTTCAATTTTTTCTTCTTCAAATAATTCAAACACTTCCTCGAAGTGATTTGATAGACCCACGTATTCAAAGAAGAATCGAACCGGAACGTATTCAATTTTTTGTAGATTGTAATTAACGTTTCCTGCGTTACGTCGTCCGCGTCTGCGTGATTTCCAAGCATCCGCCGCGCGTGCCAATATATTTTTTGCTTAAAATTCGAAACAATAACGCTGAAAGCGGATTCATCCCCTTCCAGAAATCGCTTTACTAATTTTGTTTCGATTGCCGTTTCCATAGATTTTCTTTTTCTCAAGTTAGACAAATTTATCGATTGCAAGGTTTAAAATCTTCGCTTTAAACCTGCATGCTCGTCGGATTGTCTAAAGTTTGAAATTGCAGATAACAAACTCACAATAATATGGAGGAAAAAATGAAAAATCTATCTTTTGCCGTCGCATTAACTTTCGCGCTAATAATTACGACTGTTTCTTTCGCGCAGCCGCAAGGCGGACCGGGACACGGAATGAAAGGATTCGGTCCCGAACCTAATATGAATATGATTACAAACAGATTGAATCTGACCGACGAACAATCGGAACAATTTCAGGATTTACTGACAAACATGAAAAAGGATGCAATCAAAATCCGCTCGCAAATTGAATTGAAAAAACTTGACATTGAAACAGCCTTACGCGCGAAAGACTTCAAGCCGGAAAGTTTGGTTTCGCTAAGCGCGGATATCGATAAACTGCAGAGCGACCTTCGCAAAGCGCGAATTACTTTTTGGACCGACGTTTACAAAACGCTCGATGAAAATCAACAAGCAAAGTGGAAAAAAGGTTTCCTCAGATTTATGAAAAACGTCGAGGACGCTCAACGCGTCGGTTTGAGAGAAATGAAGGAAAAACGGATGGACATGATGCGTAAAGAAAAGAGAATGAGCAAAATGAAAAACGACCAATTCTGATTAATTCGCCATTGAAGAAATTAATCCGATAAATTGTTTGTCCCTCTAAAACAAATGCTTAACGGTTGTATGAATTCACGGAAAACAAGATTTCATACAGCCGTTTTCGCATTCAGCCGTTCATTTTATTTTTTCCTTAATTTTAAATCTTTTTACCGATAATATATTTGTAATTATTTGACTAATCATCGGAATGAAAATCATGCGCAATAGAATGAATTTTAACGGACTTTCAAAATTAGTTTTATTTTTAACGCTTTTGATTTTTTCCGCTTCCCTCATCTCTTCGTGCGGCGACGACAAAGAAGCGTTAAAAGAAAAAAAGGCGGAAAAATATTTCAAGAAAGCTATGCAGTTAACCGAGGAAAGCGACTATCTCGAAGCGCTAAAATTCTTTGACAGCGCGCTAAAATTAAAACCGGACGACGAGCTTGCTTATTTCAACCGAGCGGTAATCAAACATAATCTCGGCAAATACAAAGAAGCCATTAAGGATTACACAAAAGCGATTTCCCTTATGCATGAAGGCGGAGGCGAAGGAGAAGGCGGAGGCGGCGGAAACGAAGAACCCAATCCGAAAGCCGAAGCATACAATTACAGAGCGCTCGCTAAAATGAAACTCGAAGATTACCGCGGAGCCATTGCCGATTACGGCGAGGCAATAAAACTTGACGCCAACGTTGCCGAATATTACGTCAACCGCGCCGAAGCGTTGAAAATATTGGATTATATGGACGCCGCGTGCCTCGATTGGAGTAAAGCCGGCGAACTGGGCGACGAAGAGGTTTACGATCTAATCAAAAAATATTGCAACTAAAAACAATTACGCCGTTTACTCTAACGAATGGTGATGAGTGAGCAGTAATGAGTGATGAGCGACGAGTTTCTTCTTACCTCTTCAGCGTTTTTCATTTCATTGTTCATTGTTCATTTTTTAAAGGTCTCCCGTTATCGGTCTCAGCGTTACCTCTTCGGCAATCATGTTCGCTTTGTTCGCGTAAATTTGAAAAATAAACTCGGCGACGTCGTCGGGCGACATCATTAACTCCGATTTTTTTTCCAATACTTCGTTATCCCAAATTGGAGTTCTCGCAGCGCCGGGATAAATATTTATTACGCGAATATTGTCCTCCCGCGCTTCTTCCCGCAAAACTTTTGCGAAAGTCGCCATTCCGCTTTTCGACGCGGCGTAAACGGAACTCGCTTTGAATACTTTTTCCGCGGCGACTGAAGCAATATTTATTATCGTTCCTCCTCCCGCCTCTTTCATAAACGGAAGCGATGCTTTTGCGGCGTAAATGGAGCCGAGTAAATTCGTCGAGATAATATCATCTACCTCGTCAATTGTAGTTTCATCGGCGGAAGCGAATTTCGTAATTCCGGCGTTATTGATTAAACAATCGATCTCAAAATCTTTGTTCAATCTTGCCGCTAATTTTAAAACATCTTTCGAGTTTCTTACGTCGAGTTGAAACGGTAAAAATTCGCCCTCCAAATTTTTATATCCGTCGGCAAGTCGATTTAACAACTCAATGTTTCTTGAAGACGCCGCTACGTTCGCGCCTTTTTCGAGAAAAACCTTCGTAAGCGAACGTCCGATACCGGAACTTGCGCCGGTAAGCCAAACTATTTTTTTCTTTTCAGACATAAATTAGATTTTTTCTTTTCCGATTAAATTTAAGAATTCGGAACGCGTTCGCGGATCTTCCCTGAAAACGCCACGCATCGCGCTGGTAGTGGTTATTGAATTCTGTTTCTGAACGCCGCGCATCATCATGCACATGTGATAACCTTCGCAAACGACGGCTACGCCTTGCGGGTTCAGCTTTTTATCAAGCGTGTCTGCAATCTGCTGAGTCATTCTTTCCTGAATTTGCAACCGCCGCGAGAAGACGTCCACAATTCTCGGTATTTTACTGATACCGACGATCTTTCCGCTTGGAATATAAGCCACATGAATCTTTCCGTAAAAGGGAATCATGTGATGCTCGCACATCGAGTAGAAATCGATATCCTTCACGATAACCATCTCGTCGTATTCTTCTTCGAAAATTGCGCCGTTTAAAACTTCGTCAATATTTTTTGTGTAACCCTGCATTAAAAATTCATACGCTTTTGCGACGCGTTTGGGAGTTTTAATCAAGCCTTCGCGCGATGCGTCTTCCCCGATTTCGCCGAGCAAATCCGTTACGATATTTTCAATCTTTTCCAAGTTCAAAACTATTCTCCTTTGTATTCAACGTAATTGTTCTCCGTTTCATAAAGTTTTACGGAGTAAAGTTTTCCCGTAGGAATTTTATCTACAAGCTCTTCCCAAATTTTCACAACGATGTTTTCCGAAGTGGGGTTTACGTTTTTCATAAAATCGACTTCGTAATTTAAGTGCTTGTGATCCATCTTCGAAACTACATTTTCGCGGATAATATTTTTCAACGTTTTCAAATCGATTACGTAACCTGTAACCGAGTCAATTTCGCCCGCTACTACAACCTCAAGAGTGTAATTGTGTCCGTGACCGTAAACTCCGCAGCATTTGCCGAACAGTTTGTTATTTTCTTCGTCGCTTAAATTCTCGTTGCGCAGCTTATGCGACGCGCTGAAAACTTCTCTTCTCGTTACGTAAATCATTTATTCTCTTTCAAAAAATTCAAAACCTCTTCCACGTGACCTTTTACTTTCACCTTAGGATAAATTTTCATCAACTTCCCTTTTTCGTCAATCACGAATGTGGAACGTTCGACTCCCATATATTTTCTGCCGTACATGCTTTTCTCTTTCCAAACGCCGTATTTTTGAATTACTTTAGTATCTTCGTCGCTCAGAAGAATAAAAGGCAAATCGTATTTCTCTACAAATTTTTGATGCGATTTTTGAGAGTCTTTACTCACCCCGATAACAACGGCGTTCAACTTCTCAAATTTTTTGATATTCGCTTTGAAATCGTTTGCCTCCATTGTGCAGCCTGAAGTGTTGTCTTTCGGATAAAAATACAAAACCGCTCTTTTCCCGAGGAAATCTTTTAAAGCGACTTTCTTGCCGAACGTATCCGGAAGCGTAAATTGCGGAGCTTTTTTGCCGACTTCTAACATTTCGTTTCCCTTTCGTTTAGAATTATTGGTCTTACTAATTTGCACTTATTATTTGAAGAATGGATGTATGGCTGAATGATTGAATGAGCGATATGTTTCCTATTTTTCATTCATCCATTCAGCCGTTCAATCATTCCTTATTTCTTGTAAAATCCTTCATTCCGTCTCATAAAACTTTTAACGGTTTTTAAATTTTCTTTCCGATTTTAACTTTCACTTGAAACTCTATTTCGCCGTCCTGCGTAACTCTTCCGCGCTCTTCGATCGCTTCGAACCACGAAACGCGGAATTCCTCGTGCGCTTTTTTTACAACGTCTTTAATTGCCTCGCTGCTCGAAACGTTCGACGTTCCCACTCTTTCAATAACTTCAAATTGCGTATTCATTTGTATTCCTTTCCTGTTGATTTGCGATTTGTTTTGCTTTGAAGATAAATAATTGATTGGCAAGTTTAATCAAAAATATGAAAATAAAAAAGAAACCATTATTAATGGCGGCGCTTCCGAAGCAAAATAACCTCATCCTCTCATTTTCTCATTCTCCCATCCTCCCATCCTCCCATTCTTCCATCCTCTCATTCCAAACCGTCTTCAAAAATTTATATTGAAAGTTACGCCGTTTATACGTATGTTTATATAGACTTAATCTTAATAATTAGCAGAAGAAAATGAAATTTATCAGCGAAGAAGCTCGCGAAGAATTCAGTAAATATTTAAAGTGGAACAAACACAGAATCACTCCTGAAAGATTTGAAGCGCTCGATTACGCGCTCGGACAACAGGGGCATTTCAGCGCGGACGAATTATACGTCGCTATGAAAACCGACGGCTCGAATGTCTCCAGAGCCACTGTTTACAACACTCTGGAACTCCTCGCAAAATGCGAACTTCTTTCTAAAAGAAATTTCGGAGAAAACAAATCTTATTACGAATCGAATTTTAATATTCAAAATCACGACCACTTGATCTGCACAAGCTGCGGAAAAATTATCGAGTTCTCGTCAAAGAAAATTATGAAAATAGTTAAGGAAATATGCGATGAAAACGGAATGGAATACGTCGGATACTCGTTCAATATATTCGGAAAATGCAAAGACCCTAATCAATGCAAACATAGATAACTTTATGCGCACCTCTCTCGACAAAGCTGAAAAAGGAAACAGCGTCAAAATAACCGGCTTGCCCGAAGGAGAAACCGCCGCGCAATTAATACGGCTTGGGATTACCGTGGGCAGAACCGTTAAATGCCTTGACCGTCTGCCCGGCGGAACGGTAATTCTGCAAAACCGCCGACAGGAAATAGCAATCGGGCAAAGACTCGCAGAAAACATTTCCGTCGTTATCTGAGCCATGAAAAACGATAGAATAATCAGCCGCCTTGAAGGAAAATCTTCAAGCGGAGCGGACGAATATCAAAAAGCCGCCAAAGTAGCGCTCGCGGGAAATCCGAACGTCGGGAAATCCTTATTCTTCAACCATTTCAGCGGAATGTACGCGGACGTTTCAAACTTTCCCGGAACGACCGTATCGGTTTCTTCGGCTAAATATAAAAACTATGAAATCTTCGACACGCCCGGGATCTACGGCGTCTCCTCGTTCAACGAGGAAGAACGCGTAGCGAAAAAAGTAATCGTCAACGGCGACATAATTCTCAACATTGTAAACGGCTTCAAACTCGAGCGCGATCTTTTCCTTACGCTTCAACTTATTGAAATGGGAAAAAAGGTAACGCTCATCGTAAATTTTTGGGACGAAATAAAAAGAAGAAATATTTTCCTCGACGTGGAAAAGCTCTCCGAACTGCTGGGAATTGAAGTGATAACGACTTCCGCCGTTACCAAAGAAGGATTCGACAAACTCGATTACGCGATCGAAAACGCGCGCGAAGGAAAAATTGACGACGAAGTTCTTTCCTTGATTGAAAAAACCGTAAAAAAAACCGGCGACAAAACCGACGCCGTTTTGATTCTTGAAGGCGACTCCGAAACGGCGGAAAAGCACGGGCTTGAACCCGGAACGCCTAACGACAGAGAAATGATTTACATCGGAAGGCGAAACAGAATATCGGAAATTATCGACCAAACCGAACGGGAAAACACGCCGAAAGCGGAGTTTGCCAATAAGCTCGGAAGACTCGCGCTCAATCCTTTAACCGGAATACCGATTTTGCTCGTTATTCTTACGGCGGTCTATTTCTTTATCGGAGATTTTGTTTCGCAGCGCGTCGTAAATTTTACCGAAATAAAAATAGGGAAAGAACTTTTCGAGTATAACGTAAAATCGTTCGTAGCCGGTTACGCGGCGGCGGAAGTTACCGTTGAAATTCCCGGCGCTGAACGAACGGATGAAAAAACGTTTCTTTTCCCCAAAGGAATGAACGCGCGCCCCGATTTGAAAAGCGAATTCGAAACTTTTTCTTCGAAGCCCGACGCCGTTTTGCATTTTCAATTTAATAATCCTTTTGTTGAAATAGTTTTCGGAGAGTTCGGCGTCGTTACGATGTCGATCACTTATCTCTTTTTCTTACTCCTTCCTTTGGTTATGGGATTTTATTTCGTGATGGCTTTGCTGGAAGACAGCGGATATCTTCCGCGCCTTTCTACTATGCTCGATAAAAGTCTTTCGCGAATCGGGTTGAACGGAAAAGCGATTATTCCTATTCTTCTCGGCTTCGGGTGCATTACGATGGCAAACATCACCACAAGAATTCTCGGCACAAACCGCGAGCGTACAATAGTAACGGCGATTCTACAGTTTGCCATTCCCTGCTCGGCGCAGCTTGCCGTTATTGCCGCAATGTTGAGCGGACTTGGAGCCGTTCCGATTTTGATTTACATTACTACGATGTTCATTCTCTTCGTTTCGTTATCGACAATTCTCGATAAGCTCATACCCGGAGAAAGTTCTCCGCTGCTGATAGATTTGCCAACTATGGCTCTTCCCCGCATGAAAAACGTTCTTCAAAAAACTTGGTTCCGTTCATACGGGTTTATGCGCGAAGCGGGAAGCTGGTTTGTGGTCGGGTCGCTCGCCGTGGGAATTTTCAAAATCAGCGGTCTTCTTACCGCGTGGCAAAACCTGCTTGAGCCGGTAACGGTCAATTGGCTTAAACTTCCCAAAGAAGCCGCAAACGCTTTTATCATGGGAATTGTGCGAAGGGATTTCGGAGCCGCCGGATTGTTCGATATGAATTTAACGCCGGAACAAGTTACGGTCGCGCTGATTACAATTACGGTTTTCGTTCCGTGCATCGCGTCTTTTGTGGTTATGTTGAAAGAACGCGGCTGGAAAGAAGGAATGACCGTTTGGGCGGGAACGTGGATCGCGGCTTTTCTCGTCGGCGGAATAGTCGCTCAAATAATAATTTAAATTTTAGGCAATGAATTAAGAGACGAAAATGAATAAAAAGAAAAAATCGAAATATCCTTTGATTTGGAAAAAGGGAAATCTTTTCATCGAAATATTTTGTTCGATACCGAATATCGCAACGGGAATTTTACTGAGAACCGATAAAACTTATTTTGTCGTTGATCCGGGGGACGGAATCCTCCGCGATTTAAACAGAAACCTCAACCCAAGCGAAATATTGGAAATATCGGACGTCTTCATAACGCACGGTCATCACGATCATATCGGCGGACTCTGGTCGTTTCTTACATACATGACCGTAATGCAAAGAGAAAAACCGATCGACATTTTTTATCCTGAAGGAAGTCTTGAAATAGAAAGCATCATAGCGGCTCTTTTGCAAGTTTACTCGCGCGATATCAAATTCAAAATTAATCTTCGAAAAATCGCCGATGAAAAATCTTTTTCGCGCGAAGGAATGAAAATAAAACCGTTCAAAGTAAATCACAAAGAGCCCGATTTCGAAAGCGGCAAAGCCGTTCCGGTTCCTTCGCTCGGCTACAAGTTTTTATACGAAGGGAAATCGATCTGCTACGGGGGCGACACGGCGTTCAGCGACAACTTAGCGAAGCACGCTAAAGATTCCGACCTTGCAATCATTGAAGCGGGCGCGGTTGACGACAGCGAAATGGAACTGCACATGACTCCCGAACAAGCGGAATCAATCGGGGAATCGGCTAAAGAATATTTCCTCGTTCACGTGCCGGAGAAAAGATAAATTGCGGGAAGCGGATTTTTAAGATGCAGGTTGCAAGACACTGATATATTTTTTTTTGAGAGAGTTAGAACAATATTATAAAGTTAGATTGAAGGATGAATCTACTGTCGAGCTTGTTACTACTTCCCCGCTTGCGTTGTAAACTCCGGATTTGATTTTATTTTTTTCGATTTTCATTTCCCTTATTTCCCGTTCCGCTTCGGCTTGCATTCTTTCGGCTGAAGAGGCGACTTGTTTGTCCTTTGGCGACGGTTTTGCGGGAGCGTTGGCGGCGCGTTTGATTTTTTCCGCTTTCAGTTTGGTTTCTTTCGGTCCGCGCGGGTCTTCCGATAAATCTATTTTTACTTCGCCTCCGACGGCATACCGTTTTCCGTCGGGTCCAATTTTATACGAGAAGCGAACGCCGCCGCGAACCAGTTCTCCGGCTGCGCGTCTGTGGGCTTCTTCGTGAGCTTTAACTTCGGCGTCTAACTTTTTGAGACGGCGGACTTCCGCTTTTTCATCTTCGGTCATCTCGTCGTAAGTCTTATCGGCGCTAAGGTGAGTGATTGTGTACGTTTGCCGTTGATAGACGTCCTGCAAAACGTTATTTATTTGAGCGTCCGTGCTCATTAAACTAATCCCTTAATTAATATAACTTTCCCTGCGCTTAATTATCGGCGGAAAAAATAAAAAGTTTAGTCGTTTTTATTACCTTCTTTTTCCTCCTTGTCTCGCATTATTTGTCGGGCGCCGCTGACTTTTCGGTTTGTTTGCCGAACCGCTTTTCTTCATTGTTTTGTTCTGCGAGCTTTTCATCTGCGTTTTCTTACCGGAATTTACCGTCGCCGGTTTCTTTGTCTTAGCGGACGTTTTTTTTACTGCGGATTTTTTCTGCGAGTTTGAAGGAGCTTTCGTTTTGGGATTATTGTTTACCGGTTTCGTCGCTTTACTTGTTTGGGAAGTTTTCTTTCCTTGCTTTGCGGTTTTCGGAGTTTTGCCTACTCCTCCTGCAGTGTTTTTAAGGTTATTGTTTACGTTTGAGGATTTAGTCGTTTTTGTTCCGGCTTTATTTACATTTTTTGTATTTACGCTTTTCGCGGCTTTCGGTTGTTTCTGCGTCGTAACAGGTTTTGTTCTCGTTACGTTCGATTTATGCGGTCCTCTTTGAGTTCTGTAAATATTCTGCGTGCGCGCAGTCCTTCTTACAGTCGTATGATGAAAGCGCGCGTTTCTGTGATACACGGTTACATGTCCGCGATAAACATGAACGGGATAAGGCGGGCGCGGTCTGTAATAAGGCGGATAATAACGCCAGTAATACGGCGAATGCCAGCGTACGTAATGAGCGCCCCAAACAAACATAACAATCGGCCAGGCGTTAACGTGAACGACCGTCGTGGTTGTCGGCGCCGGTTCAACAATGTAATTCGGTCCGTAAACGTCTTCCGCTCCTATTGCCTGCGCAACCCATTCTTCGTCGTTCTTCTTTTCCACTTCAATCGTGGCAACGTCTTGATAAAGGTCTTCCCCAACGACCGCCTGCAGAATAAAAACCCGCGCTTCGTCGTCCCCCTGCTCAACCACGCGGATGTAGTCTATTTCGCCGTCTTTGTTAAGGTCCAAGTTATTCAAATTTTTATCGGGATCGTTCAAAGCTTTTTCAAACGCTTCGACGCTTTGCGACTCTTTGAAGACTTCCATCACCGCGTATAAATCAAGGTTTTCCCCGACTTCATTCGAAGGCGCAACAATGGTGGTTTCCTGCGCAAACAGTACGTTTGAAAAGAGCGCCGCGGAAAGGAAAATCATTATTGCCGTCATTTTAAAATTTTTCATATCATCTCCTCATAAACTAATTTTCGTGAGCTTTGTTCTTCCGCGCAAACTCAATAAATAATATCAGCCGGAAACTGCAAGGATAGAAACTTCAGCTTATGCAATGTAAAAAGAATTTTGTTTGTTTTTCGGAAAGGCAATTCTTTTCTGTTTTACCGGATGGGAGAAGAATTTGGCGGCAAACTGCTTTCCGCCGCGAATTCCGCAAATTGACGCGAATTATTTTACTATCATCATTTTCTTATTAGCCGTAAACGTTTTTCCGTTTGCGCCCCGCGCGGTTATACGGTAAATATACATGCCGCTCGAAAAGTTCAAAGCGTTCCATTCCGCTTTGTGATAACCGGCTTCTTGAACTCCTTTAACTAGCGTAGCGGTTTCTCTTCCCAATACGTCGTATATTTTTAACGTTACGTCGCTTGCAAATGGTAGTTGATAACCGATTATTGTAGCAGGATTTGCCGGATTGGGATAATTTTGATACAACTCGTATTTTTCCGGCGGATTGATTTCCAGCTCTATTTCCTTTTCCCATTCATTTCCGCCGCCGTTACCGTTACGCCGTTCAAATCTTCTCCGGCTGAATTGGCAACGGTTAATTCTATTCTATTTCCTCTTGAAGCAAAAGGTATTTTATATTGAGCCGCGGCAAGCGTCGTCAAA
>JAADIR010000083.1 GCA_013151245.1 Chlorobiota bacterium
TCAATCGAACCGTTTGATAAATTTTATGAAGCTGAAAATTATCATCAGGATTATTACGAAAACAATAAAAATCAGCCCTATTGCAGTTTTGTAATCACTCCGAAGATTGAAAAGTTCAAGAAAGTTTTTAAAGATAAAATTAAGGAATAAAAAAAGTGTACGAAGTAATAATTATCGGCGCAGGTCCGGCGGGAATAAGTATGGGCGCCGAAGCGCGCTCTTTCGGCGTGAATAAAGATAAAATTCTAATCATTGAAAAAACGCACGAACATTCGTTCACTATTAAAAAATATTATCCGGAAAATAAACTTGTCACCGCAAACTATAAAGGATTTACTCCACAATGCACGGGAGTTATGTGTTTGACCGATTCTTCGAAACATGAAACTATTTCTTTCCTCGACAGGGCAATTGAAGATAATGAATTAAAAGTCAATTACAATGAAACCGTTTGGAAAATTCATCTCAACGAAAATGAACAACTGTTCACAATTATTACGGACAAAGGAGAATATCAAACAAAGGTGATTGCAATTGCAATCGGAATTCTCGGAAAGCCGAATAAGCCCGAATATAAAATTCCGCGCGAATTGAAAGAGAAAACGTTGTTTGACATTACTTCTTTTGAAATAAAGAATTCAAAAGTTCTCGTTGTCGGCGGAGGCGATTCGGCTTCGGAATATTGCCAATTTCTTTCCGAGGAGAAGGAGAATAATGAAGTTTACTTGAGTTATCGTAAAAATATATTTACGAGAATGAATCATATCAATAAAGAAAGTATTGAAACTTTGGCGAAAGACGGAAAAGTAAAACTTCTGTTGGAATCGAATATCGAATCTCTTTCCGTTGGCGAAAACGGAAAACCGGCTGCAAATTTTAAGGAAGATAAACTCGGAGCGATAGAGTTTGATTATATTATTTACGCTTTGGGCGGAACGACGCCGGAAAACTTTCTTAAAACAATCGGAATTGAATTTGACGGACCGATTCCCGTTTTGAAAGAAGGTTACGAAACGAATATTCCGGGAATGTTTTTAATCGGCGATTTAAGCGCGGGCAAAAAAGGCGGCTCGATTATTTGGGCGTTCAATTCCGCCAACGGCGCGATGAGAAAAATCTGCGAAAATTATCTGCAGTGCGAAACATAGAATAAGACGCCGATAATTTAAGATTTTTTAAGATTGTCTCTGCTCTTTTTAAATTCGGTTTCGGAGATTGAATAAAAATCAATATCAACAGGTTTGTTTTTAATTTCCATGTAGCCGTGTTTTGTTCCGTCGAATGTGAATCCGGCTCGTAATAAAACTCTTCCCGACGCGCGGTTTTGAGTAATAGTATGCGCGACGATTTTGTTTAGTTTCATTTCGTCAAAACCGAATTCGACCGCTTTTTTAACCGCTTCGGTAGCGAATCCTTTATTCCAGAAATGCGGCGAGATAACGTAGCCGATTTCGCCGGTCAATTCTTTTTCGTCGATTTTTACGTACCCTATTGAGCCGATCAATTTTCCCGTTTCATTCAGTACGATTCCCCAAGGAGAAGGCTCGCCGTGATTGTACTTTTCGTAAACAAGATTCAAATATTCCAACGATTCGTATTTTGATCCGTGAGGATACCATAAAACATACTCG
This sequence comes from Chlorobiota bacterium, assembly GCA_013151245.1. GTDB lineage: Bacteria > Bacteroidota > Ignavibacteria > Ignavibacteriales > Melioribacteraceae > JAADIR01. Next base: position 1,632 of record JAADIR010000083.1, read on the forward strand.
GAAGTTTGCGGGATTTTGGCGTATTCATAAATATCGTCGGTATCTTCGTAAACAAGTTTACGCAAAAGAAGTCTTTCGGTTTTCAAAGACGGAAGGTTCACGAATATGTTGAAAAATATTGAGTCCATTGCGCGGTAAAATTTTATTTCCAAATATAATAGAAAATCAATTGAGAATTTATCTCGGCGAAGCGCGCAGAGAATTTGTCCGTCATCGCGAACGGAGTGAAGCGATTTGTTGATATTGCGAGCAAACATGTAGATTCCTTCGTCGCCCCGATGAATCGGGATTCCTCAGAATGACGAATATACGATATTAATGGACAATTAATAATGAACAATTTTTTTAACTCCGAAGGGGTGATATTATTGTGGAAAAAGATAAAACAGAATGTTAAAAACCCCGTAAGGGTGAAATTATTCGTCGCCATCATTGGCAAAAAATGTCACCCCTACGGGGTTTTTGTAGCGCAGATTGCTTGCCCCCGCTTTATCGGGACGGGCAATCTGCACGGCTAATAATGTGTAAGACGTTAAAAAGCTATCTGTTTTTTCTACAAATCACAGATTGCAAAGCAATCTGTGTTACAATGCAAACATGTAGATTCCTCCGCTTCGCTCCGGTCGGAATGACTTTCTTTTCGTTTTTCGTTTCACGTCTTCCGTTTCTACGTCTTTCGTCTCTGCGTTTCCCGTCTTCCGTTTCAACGTTTTTCGTTTCCTCTTCCCTTTCCCTTCTTCCCTCTCACACGGCGCGCTTAAGCGGCGGTTTGCCCGCTACGCCACAATAATTCCATATTTCTCTGAATCTAAATATCCACGTTTCAAAACTAAGAAAATTTGTAAAAAACTTTCGTTTCCGCATCTCAACGTTTTGAATTATATTTAAAAATAAAAAATTTGAGTTTAAGATGATAAAACAAGAACTGCTCGATATATTATGCTGTCCGGAAACAAAAGCCGATTTGGTACTCGACGGCGATTTCCTCGTTTCAACGGATAAGGAAACTAGACGCCGATACAGAATTGAAGACGATATTCCGATAATGCTTATCGAAGAATCGGAACGGCTCGATTACGAAATGTGGGCTGAAATAATGAAAAAACACGACCGCGCAATCGGCTAAGCCGTTTTGAAAATTCCCGAATGATTATTAAAAACAACAAAGACGAATTCGCTTCTTATCTGACGGACGCGGCAAATTTTAAGGGCGCGGCCGAAGCGGTTTACTTTCCCGAATCGGAAGATGATATTTTTAAGCTGTTGGAAATGTCGCGCGCAAAAAAAACGCCGGTTACTATTTCCGCCGCGCGGACGAGTCTTACCGGATCGGCGATTCCTCAAAACGGAATTATCCTTTCGATGGAAAAATTGAACAAGATTTTAAAAATTGACGCGGAACGGAAAAAAGTTTGGCTTCAGCCCGGCGTGACGCTTGCGGATTTGCACGAAGCGCTGGCGGAACGGAAACTCTTTTATCCGCCCGACCCGACGGAGCGGAACTGCACAATCGGCGGAACGGCGGCTACAAACGCTTCGGGGGCAAAGACGTTCAAATACGGCGCGACGCGCGCGTTTGTTGATTCGCTGAAAATAATCCTTTCGAGCGGACGAAAGATTTTTATAGAAAGAGGTAAAATTTTTGCGGATAACGGGAAAATTACGATTCCGATATTAAGCGGCGGAAATTTAGAAATCGTTTTGCCCGATTATCAAATGCCGCCGGTAAAAAACGCCGCGGGTTATTTTGTAAAAAAAAATATGGACGCGATCGACCTATTCATCGGTTCGGAAGGAACGCTCGGCGTAATAACTGAAATCGTTTTGCGCGTGATCGATTTTCCCGAAGAGATTGTTTCCGGAGTCGTCTTTTTCCAAAACGAACGGGACGCTTTTTCGTTTGTGGAAGAAGCGCGCGAGCAATCGTATTTATCGAGAGAAAAAAAAACAGCGTCTGAAATCGACGCGCTGGCGCTGGAGTTTTTCGATTCCGGTTCGTTGAAATTTTTGTCCGAAGATTTTCCGAACATTCCGCCCGAAGCCGAAGCGGCGGTTTGGTTCGAGCAAGACGTGAAGCTTTCCGAAAGGGAAAATATAACTGAAAAGTGGTTCGAGGCGATTGAACTGAATAACGGGGACGCGGAAAATTCATGGATTGCCATGAGTTTGAAGGAGCGCGAAAAATTCAAAAATTTCCGTCACGCGGTTTCCGTAAAAGTGAACGAATACGTCGCTTCCAAAGGTCTTCGGAAAGTTGGAACCGACGCTGCCGTTCCCGATGGAAAAATGAGAAAGTATTTTTACGAATCAAAGAAAATTATCGTGGAATCGGGAATTAAATTTATCGTTTACGGACATATCGGGAATTCTCACTTCCATTTCAACATGCTCCCCGAAAATGAAAAGGAATTCTCGGCGGCGAAAGAAATTTACGCAAAACTGTGCGACCTTGCGGTAAAAATGGGCGGAACAATTTCAGCCGAGCACGGTATAGGAAAACTCAAAAGAGATTATTTTCTGAAAATGTGCGGGGAAAAAGCAATCAGGCAAATGGCGGAATTAAAAAAACAGTTTGACCCGTTTTTAATTTTGAATCCCGGAAACATTTTCGAAAAAAAATACTTGATTCAAATTTGAAGAATAAATTATTCATATCGATTTTTATTTTGAGCGCTTTTTTTTCGTCGTTATACGCGCAGAACGAAATTACCGCTCTTAAGAAAACCGCCGCCCGATATAATCAAGCGGGCAATTTTGAAAAAGCGAAAGAGTTTTACGAAGAAGCTTTGAAAAAACAGCCGTGGAACAATTCAATCGTTTCGGAGCTGAATAACGTTTACGTTAAATTGAAAGATTACGATTCTTCGATAAAATTACTTTCCGACCGCATAGCCAAAACGCCGAATGATTTGACGGCGTACGGATTGTTGGGAGTAACATATTTTACGATCGGCGAAAAAGAAAAGGCGATGGAAATTTGGCGCAAAGGGATATCGCTTAACCCGAAAAATGAAATAACATACAGAATATTCGCCAATCAGGCGCTGCAGGCGCGCGCTTTTGACGAAGGAATTGAAATACTTCGCGAAGGAGAAAAATTCGCTAAAAATCCGAATACTTTTGCCTTTGAGATTGCGCAGCTTCTTTCATATCTGATGAAATACAGGGAAGCCGCGAATGAGTACTGTTCGATTCTTGTCGCCGACCCGGTTCAATTGAATATGGTAAAAAATCGAATCGGTCAATTCTTGGGGCGAAGCGACGCCACGGAAGAAACAATAGGAGCGGTTAAAGATTTTCTGGACGAACATCCGAACGACGCGGTTGAAGAGTTGCTTGCTTATCTTTATTCGTTCAATAAAGATTACGACAAAGCGTTTTCGATTGTCGTTGGAATTGACAAACGAACGGGCGGGAACGGGACTAAAATTTTTCATTTTGCGCAAAGCGCATACAACAGCGGCGATTTTCAAACAGCCGCCCGCAGCTACAAATTTCTGCTTGATAATTATCCCGACTACCCGAATTTTATATATGCAAAATTCAATTACGCAAAAAGCTCTTTGAATTATTTGAACTCCGCATCCGGAAAAAACGATAATTGGAAACCTCTCGCTTTGCCCGACACAGCCGGCTCATACAAATACGATGGAATAATCAAACAGTTGAAAGAATTGACTTTGGGCGGCTCTCCTCCGTACATCGCTTCAGAAGCCGCGTATTTATTGGGCGTTACGCTGAAGGACAGATATCTCGACGCAAAATCGGCTGAGAATTATTTTGCTTTGATCCCGAAAAAGTATCCGGGTACAAAGTTCGATATTCTCGCGCTTTACGAACTGGCGGAATCGGCGGTAAGAGAAAACAATTTACAGAAAGCGCTTTCTTACCTTAACAAAATTGAAAAGAAGAAAAAAGTTCCGCAGGAAATCAGAAATAAAACATTGCTGCGGAAAGCGGAAATTGCATTTATGCGCGGCGAGTTTGACGGCGCTTCGTCGATGCTGTCGGTTGTGGCTTCGAATCCGGGCGATAATTCCGCTAATGACGCAATTGAGCTTTCGCTGCTGATTACCGCTTTGAAAAGCGATTCTTCCGAAGCGGTAAAATACGCGAGCGCAAGATTGCTGATGAAACAATTTAAAATTAACGAAGCGTCTGTAATTCTTGCGGAAATTGCCGATAATACGAAGAACTTTATTCTGCGCGATATGGTTGATTTCGATTTAGCCGAAATTTTAATCGCTCGTGAAAATTATATTAAAGCCGTCGATCTGCTGGACGGCTTGACAAAAAGGGAAGAATCGGCTCTCTATTCTGATAAAGCTCTTTACATGATTGGCGAAATTTACTTCCGCGGATTAAAAGAACTTGACAAAGCGCAGAAAATATTTGAAAATTTGCTTGAAAAATACCCGAACTCAATTTATCTTAACAGTTCGAGAGAAAATATTAATGAGATAATCAGTTTAACAGGTAAAAATTTATGAAAGACGATAAAGAATACGGAACTGTTCAATGTTCGTTCTGCGGGCGCTCGGGCGACGAAGTCTCGAGCATGGTTGCCGGTCCCGATGTATATATTTGCGATATCTGCATAAGAACAAGCGTTGATATTTTAAAAAATAACCTCGCCGCCTATGATACTAAAAGGAAAAATAAAGAACTGGTTACGCCGGACGTAATAAAAAAACGTTTGGACGAACATGTTATAGGACAGGACTACGCCAAAAAAGTTCTTTCGGTTGCGGTTTACAATCACTATAAAAGAATAAATTCGAAAACTACTTTTATCGAATTGGACGAAGTTGAAATTGAAAAAAGCAATATAATGTTGATTGGTCCTACCGGCGTTGGCAAAACGCTTATCGCTCAAACTCTTGCAAAGATTCTTGAAGTTCCGTTTGCGATAGCCGACGCAACGACGCTTACCGAAGCCGGATATGTTGGCGACGACGTTGAAACCGTTTTAGTCAGGCTCCTTCAAGCGGCTGATTACAATTTGGAAAAAGCGCAAAAGGGAATTATTTATATCGATGAAATCGACAAAATCGCACGCAAAAGCGAAAGCGCTTCAATTACGCGCGACGTTTCGGGCGAAGGAGTTCAGCAGGCGCTTTTGAAAATTTTGGAAGGAACGGTAGCCGGCGTTCCTCCGCGCGGCGGAAGAAAACATCCGGAACAAAGTCTGATTAATCTTAATACAAAAAATATTCTCTTTATTGTCGGCGGGGCGTTTGACGGTTTGGAGCCGATCATTGCATCTCGGCTAAATCAGAACACAATCGGTTTCGGAGCGGGCGAAGACGTTAAACACGCTTTCACTCAAGACGAGCTTCTTCAGCGCGTTTTGCCGGAAGATTTGCTGAAATTCGGGTTGATTCCCGAGCTTATCGGAAGACTCCCGATGATTGCGCCGCTCCATTCGCTGGATGATAAAGCGTTAATTAGCATTCTCCTCGAACCGAGAAATGCAATCGTCAAACAATATAAAAAACTTTTTATGATGGAAGGCGTTGAGCTGGAATTTGAAAAAGACGCATTAGAAGCGGTTGTCACACAAGCTATCGAACGGAAAACCGGCGCCAGAGCCTTGCGTTCTATTGTTGAAACAATTCTGCTGAATGTAATGTATGAAATTCCATCGAAAAAAGACGTTGATAAATGTTTGATCACAAAAGCGGCGGTATTGAACGGCGAAGAGCCGATCTACATCGAATCGGGAAAGAAATCAGCGTGATTAAATGAGTGAATGGGTGAATGATTGCATTTTAAAATTCATTCGCCCATTCAATCAGCCATTCCCAAATTTTACCGGAAAATTAAAAATGAAAAAGATCCTTTCTTTAGTTCTAATTATTTCGAGCGTTATCTTCTCACAGCCGAAGATTTTCATCAACATGGATTTGAATCAAACCGACCATCTGAAAGCTTACGGAATAGTTTATAACGCCCTTTCCGACGGCGCGACCGCAGATTGGCTTCTCAATTATAAAGGCGGTTCGTTTATGCTTGATTATTCCGACGACCTTGCATTAAAATGCAGAGTGAAAGGCGTTTCATTTCAAAAAATAAGTTTTTCCGAAGCCGTTAAGATTTATGAATTCGTTCAGCGGGAAGATCAGAATATGGACGTGGTTCGTTTGGAAACTGCGCCTGAAATAGCGGTTTACGTTCCCCCGGGATTTCAACCGTGGGACGACGCCGTTACTATGGTTCTCGAATATGCGGAAGTTCCTTACGATAAAATTTGGGTGGAAGAAATCTTAAAAGGGGATTTGTCGAAATACGATTGGCTTCACCTGCATCACGAAGATTTTACGGGACAATACGGAAAGTTTTACGCCAGTTTCCGCGGCGCGCAGTGGTATGTTCAGCAGCAGCTGCTTTACGAAAACGAAGCGAAAAAACTCGGCTTCCAAAAAGTTTCGAAGATGGAGCTTGCGGTAGTGAAAACGATTAAAGAATATATAGGCAAAGGCGGATTCCTCTTTGCGATGTGTTCGGCTACCGATTCTTACGACATCGCGCTCGCCGCGCAAAACACCGATATCTGCGACGTAATGTACGACGGCGATCCGCCGGACCCGAACGCGCAGTCGAAACTCGATTTTTCTCAAACCCTCGCTTTCGAAAATTTTAAACTCGAGATGAATCCGTTGGTTTATGAATACAGCAATATCGATATCCAGCCGAACGAAATAGGAAAAGAAGAAAACGATTATTTCACTCTTTTCGATTTCTCTGCAAAATACGATCCCGTTCCTACGATGTTGATTCAAGACCACGTAAACGTCATTCACGGTTTTATGGGACAAACCACAATGTTCAGAAAACCGCTGATTAAAAAATCGGTTTACATTCTTGCGCAGCGCGAAGGAACAGACCAAGTGAAATACATTCACGGAAATTACGGACGAGGATTTTTTACTTTTTACGGCGGTCACGATCCCGAAGATTACCGCCACGCCGTAGGCGACCCGCCCACAGATTTGAAGCTTCACAAAAATTCCCCAGGTTACAGATTGATTTTGAATAACATCCTTTTCCCCGCCGCGAAGAAAAAGAAACAAAAAACGTAAGAATTTTCTCCGGTTGTAAAATTACCATTCTATTCCACAAAACCGTATAAAATTTTATTTGTAATGAATTAATTACACTTTTTGGGAGATAAATTACCTTAAACAGTACACTTTTTTGGAGATAAAATTAAAAAGTGTTTTAAACGGAATTTTTATGCACAATTTGAACGCTGCAATTATTGATAAAAATATCGTAAATTGAACAATACTTTTAACAATTCATTGAAAACAATCGGATGGATAATTTACTTTTGACTGAAAAAGCAAATGGTAAAACAAGGTGAAAAATTTAATCTGCGAGCAAAAGCCGAATCCGTTGCAGGGCAGAAAAGAATTGGACG
>JAADIR010000303.1 GCA_013151245.1 Chlorobiota bacterium
TGGGGGTAGCAATGATGATCTCGCATACGGAATAGCCATGGACAATTCCGGGAATGCTTTTGTTATCGGTTATACAGGTTCCACAGATTACCCGGTAACAACCGGTGCGTATGATAAGAACTTTAATGGTGGTTCTGACGTTTTTGTAAGTATGTTAAATCCTTCCGGAAGCGATTTGGTTTATTCCACTTTTATTGGGGGAAGTAGTTCTGATATTGGTAACTGTATAGCCATAGATAATTCTGGGGATGCTTTTGTTACCGGTTATACAGGTTCCACAGATTTCCCAACCACAAACGGGGCGTATGATGAGAGCCATAATGGTAATAATGACGTTTTTGTAAGTATGTTAAATCCAGCTGGAAGCGATTTGGTTTATTCCACTTTTATTGGGGGTAGCGGTAATGATAGCGGAGTCGGAATAGCCATAGATAATTCCGGAAATACTTTTATTGCCGGTTTTACAAAATCTGCAAATTACCCGGTAACAACCGGTGCGTATGATGAGAGCTTAAATGGTGGTTATTATGACGTTTTTGTAACGAAATTGTTTGACGCGCTGTTGCCGGTAGAGTTAACAAGTTTTACCGCTGTTTCGACAGGTTCGGCAACAAATAAAATAAGCGTTGTATTAAACTGGACAACCGCTACGGAAGTGAATAATTTTGGATTTGAAATAGCGAGAGCAATTGATATCAATCCGGCTTCGTCAAACAACGACTACGCCGGGACAAGGTGGAAGACGATTGGTTTTGTGGAGGGGCGCGGAAACAGCAACTCGCCAAAAGAATATTCTTTTATTGACGCTTCGCTCAGCATAAGCGGAACAGTTCAATACCGCTTAAAACAAATTGATACTAACGGCTCTTTTGAATACTCCGATATTGTAGAAATTGAAATTGGGTTGCCGGAAAAATTTGAATTGTTTCAGAATTATCCTAATCCATTTAATCCAAGTACAACAATCAATTATCAGATCCCGAAAGACGGATTTGTAAATATAACAGTTTATAACTCTCTTGGGCAAGAAATTGGGATTCTTTTAAATGAAAATCAAACGAGCGGAAAATATTCAATCCGTTTTAATGCAAACAATTTGCCGAGCGGTTTATATATTTATAGGTTGCAAAGCGGAGAGTTTAGTTCTGAAAGAAAAATGATATTAGCAAAATAAATGATTTGTTTTTACTGTGTTTAATTGGGGCAAGCGAAAATTTGCCCCAAAATTTAAAGTTCAAAAAACTAATCTCTTTATTACACTGCCTCTATAAAACCAAGACAAACATAGAATTGAAAAGAGGGGCAAAAATTAAGCGACATTTTACAATTTCACCTTTTGGATTAAACGTTAAGACCGAGTAAATCGGGGCTAAATATCTATTTCCTCTTTAGTTGCTTTTTATCTTAACTCTTTTGTATAATTCATGTTCAACTTAACAATAAGTTACTCATCCTTAAGTTCGTCCATCAATTCGTCTATTCTGTTTTTGCTTAATTCTTTTTTTGTTTTAAAAGAATGCAACATAACGTCAACCTGCTGAATCAGCTTTTTCTTATAATATTTAGGCGCATATATTGAGCCGTCGAGCATGTAAACCCGTTTTGTCGCTTCGTCGTAAAAAGTATAATTTACAAACGGACCGCCCATCGATTTATCTTTCATACGCAATAAGCCCTGCGTCATAATAGCGTAGCGTCCTTCGAAATTTACTTCTGACGAATTGAGATATTGATCGGCAATTTCAACGCAGCTCGAATCGTCGGAAGTTCTGTAAAACTTCGCGGTAATTCTGTTTCTTTCGGCGGCAATCGAATCGGCGTCTAAAAACGACGGAGAAGCGTCGTCAATCCAGTGAACGAAAATCCATCTTTCCATGTCGCTTCCGGGCGCGCGGCGCAGCCAAACAAAATTATCTTCCGGCGCGTCTTTCGCGAGCCAAAAATCGGGCTGCACGTAAATTACCCAACCGTATTCTTTCAGCAGTTTTGCTTCGATATCTTTCTTTTCATATTGCGGATAATAAAGTTTGTTAAAAAGGCGTTCGTCTGAAATGTGCTGAAATTGATAAAGGAGATTATCGGCGTCGCTTAAAATATTTTTTTTCAGTTGTTCAATAGTCGGAGAAAAGAGATACATTACCATTTGTTCGCGCGCCCATAAATCGGGTTTAATAACAACAAACCTATTAGAATCGGCAACCATTTTTTTTACTTTCTCGCCGAGAATGGAATTAAGATATTCCGACGTATGCGAACCGGAATTTAGCGGAGCGATAAAAAGAATGTTTTTTCTATCCTTATATTTCTCAAGATTATTTACGCTTATCCGTTTGAGATTAAAAAGATTCTCCGGTTGAGGAGTGTAAATAATTTTACCGAAAACTTGAATCAGCGTTGGTTCCAATTGGTAATATTCTGAAGAATCCGCCACAACATAAATTAAATCGCTTATTCCGGTAGCCTTTTTTTTCATGTTGCACGCCGAAAAAAGAAGCGCGGCGGAAAGCGTAAGTAAAACAATCTTTGAATATTTTTTCGTAGCCATATTTATTATATCGACTCCCTTTTATTTTCGAAGCGCAGTTTATACAAAGTTAATTGAACAGTTGTTTCATTTCATTATAATTTTTATTTTTTAACGGATGTGTCTCGCATTATAATTATTCCCTTACGAAAAGATTTTGCATCCTCGTTTCATGAAAAGAGAACATTTATCAAATATGACGATAGCTGCTGATTGAATTGCGGAAGAAATAGGGCATAAAGCCCCCAAAGCGATAGACCGATTGAAAGCGGAATAGTTAAATTATCGTCAGCCCAGCCGTAAGAAATATTTTCAACGATCGCGCCGATAAAAACCGCGATGAAAGCAAGATAATATTCCATCGCAAGTCCGCCCAGTTTAGGGGTAAAAAAAACAATAATTGAACCGACGATAAAAAACGCAGTCGTTCCCTCCAAGCTTTTTGCGAGAAATTTGTGTTTGCCGAACCTTCTCCCAAAAAGAGCCGCGGCAATATCGGCAAGAATTAAAACGAAAAACCCGAGTATGAAAAACGGTTTGGGAAGAAGAAGTATCGAGACCAAAGCGGAAATAAAGACCCAAGTGGCGCCGGAAAGATTTTTCTTCGAAGCGTCCTTTTCATGTTCCCGCATCATAAACCCGAAATATTTCTCGATAATATCTTTGACGGGCGGGATAAAAAATCTGCCGAAATCAACGACGACTGAAAAAATCGTAATAGGCAATAAAATAAGAATAGCTGTTTCAGTGGAAATAAAATTATAAATAATCGGCATCGAAAGGGAAACGAGGTGAATGCTTTTGCGCATCACCTCGGCTTTATAGTCAATACTTCCTTTGTCAATTTGAGTCATTTTTTTCGGGGTTTTCCTTTTCTTCTTCAGACTGTCGGGAACTCTCCGAATCCTTCGCTTCGGTTTCCGGTTTATCTTCGCCGGAACGTTTTATTTTTTCATCGAGCATTTTCTTCACATGTTCGGGAACGTCGTTTTCGGCGGTTTTATTTTCTTTGTCGCCCGTAAAATCATGTCCGTTTTCGCTTCGTTTCATCGGAGGAAGTTCTTCTCCTTTCATAACCATATCAATTTCATGCGCGTCTAAGATTTCTCTTTCCAAAAGTTCTTTCGATAGGCTGTGCAGCAAATCAACGTTGTCGTTAAGCAGCTTAACCGCTTTATCCATCGCGTCGGTAACGATTTTCTTGATTTCCTGATCGATTAAACGCGAGGTTTCGTCGCTGTGTTCATAATGCTTTGTTATTTCGCGTCCGAGGAAAATCTCCTCTTCATTTTTTCCATAAGCCAACGGTCCGAGCTTTTCGCTCATTCCCCATTCGCAAACCATTTTACGCGCAAGCGCCGTCGCGCGTTCGATGTCGTTTCCGGCGCCGGTCGTATATTGGTTAAAGATAATCATCTCAGCCGCGCGTCCGCCGAGAAGCGTTACAATTTTAGAATCGATATACTCTTTTGAATAAGTATGCTTTTCGTCAATGGGCAAATAATGCGTAACTCCTAAAGCGCGTCCGCGCGGAATGATTGTAACTTTGTGCACCGGATCCGATTCGGGCATAAGCATAGCCGTAAGAACGTGCCCCATTTCGTGATAGGCTGTCATCTTCTTTTCTTCTTCGGAAATAATCATGCTCTTCCGTTCCATGCCCATCATCACTTTGTCTTTTGCTTCTTCAAAATCATCCATCGAAACGTTCTTTTTATCTTTACGCGCGGCGAGAAGAGCGGCTTCGTTTACCAAATTTGCAATCTCCGCGCCGGCGAGTCCGGGAGTTCCTTTCGCCAAAACTTTAAGGTTGACGTCTTTGCCCAAAGGAATTTTTCGAGTGTGAACTTTAAAAATTCCTTCGCGCCCGTTTACGTCGGGGCGATCGACGACCACTTGCCTGTCGAAACGTCCGGGTCTCAGAAGCGCCGGGTCGAGGACGTCGGGACGGTTAGTTGCGGCAATTATAATAACGCCGTTATTTTGTTCGAAGCCGTCCATTTCAACGAGAAGGGCGTTAAGCGTCTGTTCGCGTTCGTCGTGACCGCCTCCCAATCCCGCTCCGCGATGACGACCGACGGCGTCTATTTCGTCAATAAAAATAATACACGGGGCGTTTTTCTTCCCTTGATCGAAAAGGTCTCTAACGCGGCTTGCGCCAACGCCTACGAACATTTCGACAAAGTCCGCGCCGCTAATCGAATAAAACGGAACGCCCGCTTCGCCCGCAACCGCGCGCGCCAGAAGGGTTTTGCCGGTTCCGGGAGGTCCCAGCAAAAGAACTCCGCGCGGAATTTTTCCGCCCAAGCGCTGGAACTTTTTAGGCTCCTGCAAAAATTCAATCGTTTCTTCTAATTCCTGCTTCGCTTCGTCGGCGCCGGCAACGTCTTTGAAAGTGACTTTGATTGACGATTCGGTAATCAACTTTGCGCGGCTCTTTCCGAAATTGAAAATTCCTTTCTGTCCGCCCGCGGCGCCCTGCATTCTTCTCATAAAAAGAAGCCAAACGCCAAGAATCAATATCCACGGAAGGAACCCGACAAGAACCGTCATCCATTCGTTCGAATCTTTTTCGAAAGTATATTTAATATTTTTTTCTTTCCAAGTTTTTTCCTGTTCGGCAAGGAAAGATTCAAAAATGGTGGTCGAGAAAGTTTTAACGTCGATAAATCTGTTGTTAAGGGAAACTTTCTGCGGTTCTTTCAGCGTGCCGATAAAAGTATAATCGTTAACGTCGGTTTTTACGATTTTCGCTTCTTTAATTTTCCCTTCGTCAAGAAACTTTTCATAATAGTCGTAGGTTAATTCAACCGTAGTCGGTTCGGAGGTCTGCATAAATTGCATTACAATAACCGCCGCTACAATCACAAGCCCCCAACTGAAAACTGTTTTCATCACTTTCGACCAATCAAAATCGCCGTCCGGTTTTCCCGATCCGCCTTTAAAATTAGCGTTCTTTTTACCGAAAGGATTCGGCGTCTTTTTATCTTTATTATCCGCCATAAATTGACGGTTATCTTCGTTAAACATTAAAAAGTATTCTCCTTATTCTTCATTTAGGACATAAATAGAACGCAAGTTACGGTAGCGCTGAGCGTAATCCAATCCGTAACCGATAACAAATTTATTAGGTATTTCGAATCCAATATAATCAATTTTGACGTCATATTTCAAAGCCTCCTTTTTGAAAAGAAGCGTTGCAACCTTCAAACTCGCGGGCTTAAAGCTTTCCATCAGCTCTTCGATGTATTTTATCGAAAGTCCGGTATCGACGATATCTTCGACTATAATTACGTGGCGGTCGTTGATGTCGGCGTTCAGTTCTTTGAGCATTTTTACTTTGCCCGACGAAATTTTCGATTCGCCGTAGCTGGAAAGTTTGAAAAAATCTATTTCCAACTTGAGATTTATATTTTTGACCAAATCGGAAAGAAAAATAAACGAACCGTTCAAAACTCCGATAAAAATCGGGAGTTTCCCTTTATATTCCTTCGTTAACTGACCGCCCAATTCTTTTACGCGCGCTTGTATTTTCTCGTCGGAAAGCAAGGGGATAAATTTTTCGTTTCCCACAAGAATGTAATCTTCCGCGTGGCTTCCGCTTTTTAGTTCGTCCATAACTTAATTGCCTTTTTTGTTTTCTCCGTGATTTTGAATCTGTCGTCAATGCGAAGCCCGACAATCCAAACAATTTTATTATCGTTGGTTAATACAAGAATTTCTTTCCGTTTTGCCGAATCGATTTTCCGTTCGGTTAAAAAGTCGGAGACGTTTTTAGTTCCCCGCATTCCCAAAGGGCGGAACGAATCTCCTTTTTTCCATCGGCGAAGAATAAATTTCCCTTTTATTTTATCCGCCGATATAATTTCTCCGTTTTTCTTCGGTTTAAATTTTCCGCCGAACTTTTCCGCCTTTGAAATTTTGATTTCAAAGCCGTTTACTTTAACCGAATCGCCCAAGCTTAGTTCTATCTGAGCGAAAGGTTTTTTCTTTTTATTTTTGAAAAGAACCAATCCGCTTCGCTCTTTTACGGCGACTACCGATTTTTCAATTTTAACGCTTTTACCCGTTTGATTCGAAATCAATTCGAACAAATTAATAAGGGCGGCGTATTGAAGCGCAATTCCGAAGTTGCGTTCGACGGCAAACTTTACCGTTTCAAGAAAAATTTCTTTCCCTTCTTTTTCCGCCAGCGCGGTTGATATTTTCAGTTCCCCCTTTTTTACGGCGGCGTATTTTTCGTAATTTTTTTCGATAACGGAATCGACAATATTTTTTGCGTTCCTAAAAACATTCGACGATTTGAAAAAAGTTTCGTTCAGCGACGGATTGATTTTTTTCAAACGTGGAATTATTTCATTTCTGATGTAGTTCCGCTGATAATCGTTTTCTTCGTTTGTTTTGTCAACGCGGAAAGGAATTTCATTTTCTTTCAAGTAGGAAAGTATTTCCGATTTTTCCACCGAAAGGAGCGGACGAATAATTTTTCCTCTTTTAACGGGTATGCCCGCCGCGCCGGAAAGCCCCGTCCCTTTCGTAAAATTGAGCAGAACGGTTTCGGTATTATCTCCGCTCGTATGCGCCGTGATTATTTTAGAGCATCCGAAATTTTCCGCCGATTTGTGAAGCGCTTCGTAACGAAGAATTCGCGCGGCTTCTTCCGTAGAGAACTTTTCTTCCGCTTTAAATTTTTTCACGTCAACGCCCGTGACGGAAAGAGGAATGTTCATTTTTCCGCAAAGATTTTTGACAAAAAGTTCGTCGTCGTCAGAGTCTTTTCCGCGCAAATTGTGATTAACGTGCGCGGCAAAAACATTTATTTTAAATCGCCGCCGGAACTTGACAAAAAACGACAATGCGAAAACCGAATCGGGTCCGCCGCTGAGAGCGATAAGAACGTTTTCCCCCTCCTCAAGCAACGCGGCGCTCTTGACAAATCTAATTATTTTTTGTTCGGTTGTTTTCATTTTTTAGACGCCGCGGAATAAAGTATTGAACGAAAAGATTCTCACTACTTATTTATGCTCACAATCTTAAACTTTATTAAACCGGCGGGAACTTTCGCCTCCACAATCTCTCCTTCTTTCTTCCCCATAAAAGCCTTTCCAACCGGAGAGGTTATAGAAATTTTTCCATGCTGCAAGTTTGCTTCCTCGGGAGAAACGAGCGTGTAGTCGTATGTTTTATTTATCTTCAAATTTTTAACGGTAATTTCCGAAAGTATGTGAACCGTATCCTTCGGGAAATCGTTGACGTCCACAATTCTGGCGCCGGAAAGCATTTCTTCGAGTTTGCTTATTTTCAGTTCCATCAGACCCTGTTCGTCTTTAGCCGCGTCGTATTCGGCGTTTTCCGAAAGGTCGCCGTGAGCGCGCGCTTCGGCAATTCGCTCCGCCATGTGTTTTCTGCCGTTGGTTTTTAATTCTTTTAATTCTTTTTCCAATTCGTGCAGTCTTTCTTTGCTTAAATAGACGATCTTTCCCACAACGGGTCTCCTTTTTAATTTCGTAAAAAAAAATACCACCGCGCCTTGCAGTGGTATATTTATATATGCAAAAATAACTATTTTTTTGCGGCTTGTAAAGAAATTCTTTTTACTCATTTAGTCGTTCCAAAAAGAAAGAGAATGAATGAATGGCTGAATGGTTGAATGTTGCAAGGACGAAAATCAGAGCTCAATTTCATTCATTCACTCATTCAAAAAGAAAAATGTAACCGCAGACTTTATGTCTGCGCGGCGTATGAGGCAAGAAACTTCCCGCCTTGCCGAACGAAACGATACGTCGCAGATTTTGAATGTTTTTTTCCCGCATATTCGCGTCGCGCGCGAAGCGTTCCATACGGAACGTAAACCCGCGGTTACAAATAGCGCCGCCGCATCGGCGTTAAATCTTTCCGTTTGATTTATGAATTCGTCGATCGACGATTTTAGATTTTTGACGATGCAAATCCGCTAAATCGATTGTTTCCAAAACTTTTTAGCGCAATCATTCGTCAAAAAGGACGATTCGTCACAAATTTTAAGCCGTTCGTCAAAATTGACTTTTTTCGCCGGATTTTTAATTTAGATTGCGGAAGATTTTTTTGCAATTTTTCTAAAGGAGTTACGATGAGATTCTTGATTTGCCTTTCTCTTTTTGTTTTCACAACTATAAATTTCGCGCAATCGGGATATTTATCGGGACGCGTTACCGACGCGAATACAAAAGAACCGCTCGCCGGGGCAAATGTTTTAATCAATGAATTGGAAAACGCCGGAGCTGCAACAGACGCCGATGGAAAATTCAAAATCAAACTTCCGGTCGGCTCATATTCCGCGCGTTTTTCTTTAATCGGATACGAGACTGTTGTGAGAACGGACATTGTAATTAAAACCAAGAACGAACTGTTTGTTGAAATTCAACTTTCTCCCACGTCAATTAAGATGGACGAAGTTACAGTAACCGCCGATTATTTTGACAAAGCGATAATCGAAAACAACCTCAGCACAATTTCGCTCGGCGTGGAAGAAGTTCACCGTTCGCC
>JAADIR010000063.1 GCA_013151245.1 Chlorobiota bacterium
AAACGTTTCCGCTTCGGAGAGTATAAATATAAATTCCCGAAGGCAAACCGGCGGCGTCGAACGCAACTTGGTAAACGCCGGAACGTTTGTTCTCGTTTTCAAGCGTCGCGACTTCTCTTCCTAAAACGTCGTAAATTTTTAGTTGAACAAAACCGCCGTCATTGCGAGCGCCGACTTGTCGGGGCGAAGCAATCTCTCCGGTTTGGGTAGATTGATCCGCTTTGTTCGCAACGACGTTTGGAATTGAATATTCAATTGTCGTTATTGAATTCCCTCCGCTTCCTTTCCCGAACGGATTTGGATAATTCTGTTTCAACTCGTAAGTCGCGATGAGATTCTCGTCGGAAACGGAAACCGCCGGACCGAAATCGAGAACGGCGATAACGGGAAGATGGTCGGACGCGTCGTGAAGCGCGTCGGCAATCTCTTGTCCAACGGCTGAATTGTTTCCGTCGTTAATAGATTTGTTGAAATGATTTCCGTCGTTTCCGTAGCTTTTATACGATCCGTCAACGTAATCAATTCCGCCCGCTTGCTTTATTCCTTCGGAAATAAGAATGAAATCGAAACGGTCGTCGAGTCCGCCGGTTGAGCCGCCGTCGGGGCGCGAATCTGTTCTTGTGGATTGAGTATGAATATCCGCGTAACTTGAATTATTATGCCAAACTCCAATTCTGTTAATCGGGTCGAGCGTATAACCGTTTGCCGATTGATCGAGCAGACGCTGGAACGCCGGTTCTTCGTAGGAATAAAAATTGAAATCGCCTGCGACGATGTAGCGCGAATCTTCCGGCAAAGCGTCGGTAACGTTTCGAAGTTGGTTTACTTCCGCGAGCCGTTTCTGTTCGTTAGCGCTGCCGGAGCTTGCCTTTAAGTGAACGGAATAAATCAACAGTGTGTCTTGCGTTATTTTATGGACGACGGTGAATTGGTTAATGTCTCTCAAAGCAGTATGAATCGGGATGTTGCTTACAAACGTAAATAGATCCTTTTTATAATATAGCATATTATCTGTATCAGCGCCGTCAATAAAATCCCCCGCCGCATAAGCGTCATTTAAAACGTTGCGGAGAAAAGTGTTTACCGCCCAATCGTATTTCATTTCCTGCGCCACAAGTAAATCGGGGTTTGCCGCGTCGATAACCTTTTTGAAATCGTCGTCGCGGCTCACGTTTAAATCCGGATAATTTAAAAGATTGTAAGTCATTACCGTTACTTGGTTTTGCGCGGTTGTGTTTATGAATGTCAATAATAGCAAGTGGAAAACGAGAGTTAATCTTTTCATTTTTATTCTTTTTTTGTTTTTGATATTTAATTTGAAAATCGAATTTGAAAGATACTAACTACTTAGTAAAAAAATATGCGAAAACTTAGGAGCTTAATCTCGCAAAGTCGCTAAGCCGCAAAGGTTCGTTGAGCGCCGTTTCGTTTTAATCTACTCAATTAATGACTAATTTAAAATTTTTTTTCGCTCTAAGATTTATGTAATTTCAATTTGAAAAATTTCCGTAAACCAAATAACCCGAACCGATGATAGACAAACTAAAAGAACTTTCGAAGGACACCGCTATTTACGGCGTAAGCACGGTTATCGGAAGACTATTCGGGTTTATTTTAATTCCGTTTCTCACTCAGTTTTTCACGCGCGATCAGATGGGCGTTTACGGGAATATTTACGCGTATATCGCGTTTCTGAATATCTTTTACATCTACGGAATGGACGCCGCTTTTCTGAAGTATTTTTCGGTGGCAAAAAAAGAGGACGAACGGGATATTTTTTCAACGCCGTATATTTTTATCGCGTTTACTTCTCTTTTGTTTTCGGTAATTCTTCTTTATTTCAGAACCGATTTAGCCGCGGCGATGAAAGTGCCGGAGCATTACTGGCGTCTTCTCTACTACATGGTTTTCATTTTGTTCTTTGATACGCTTTCTCTTATTCCTTTTGCGCATTTAAGATTGCAGCGCAAGGCGGGGAAATTTGCGGCGATAAAAATCACGAACATTTCCGTAAATCTGATTGCGAACATTGTTTTTGTTTGGGGTTACCGTTTTGATATTGACGCAATTTTTATAAGCAATCTTCTGGCTTCCGTAATTGCGTTTCTGCTGCTGCTGCCGGAGATAATGAAATACCTTCATTTTAGGATTGACACGGTAAAGCTCAAGCGTATGCTGAATTTTGCGCTCCCTTATCTTCCCGCGGCTCTCGCTTCCGTTGTCGTTCAAGTAATTGACAGACCGATATTAACGTATTTAACAAACGACGCTACGGTTGGGGTTTACACTACAAACTATAAACTCGGAATTTCGATGATGCTTTATGTGGGCATGTTCCAATACGCCTGGCAGCCGTTTTTTCTGAACAACGCAAAGGAGAAAAACGCAAAGGAAATTTTTGCGCGCGTTCTCACTCTCTTCATGATTATAGGATCCGTTCTAGTGGTGGGAATTTCTTTGTTCGTTAACGATATCGCCTCGTTTGAATTCATGCCGGGCAAGACTCTTATCGCTCAACGGTTCCTTGAAGGATTGCCGATTGTTCCGATTATTTTGCTGAGTTATTTGTTCCATGGAATGTATATAAATTTTACGGCGGGAATTTTTATTCAGGAAAAAACAAAATATTTTCCGGTCGTTACAATAACCGGCGCGGCTGTAAATATAGCGTTCAATCTTTGGGCGATACCAAAGTGGGGAATGATGGGCGCGGCTTACGCGACGCTTGCCAGTTATATGGTTAACGCTTCTCTGCTTTTTCTGTTCGCCCAGAAATTTTATCCCGTTAAATATGAATACAGAAAAATATTTTTTATTTTTTTATTGATTGCAGTAACGGGATCTTTCTATTATTATTTACTTGGAAGCGGGCAGCTGTATTTCATCACAAAAATTTTAATGCTGGCTGCATTTATCGTTTTCCTGTTCATTTTCAAAATTATTCAAAAGAGCGAAATTATTACAACATATAAAGTTTTAATAGGGAAAAAATAATGTCGATTGTGAAAGTTAAAATTAAAAAAATATCGGAAAACCATAAGGACATTCCACTGCCTAAATATGAAACCGCCGGCAGCGCGGGGATGGACGTTAGAGCGGCAATTGAAAACGAAACGGTTTTAGAGAGCGGGAAAGTTGCGTTAATTCCGACGAATTTAAAAGTCGAAATTCCCGAAGGTTTTGAAATTCAAATTCGTCCGCGCAGCGGATTGGCTGCAAAGCACGGAATCGGTTTGCTTAATTCTCCGGGCACGATTGATTCCGATTACAGAGGCGAAATAAAAATTATCATGTTTAACTTTGGAGCCGAAGATTTTGTTATCCGCCGCGGCGACAGAATTGCGCAGATGATTATCTCGAAAGTTTACAGAATGGAATTTGATGAAACAAAAGAACTTGCGGAAAGCAAAAGAGGAAGCGGAGGATTCGGACACACGGGAAAGAATTAACAATGAACAGTGAACAATTAACAATTTATCTCGGCGGAGCGAAAACAGATGATAGTTTAACAATGCAACATTTATGGAATAAAGGATAAAAGGTTCAAAGGAACAAAGGTGAAAAGGAGCAAAGGTTCAAAGGAACAAAGGTTCAAAGGTTCAAAGGAACAAAGGTGAAAAGGAAAAATATAAATCTATCAATTCCTAATGACCGGTGACTAATGACCATTGACTAATGACCAATGACATAATTCACAAATAAACAATACAACAATTAAAAAGTAAAAATTGAATTAATTCAATACAAAATAAAAATTTTAGAAAGATAAAACATTATGAGCGATTTTATTCATCTACATAATCATTCGCATTATAGTCTGCAGGATGCGGCTTGCACGGTTGACAGTTTAATCAAATCCGCAGTAAAAAATAACATGAAAGCGCTGGCGCTTACCGATCACGGAGTTATGTTCGGCGCGTCGGAGTTCAGCAAGAAAGCAAAAAAAGCGGGAATTAAACCGATACTCGGAGTCGAGGCTTACATTGTTAAAGAAGGTTCGCGGTTCGACAGAGGCGAAGATTACGCCGCCGCAGGCAGAGGAAGAAAGAAAATATATAATCACATTATTCTTCTTGCAAAAAATAATACGGGGTATAAAAATCTGCTCAAACTTACTTCGCTGGCGCACACGGAAGGATTTTACTACAAACCGCGCATTGACATGGAACTGCTCCGCGAAAACAGCGACGGAATTATATGCACATCGGCTTGCCTTGCGGGACCCGTTTCGTCCCATCTTGTAAGCGGCAATTTTGATAAAGCCAAAGAGACGGCAATAATTTACAAAGAACTTTTCGGCGACGATTTCTATCTGGAAATTCAAAATCACGGTCTCGAAGGCGACGAAGCGGTATTGGAAGGAATGCCGCGTCTTTCAAAAGAACTGGGCATAAAAATAATTGCGACTAACGACATTCATTACATAGAGAAAGAACACGCGATTGCCCACAACATTCTTCTGCATTTGGGAGATAAATCCGGTTCGGTAGATTACAAGCAGCTTCGCTACGGAGTTGACGAATTCTATTTCAAGTCGGGCGAGGATATGAAAGAGATTTTCAAAGATTTTCCCGACGCAATTGAAAACACTTTGGAAATTGCGGAGAAAATAGATTTCGATTTGGAATTCAGCGGCTTTCATTATCCGGATTTTCCTATTCCCGAAGATTCCGGCGCGAAAAATCTCGACGAATATTTTGGTCAACTTGCCGAGCAAGGGCTTCATAAAAGATTTTCAAAAATTACGAAAGAGATTGAAGAACGTTTTGAATATGAAATCGGCGTAATTCAAACAATGGGTTATTCGGGTTATTTTTTAATCGTTCAGGATTTTATCAACGCGGCGAGAGAAATGGGAATTCCCGTCGGACCCGGCAGAGGAAGCGCGGCGGGAAGTCTTGTGGCATACGCATTGGGAATTACAAACGTGGATCCGTTAAAATATAATCTTCTTTTTGAACGGTTCTTAAATCCCGCCCGTAAATCGATGCCCGATATTGACGTTGACTTTGCCGACGATCAGCGCGGCGATGTTATCGAATACACAAAAAACAAATACGGCGAACAATCCGTTTGTCAAATTATCACGTTCAACCGTCTTTCCTCAAGACAGGTTTTGAAAGACGTCGGACGGGTTCTGCAGATGCCCATTCCCAAAATCGAAGCGATTACAAAGTGGATCCCCTCGGAGTTCGGAAAAGTTTATTCAATCGACCGCGCAATTAAAGAAGTGCCGGAGCTAAAATGGCTGCGGGATAACGAAGACCCCGAAATTGAAAGACTGCTGAAATATGCGCGCATTCTTGAAGGAATGAACAGAAACGCTTCGAAGCACGCGGCGGGCGTGGTTATTGCGCCGGGCAGCGTAAGCGATTTTGTTCCCCTTGCCCGCGCCGGTTCCAACGGCGATATTGTTACGCAGTATAATATGAAAGAACTAGACGACGCCGGTATGCTGAAGATGGATTTCCTCGGGCTTCGTACTTTAACGATTATTCGCGATACGATTGAGCTTGTTAAAAAGACGCGCGGAATTGAAATTGATATCGACGCCATTCCGGTTGAAGACGAGAGAACTTACAAGCTTTTTGCGCTCGGCAGAACGACCGCTATTTTCCAGTTTGAATCTTCCCCGATGAAAGAGTACTTGAAAAAACTTCATCCCGCAAGCATTTCGGATTTAGCGGCGATGAACGCTCTTTACCGTCCCGGTCCGATGAAGTTTATCGATAAATTTATTGCAAGGAAATTCGGACGCGAGAAAATTGAATATCTTCATCCGTATCTTGAAGAAATTCTTAAAGAGACATACGGCATAATTGTTTACCAGGAACAAGTAATTCAGATTGCCAATAAAATTGCGGGGATGAGTCTTGCCGAAGCCGATATTTTGCGCCGCGCGATGGGAAAGAAAGACGCTAAAGTTATGGCGGAGCAGAAAGTTTTTTTCCTGAAAAGCGCGAAGGAAAACGGAATAGCGGAAAAAGTCGCTAAAGAAATAATGGAAAATATTGTTGAGTTTGCGAACTACGGATTCAACAAAAGTCACGCCGTTGCATATAGTATTGTAGCTTACCAAACTGCGTATTTGAAAGCGCATTATCTGCCCGAATTTCTTGCGGCAAACCTAACAAACGAGTTTGGAAATGCGGATAAGGTTTCCATCCTTCTTGACGATTGCAGAAAAATGCACGTGCCGGTTTTGTCTCCGGATATTAATAAGCCGTCGGTTACATTTTCCGTTGAGAACGGCAAAATTATTTTCGGAATGTCCGCAATTAAAAATGTCGGTAAAAACGCCGTGGAAGAAATCATTCGCGCGCGAAACGAAATTGGCAGAGACTTTACGTCTCTTTACGATTTTTGTATGATTGTTGACACTCGCGTAATTAATAAGCGCGCCCTCGAAGGATTAGTGCTTGCCGGCGCGCTCGACAGCGTGAAAGGTTCGCGCGCGCAGAATTTTTCGGCTATCGAAGACGCTCTTTCATTCGGAGCCAAGGCGAAAGCGGCAAAGGACTTTAACGAAAACAGTCTGTTTGCCGATTCCGAAAGCGAAGATTTAAAAATCATCGAACCGGAGCTTCCCGATATTCCGATGTGGGATGTGAAAACCCGTCTCGCACGCGAAAGGGAAGTATTGGGCTTTTATTTATCCGGACATCCTCTTTCACCTTTTGTTCCTGAGTTCGAATCGTTTGCAACCGTCCACCTCGGCAAGCAAGAAACTTTTGAAAACAAAGAATACATCAGAGCTTGCGGAGTAATCACAGATATGCGGACAAAAATTGACAGAGCCGGAAACATGATGGCGTTTTTCAAAATGGATGATTTCACCGGTTCGGCGGAATGTCTTTGCTTTTCGAAAGTTTATAGGGATTACGGAAAATATATTGAAACAGAAGCTACCGTTTTGGTGAAGGCAAAGCCGGAAAGCAGCGGAGACGAAATTAAATTACACATCGACGAAGTGATTCCTTTGACTGAAGCAAAAAGAAAATTATCAAAAAGAGTCATTTTATATCTGCATTCCGACACTCACACTCACGAAGAAATTTCAAAGTTAAGGGACCTTCTGGAAAGAGAAGACGGAAATATTCCGATTATTATTAGGGTAATTGATTTAGGTTCGAAACGCGATTTTATTATTGAAAAACGAATGAACATTTCGGACGAAACGGTTGAGCATGTAAAGAAAATTCTTGGCGATGAAGCAATAAGATATTCTGTGATGTAAGAATAAAACACGACAGGCGCTAAGGAGAATATTATTAGTTCTCGTCGCGCAATGTTTTAATTTCTTAGCTAAACAAACATGGATTTCAACCTCTTTAACTCTTTTTATCGCGTTGATTTAGCGCATAAGTTTCTTTAGATTTAGCAACTTATTTTTAATTGTTTTGTGGAAAAGGAAATACTATGAAAAAGAAATGGGCATTAATTCTCGGAGCGTCGAGCGGTTTTGGCGGAGCCACTGCAATTGCGCTTGCAAAAGAAGGGTATCACATTTTTGGTATTCATTTGGATAGGCAAGTTACAATGCCGAATGTTGAAAAGATAAAAAACGAGATTGAAAAAACGGGACATAAAGCGGTATTCTTCAACGCGAACGCAGCAGATCCGATTAAAAGAGCCGATATTCTTGATGAAATTAAAGAGAGATTTGCCACCAAAGAACATCCCTATGTTCATATCCTTGTTCATTCGCTGGCTTTCGGAACTTTGAAACCTTACGTTACAAAGAATCCGGCGGATGGAATTTCACCTAGTCAAATGACGATGACGCTCGACGTTATGGCGCATTCGCTTGTTTATTGGACGCAGGGTTTAATTCACCGCGAGCTTTTTGCAAAAGGCGGAAGAATAATCGGCTTGACAAGCGCGGGTTCTCAAACGGTCATTCCTAATTACGGAGCCGTTTCGGCGGCTAAAGCGGCGCTCGAAGCTCACATCCGTCAGCTGGCGGTTGAGCTCGGTTCTATGGGAATTACCGCAAACGCAATAATGGCGGGCGTTACCGATACGCCGGCTTTGCGTAAAATTCCGAAGAACGAAAGAATGTTAAAATTTGCGCTTGAAAAAAATCCCGGCGGAAGACTAACGGATCCTAAAGATATTGCAAAGACAATTGTTCTGCTCAGCAAAGAAGAAGCGGGCTGGATTACCGGAAACACAATTAATGTTGACGGCGGGGAATATGTTGTAAATTATATAGGTGAAAAAGTTAGTCAGCCGATTAAATAGCAACTAGAAGAATATAGTTTTTTATAAATTTATTATGAGGAGAAAAAATGAAACCAGTTGAAATTACAGATGGTAATTTTGAGGAAGAAGTTTTAAAATCGGATATTCCGGTTATCATCGACTTTTGGGCGGTCTGGTGCGGACCATGTAAAATGATCCACCCGATTGTTGAAGAATTGGCGGACGAATACGCGGGCAAATTGAAGGTGGGGAAATTGGATGTGGACGTAAACCAGCAAAGCGCTATCCGCTACGGCGTGCGCAGTATCCCGACGGTTTTACTCTTCAAAGACGGCGAGGTAAAAGAAACAATTATTGGAGCCGTTCCAAAAGCTTTCTTTGTGGAAAAAATCACGCCGTATTTATAATTATCAATTTTAGAATTAAGAGCCGGCGTTTGCCGGCTTTTTTTTTGACTTTACCAAACACTCGGAAAAATAACTTTTAATTTTGCGCTTTAACATCAAGGAAAAAGAGCGTTGAATACTTCACTAACGTTTTTAGACTTGTAACCATTTTTATTCTTTCCCCGGAATTACTTTAAAGTTGATATTTTATCATTTTTTTTTATTTTTCTGTAAAAACAATTAAAACTTTAGAAATGAAAAAAATTTTTGTTTACATATCGCGGTAAACCGCAATTGATAATTGACAATGGAAAATTGGAATTTTGAGCGTAATAATAGTTATTTCAGTTCAACCGATTTGAATTTTTCATTCAGTCCATCATCCATTCATTCATTCTTAAATTAATCTTCAAAATTTCTTTACA